>DAITMB010000113.1:0-16663 GCA_036835375.1 Bacteroidota bacterium
AGGCGGAAGAATTATAAGTGATCTGGACAGGGTCGTCTTGACACACGGAGGCAGGTAAGATGAAATCTGATTCTGGCACTGGGAAGACCGTAGTAGTCTGGGTCGTGATAGGGCTGAGACAGCCTTTGTCATTCACCTGAAGGCTCAAGGTCTTGGTTCCGGGCGTGGTCCAGGTCACGTTGTGCGGGCCAATCCCAGCAGGATTGGCAGGAGAACCTCCTCCGGTATCCCAATTGAATGTTGCAGTGGTGCTCGCATTGCCAGTGAAGCTCAGCAGCGCGGGTTGAAACGCGCAGATTTGTGGCGTAATGGAGAAGAGAGAAGTAGGAATCGGATTGACGCTGATGGTCCTTACGGCCACATTGGAGAAGCAATTACCCTCTTGGACGGTGACAGTGACCGTCTTGATTCCGGGCTGATTCCAAGTGACGGTGTAAGGCCCTGGGCCTTGGCCAGAAATACTGGCTCCCACGCCAAAGTTCCAGATGTATTGATACCCGGGTTTTTGGATCTGAGTGAATACCACTGTAACCGGGTCACCCAAACAGACATTCGCCGGCATGTTGAAGGCAGCTTGTGGCTTAGCGACGAAAGTGACAGACGCCACATCAGTATCAGAGCACCCATTGGGATCTGTCGCGGTGAGAGTATAGGTAAAGGTCGAACTGACTGGTGTTGAGAAGGAAGCTGTCGGATTGGGCGAATTGGCAGGCCCCTGAAATCCCAGGCCCGAAGCCCAGGAATAGGTCACCCCCGGTACTGCAGGCCCTCCTAATATGACCACATCTCCTGAGCAAGCGGACTGGTCGGGTCCTGCGTCGGCCTCAAAAGGATCAGTGATGGTGAGAATCGCCGTATCGCCGAGGCAGCTGAGGGCATCCAAGGCGAGGATGAGTGTCTCGTCCGGCTCTGGTATCAAATCGTCAATGATAGTCACGATCAGATTGAAAGAATCTTGACCAGCAGGAATGACGACGCTGTCCGGAAAAATGACGTAGTCTGCACCCGGTGTAGCTGTACCAAAAACGTTAAATTTGATAGTCTGTGCCTGATTAATGGGCTCGGAGCGAAAAAACGTAAACATGCCATTTACACAGCCTTCCACTGCCGTGGGGTTATTCGGGTTGACTGGGTTACGAGCGATGACGCCTGGAGGCTCGATGCCGCAGGTAAGTGCTTCAACCAGCACACCTGAGTTGATGCCTGTATCAGTTCCATCAGCGATGGCGATCTTCAGGGAATATATTTGGCAAGGCTGCACGATCATTCGAGCTGTAAGAACAACTGTCTGGCCGTTGTAATCAAAGGGACTTACACCTGCCGCATTGTTTATGAAGAAGGCATTATTGAAGCCAGCATTCACGGTGTTGATCGAGACAAAGGTGGGTGGTGTGCTGGGGACCAAGGCTACATTGGTAGGTCCCGCAAATCCGGGCCCAGTGATCCAAGCTGCAATACCATCATTGAAGACCGACCCCACGAAAGTAGGGTATTCATCAGATCCAAAAACGAATCTAAACGTGACGGTATCGCAAGATGCCTCAAAATTAAAGGTGGTAGCACAAGCATTGTTGGTGTTGACCCCTAGCAAAGCACCAAGCTGAGGATCACCCGGGGAAAGGAAGGACCCACTGGTCATGATGAGGCCAGAGGTAAGCCCAAGGGTAGTCAGTGCAGCATTAAAGCCGCCCATGATGGGGAGTGGGACCGTTGCAGCGGCCGTGTCGCAGACAATGCCAATGTTGCTGATGGTCACGCCAGGCCCCGCTAGGTTTTCCACATACTGATTAAAGGGGGACCCAGTCGTGTAAGTTATCTGGGCGGAGGCCGGAAGATGGCTTCCTACCAAGAAGAGAATCAGACTCAGGTAGATTCCCGTTTGAAGTAGCATTCGTTTCATAAGCAAGCAAGAATTGAAACATCCGAGTGGTCACGTGGGTAAAAAAGCGGAATCAACCGCCAGATCGTTTGTGTCGGTACCCGAGGGCTGTGAGGCGAAGTTCGACTTTGGGGCGAACATCGCCTTGTAAGAGGATGATGTTTTCTTTGGCTGTGCCACCGACCCCACAATGGCTTTTGAGGATTTTGCCGAGCTCTGTCAGATCCTCGTCACTCCCCACAAATCCGGTGATTCGGGTAGAGAGCTTATTTCCTTTGAGGCGATCGAGGTGAATGCGGAGGTCTTGACGATCAGGGGAAAGAGTTATCGCATGTGGCGTATCTGACCGATCCTTGGAATAGTTCGGGTTAGTTGAATATACGATACCGCCTTTGCTGGATTTTCCCTTCGCCATTATCGATGTGTCGTTAAGTAAAGTTAGGATTTTTCAATGAAATTTGCAGGAATTATTACAAATCAGGATAGAAGATGTTTGCCCTTCGCTAAACCACTATTCGCCAATCTTACCTCGCTATTGTCAAGCCCAAGTGGCTGATGACCCCGATAAGTGACCATTTCCAGTCTTTTGCTTTGCTGCTTTCCATTTGCTTCAAATATTTTTACAAACCGCGTCTTACCCGCTTATGTTGGGGAAATATGAGTTTCATGTAAGCGATTCTACCAAATTTAGCCATGATTTTTGCAGAAATATGACCTGCTGCCAGTTCTCTTCCTTCCAGCACCGATCTCGATAGGCACACACCGGCTGGATACCGCGGACGGTATTGGTCAGGAAGATAGCATCGGCTTTTCGAAGTTCGTCAGGTCGCAGGCTCCTTTCCACCAAAGTATAAGGTAGATGTTCCAGCATCGCCAAGACTTGCCGACGCATGATGCCGTCGAGGCAGCCGCTGGATAGGGGAGGTGTGATGAAGGTCGTGCCCTTGACTTGAAAGACATTGGCTGCAGAAGCCTCGACGATTCTGCCCTTCGGGTCAAATAAAAACGCTTCGTCTGTTCCTGCATCGCGTGCTTGCCTCGCAGCAATGACATAAGGGAGTGCAGAGGCCGTTTTGAAACCAGATATTCCAGCCGCGACGACGCTGAACCCACGAAAATCGCTCACTGTGATGGGCTCCGGTTCTCGAAAATATTCTTTCTCCAGGATAGCCCCTTCGAGTAGGTAGGAAGCGCTGTCCGTCACTGGGCGGTAGGTGCCCCCACCTTCGCGCCACACATGAAGCCGTAGGCGAGCAGGCCCCGTGAGCTCTTGTCGCTGCAAATAGGTGTGGATGGCTTGTCGAATGCGAAATTTCCAATGATCAGGATCAAAACGGTAGCCAAGCGCCAACATCCCGCGAAATAGTCGCTCGAAATGCGCTTCTAGTAAAATGGCTACCCCCTTGTACACGCGGATGGTCTCAAACAATCCATCCCCATATCGAAAACTGCGGTTCCAAGCCATCGCTGGTACCTCGTCGTGCGCATAAGGCTGGTCATTGAGAATGATCATGATCAAAGAAAGGAATATTTTCGGCACGGGCAGGAAAATTCGCCATCGAATCCTCGACTCCAAAAAGAAAGGCTGCCCCGAATGCATCCATCAGTAGCAAGGACCTCACTTGCCTGTCTCCCACAATTTGATCAATTTCCCAATCTATTTTATGACCTTCATCTTCCCATCAACAGTTCCAATTACTTGATACATGAAAAGATTATTGACGCTTAGCTGCTTCCTGATCGCATCCAGTCTAGCCCTCCTCGCACAGAACACTTCTCTCAGCCCCGAAAAACTCTGGGAATTGGGCCGTGTGTCGATCGATGCCATTTCTCCCGATGGGGAAACGGTGCTCTACGGGGTGACTCGCTATGACATCGCTGAGAACCGCGGCAATCGCGACTTATTCACGATTCCTGCTCAAGGTGGCCAGGCACGCAAAATCACCGCTTTCAATGGCAGCGAGTTCAACGGCCAATATCGACCAGATGGGGCTAGAATTGGGTTTCTCTCCGCACAGTCCGGTTCCGTGCAGCTCTGGGAAATGAATCCCGACGGTTCGGATACCAAGCAGGTGTCGAACATCGAAGGAGGAATCACGGGCTTTTTGTATTCGCCCGCTGGCGATAAGCTCCTTTACACCCAAGAGGTGAAAATCGACGCTACCCTCACAGAATTGTACCCCGATTTGCCCAAAGCCAATGCGCGCATCATCGACGACTTGATGTATCGCCACTGGAATGAGTGGGAAGATGGGTTTTACAGCCACATTTTTTTGATTGGATATTCAAATGGTGTCCTTTCGGGCGAGCCGCTTGACATCATGGCTGGCGAACGCTTCGATTCGCCCCTCAAGCCTTTTGGAGGCATGGATCAAATCGCGTGGAGTCCTGACGGATATTACCTTGCTTACACCTGCAAGAAGCTCAGCGGAAAGGAGTATGCCGAAAGTACCAACTCCGACATTTATCTCTACGATCTTCAGGGCGAACGCACCACGAATCTCAGCGAAGGAATGCCGGGCTACGACATGAATCCCGTGTTTTCTCCGGACGGGAAGTCGATCGTGTGGAATAGCATGGAGAAGGCGGGGTACGAGTCGGATCGCAACCGCGCGATGATCATGGAGGTAGGCGGCACCCAACCTCGCGAACTGAGCTCGAGTTTGGACCTCAATGTGAATCATCCAGTGTGGAGCCGCGATGGCAAAGAGCTGTACTTCAGCAGCGAAATCCAAGGAACTATTCAGTTGTGTGCATTGACAGTGGAGGATCAAAAGTTTCGCCAAATCACTTCCGGCGATCACAATATCAATGCATTTGTAGCTTCTAGCAAAGGATTTGTGGTGGACCGATCTACGATCAGCGCTCCTTCTGAGCTATTCCGCGCAGACGCAAAGGGAAGCCTCACAGCGATCACGACAATCAACCAAGCCATTCTCGCGCCCATCAAAATGGGCAAAGTGGAGAAGCGCATGATCAAAGCCACCGACGGCGAAGACATTCTCACATGGGTGATTTATCCGCCAGATTTTGACGAATCGAAGGAATATCCTGCCTTGCTCTATTGCCAGGGCGGTCCACAGTCCACAGTGAGCCAGTTTTTTTCTTATCGCTGGAACTTCCAACTCATGGCAGCCAATGGCTACGTCGTGGTGGCACCCAACCGCCGCGGATTGCCCTCCTTTGGCCAGCAGTGGAACAAAGATATTTCTCTCGACTGGGGCGGGCAGGCCATGAGCGACCTTCTCTCTGCCATTGATGAGATGAAGCAAGAGCCATTTATCGATGAGAATCGCCTCGGTGCCGTGGGTGCGAGTTTTGGTGGATACTCAGTGTATTGGCTTGCCGGAAATCATCAAAAGCGATTCAAGGCGCTCATTTCGCATTGTGGATTGTTCAATTTAGAGAGCTGGTATGGGACCACAGAAGAGTTGTTTTTTGCGAATCAAGACGTAGGCGGCCCCTATTGGAATCCCAACCGCGACTCGAAGATCAGTTACGAAATTCACTCCCCTCATAAATATGTAGGCAACTGGGATGCTCCAATGTTGGTGATTCACGGCGAAAAAGACTTTCGCGTGCCGATCAGCGAAGGAATCCAAGCCTTTCAGGCAGCGCAATTGCAGGGCGTGCCTTCCCGATTTCTGTATTTCCCTACCGAAGGGCACTGGGTGCTTGGCCCGCAGAACGGACTTCTATGGCATCGCGTGTTTTTCGAATGGCTGGATCGCTGGCTGGTAGAGGAAGAGGAGTAGCTCGAAAAGATGGATTACAGATCGCAGGTGCTTCGTCAGAGGTGCCTGCGGTTTTGGTTTCTGTAGCAAAGGATGGGAGGAGGAAATTGGCCATTCTTTCTCCGGAGAATCCTCATCCTAGGACAGGAATGATACCTTTATGGACAAGATTCAGCATATTTCTTCCTTCAAACTCACAAACTTCAAGCAATTCAAAAGTCTTGAGCTGGACCACATGGGTCAGTTCAATCTGATTGTAGGAGATAACAATGTGGGGAAGACTTCGCTGTGGGAGGTGTTGTTGGTGCATGATGATCCAATGTTTGGCTTTGGCGTGTGGGAATCACGATTGGGACTGGAAGAAATCCATGGTTTGTCGGGGCAATAAGATCGTCCGTTTCGGTATTTTGTGAATGCAGGTAAATTAGCAAGAAAGGGTCGGCTAAATATTGATATCGAGATAGGGCATCACTCGGGCGAATTCAATGTGATTCGCGTTGATTTCAGTCGGCAGTATGGCGTTGGATATGAGTTTATTCACAATGGAAAATCGATAAAAATCAGAGACGCTGGAAGACTAGAAGGGATGCAGATTCCTTTTATTCCTGCAGTAATTTGGCATGGGAAGGAATTGGGTCAGGTTTACAATGACAATATTCAGAGTGCCCCAGAAAAGCGAAAAACCATTGTTGAAAACCTGAGAACGCTGGTAGATGACCTGGAGGATGTGGAAATCTCTGCTCAAACCAAGGACATCCCTCTCCTTCTGAGTCGCGAAGATCAAGATGCATCCATCCTGCTCGCCATGGATGGCGAAGGCATCATTTAGCTGGCTCGTCTTCTGATGGAACTCCAAATTTGGAGAGGTCAACGCCTCATGGAGTATTGGTCCTGTTACCTTTCCGAAGGTCTCTTCCGATGTCGTCGGGGGCATTTCTGGCTGTCAGCCTTCGCCTTGGCTCCCAGAAAGAACATTTCCGAGAAAAAGGAGAACTAACTTCAGAAATTTTGCATCATTAAAAGACGAAAAAAGGCGAAGAAGTAGCGTTTCAAGCAATGTCAATATTTAACCAATAAACAGGAAATAGTCAGGAGGGAAATTACGGCTCATCCCCAGGTGATTATCACTTATTAAATAGACCATGAGGCAGTTATCGCAACGGACATCTATGATTCTCGGTCAGATTGGTACATCACCTACTCACTCAGCATCCACCCTGGTTCGTAATCCCTTGTCCCTTGTCCTACCCTGCTCCGGATTTCTCTTCCCGTTTAGAGTGAAAATGGATCATCCCCCTATCTTTGTGCACGTTGTGAAATCATTGGTGATCTTTGAGAAATCGTATCAAAGATCAGAAAACAAGTGCCTTTTATGTCTCAGCTCCGCAAAATCGTCTGCTTTGGCCCTGGACCGATGTTCAAAGGCGGCATCGCCAATTATAATACCTCTCTCGCCAAGGCGCTGAATTTACTGCCCGACACGGAGGTCCACATCGTGTCGTGGACGCAACAATATCCTGCCATCATTCCACGCGATTTTGTGGATCGAAGCTCTACCCAGACCTTTCTGGAAGGTACTGACATTCAGGTTACTTACCTCACGAATTACAACAGCCCCGGCACGTGGAAAGATACGTATCGATGGATCCGCGACCTCGCGCCAGATATCGTCATCTTTCAGTGGGCCATCGCTTTGCAGGGCTTGCCCATGGGTCGGATTGCCCGTCGACTGCGGCGGCATGGTGGGATTGAAGTCATCTTTGACGTCCATGTGCTGGTGCAAAAAGAGGCCAGTGTTCTCGATAAATTCTTCACCAAATACGGCCTCCAGGCAGCGGATACTTTTATTGCCCATGCCTATACCACCGCCCAAGAACTCCAGGCGACCTTCCCTAAAGAAGTCTTTGAAGTGAATGAATCGGGCGAAAGGGCCGGAGGAAAAGCCAAGACCATCATCAAGCTGTTTCATCCGGTATATAATTTATTCCAACCTGATCCTGCCTTCGATGTGGAGGCCGTCAAAGCGGAGATGGGCTTGCGAAAGCATGTCTTCCTGTTTTTTGGATTCATCAGAAAATACAAAGGACTCCATCACGTGATTCCGGCCTTCGCGAAGGTGCGCGCACAGCGCGAGGACGTGAGTTTGCTGATTGTTGGAGAATCTTTTTGGCAAACGCTCGACGACTCCAAATGGTCCACCCAACTCAAAAATGCCTTGTTTGGCTTTGCTAAAAGCCTGTTTCTCCGCAAAAGCGACGACGAACGTGCATATCGCCCCCTGGCACTCATTGAAGAGTACCACCTCGCAAAAGATTGTGTCGTGGTGAATGAATTTGTCGCCAACGAGCACGTGCATCGCTACTTTCAAGTGTCCGATGCCATTCTGACTTACTATCTCACGGCTACGCCATCTGGGGTGGAGTCATTGGCTTATAATTTTCACATGCCCGTGCTGGCCACGAATGTGGGCCACTTTCCCGAAACGGTCACTCCGGGGTTCAATGGCTACCTGGCCGAGCCCGAAAATATTGATAGCATGGCAGCGCAAATGCTTCGTTTTCTCGAACATCCCATCGACCGGGCCAATGTGGAAAAAGCTGCTCGGGAAATGAGTTGGGAAAATTATGCACGCGCGATCATGCGGGGCAGATAGGTCCTGAAAGCACCAGTGAAAAATTACCAAGAGTCATCTTTCTGCGATGACCACCTTGCGAAAATGACGCACATCGGAAAATTCGCTGTGCTGGAGTTGCAAAAGGTAGGTGCCCGGAATGAGTTCGAGCGGCAGAGTCACTTGCCACTCCCGATCGGAGAAGGCATGGGTCTCGACCATCACACGGCGGCCTGCGAGATCGTTCAGTGACACTTCGTAGGTGGATGGACTCACGGGGTAGATCCAGGCAATTCTCAGAAATTGTTCGGCGGGATTGGGATACACAAGCAAATCGCCACTGCGAAGGGGCTGGAAGGCAGAAGCGGGCAAGAATCCGTCTTGTAGCAATGCTTCGACCCTGCGTGCGTGGGGAAGGCCATGGCCATAGTTCATATCGGGAGTCAGCGCTCGGTCACCCGAAGCAATGAGCACTTGGTGGAGCTCCCAAGCGCTCAGGTAGGGATATCGCTGGAGCAAGCAAGCGGCGAGGCTGGTCATGAGCGGGCAAGAAAAACTGGTGCCGTTGCCTTGGCGAACCGTTCCATCAGGCTGGAGCACATACGCGCCTTCGCCCATTGCCACAAGGTCCGGCTTGATTCGGCCGTCAGCCGTAGGCCCTCTGCTGCTAAATCCAGAGACCTCTTCACATTCATTCACCGAACCAACAGCCAGCACAGAATCTCCATCTGCTGGTGCCACAAGGTGGTTAAATCCGTTATTTCCAGCGCTATTCACCACCAATATCCCGCGTGAAGCTGCCAAGTCAGCCGCTCGGGTGATGATCGTAGTGTTCCCATCAAGTGAATCGCGGGTATAGTCGCCTTCCCCCTCGTCAAAGTCAAAATAGCCGAGCGAGGTCGTAAAAATCTGGGCACCCAAAGAGTCCGCCATTTCAGCCGCAGCCACCCAGTTGTCCTCTTCTTGGTGGGTCTCACCATAGTCGTCTTCCGTGCGAAAAAGCATGTAACTCGCCCCGGGAGCGCCACCCATCAGTCTGCCGGGCATGTTGGCAGCCATCAAAGAAAACACATAGGTGCCATGTTTGCAGTGGATACACGTTTCAAACACCTCGGAGCGGCTGTCCACAAAATCCCATTGGCCCAACAGCCTGCCTTCTTCAAAGAGATGCTCAAACCCGGGCAGCGAATCCACTCCTACAAACCCATTGTCGAACACTGCAATTCGGACACCTTCCCCCCGGAAGCCTGCCCCATGGAGATCGTCCAATCCCAGCATCCCAAGCTGTCGATAGGCCGTGCCGAGGTAGGCCATCGTGTCGCAATTGCCGCTGAGCACCGGGGCAGGCTTGCGCAGGCTGGCCACTGGCCGAATCTCTTGGACGAAGGGCAATGAGGTAATTCGATTCAGAATTTCAGGGCTAGCTTCTACTGAGATTGCATTGAGCCAGCGACTGCGTTGGCGTAGGATCGCTCCTTGGCCGACCACCGATTCCAAGTACTGCCGATTTACAGGAAAGTCCCGGTCATCAATCCCAAGTCCCTGTCTCGAACGATTGGCCAATGCTTCTGCTGTGAGGAGATCCTGCACTTCATAGGCGCTCAGGTCGCCTTTATCAGTGAAAAAAACCCAAATTTTCTGCTGCCCTGACGCCGAGAAGCTCAAAGAAATCAACACGAAAAGAAGTGTCCACCGCATCATGAACATGGGGAGCTAAGTGTGTGAAAAAAGTTGCTGCGTCGATCGCTTGAATAAAAGATCAGCTCTAGAAAACGCAATAAACGCAAATAACATCTCATGCTGCGAAATGTTCCTTTGTAACTTCTGGTACAAAAAAATGGTGGGAACCCCCCCGGATTCCCACCATTTACAGAACGAAAACGAATGAACGTTTTACTCATATACGAAAGCGAAGAAAGTCTGGATCTTTGGAGCGAATAAATATATGGCACCGCTATTCGCACGGTAGTTATTGGTGAAAGAGCGATTAGGTGCGGCTCAGCCGGGTAGGAAGGGAGACGTTGGGAGAGGGCCCTGAGGGCAATCCCTGCCTCCTCATCGGGTAGCCAATTAGGGTCGTGGTATGAGGTGACTTTCCGAAATGATTACCAGACCAACGGGTTGCTAGTATCCAGCAACAAAATGCTTGTCGACTTTTACAGCATTACCTTCGAAGACGCAGATTTGCTATTGAACGGGGAAAGGATAAAACAAGTGAAATTTACGCGACAGTAAATCGGTGCGGCGCCGATCACAGGTAACCTTTCGAGTTGACAAGGTCAAAAGATGGCAACGAAGATGCAGGCGATTGAAAGCAGTAGATTCGAGAGCGTCTAAGGACGTGTGGATCGATGCCGCACTGAGAGAGTTAGAGGAAGCCAAGCAGAGAATCCAAGAAGTATCCACCCGGAGTGCATTCGAAGTTCGCTACGACAAGAAGATCGAAGCAGTCGATTTTGAAAGCTGCACCGACGTTCTCAATCAGGTAGAAATTCAGGAGTTGATGAGGCGAGGGTGGTAAATCGCCCGTTACAGCCTGACTTGAAAGTGCATATGAGGCCACTGTGGCAACCTTCTGTTGCCCATATTCCCGTAGCCAAATGTCACATTTTCTCCCCATTCATGTGTCTGGGTTGCAAGGTTAGCCCCTTTTGCTCATCTTCGTCCCAGGACTAGTGCAGGGCATCGGTCGTCATATCCCTCTCAATCACAACTACAGCATGTTGTTTGCCATCCTTGCCGGGTTCCTCTTTGCATTGACACTGCCAGTGGTAGGAGTCTGGATCAAGGGCCGGGCTTCGCTTCTGGCCTCTGTGGTTCCCCTGAGCCTTTTTGGCTACTTCAGCAGCTTTTTGCCGGAGATTGCTTCGGGCGCCACGGTCACGCGGGTATATGAGTGGGCACCTTCCCTGGGGATGGTGCTCGGCTTTCGACTCGACGGATTGTCGATGCTGTTCACGCTCATGATCACAGGCATCGGGTCGTTGGTGTTTCTCTATACGAGTGCTTACCTCAAAGGAGATCCTTACCTCGATCGATTTTACGGCTATCTCTCCATGTTCATGGCCGCGATGCTGGGACTGGTTCTGTCGGACAATGTGGTGTCGCTTTTCTTGTTTTGGGAGCTCACGAGCATCACTTCTTTTTTCCTCATCGGCTACAAAAACAACGATTCGGGCTCGCGCCGGGCGGCACTTGTAGCACTGGGAGTTACCGGCTTGGGGGGAATGCTTCTCTTTGCCGGATTGCTCATGATGGCGTCGATCGCCGGTACTTACTCGCTGCAGGAGATGCTTGCGTCGGATGTTGTGTTTGCCGAACACGGAGCCTATGGACTGATCCTACTCTTTGTGCTCGGCGGCGCGTTTACGAAGTCGGCACAGTTTCCCTTTCATTTTTGGTTGCCGGGAGCCATGAAGGCACCCACACCCGTGTCCACCTATCTGCACTCGGCCACCATGGTCAAGGCCGGGGTGTACTTGCTGTTTCGGATGGTGCCGCTGCTGGCCGATCATCCTTGGTGGCATTACAGCCTGATGATTGCTGGTGGGGTCACGATGCTGTACTCAGCTGGGCACGCGCTTTTTCGGACTGATCTCAAGAGCATTTTGGCCTACACCACGATTTCGGCGCTGGGCATACTGGTGTTTCTCATTGGGCTGGGCACAGAAGAAGCCCTGCTCGCTGCGGGGGTGTTTATTCTGGTACACGCGCTGTACAAGGCTACGCTCTTCCTCATGACAGGAGTGTTGGACCACGAGACCGGAACCCGCGACGTGACTCGACTGCGGGGGCTGGGCCGCCTGATGATTCCTGTGGCTGTGGCAGGCATGTTGGCAGCACTTTCCAATGCTGGCGTTCCGCCGACGTTGGGCTTTTTGGGCAAGGACTTGATTTATGAGGCCACGCTACACATGAGCCAAGGTGCCCTGTGGCTCACCGCCGCAGCCGTGCTCACCAAAGTGTTGTTGGCTTATGCGGGATATGTGGTGGGGGTAAAGCCGTTTCTTGGAAAGTTGCCCGAGGAATTTGCCAAGGTTCATGGTCCGGGACCGCTGTTGTGGGGGCCGCCGCTGCTTTTAGGGCTGCTGTGTCTGGCCTTCGGCCTGTTTCCGGGTGTAGTGGAAGCCACGTTTGCCCGTCCCATTCTGACCGGGATCGGTCTGGGCGAATTCGATTTTTACCTCAAGCTTTGGCATGGGTTCAACACGGTGCTGTTTCTAAGCCTCGGCACGATTGGCAGTGGCCTGGTTCTGTACTGGCTGCTGAAGCCCAAGCATGCTTATGAGCGAACTCTTGATCGGCTCGAATCATTTTCGCCCCTTTCTCTCACGATGAAGTTGGGGCACGGCTTTGAGCAGGTAAGCCGCCTATGGACCGAGATGTCACAGTCTGGGTATCTGCGCTATTACATTATCATCATTATCGGGTTTCTGGTCCTCATCGCAGGTTTACCTGTGTTGAATGGAGTGAGATTAACTGTGCCTGAAGGAGCCTTTTCAGAGATCACATTTTATGAGGTCATCGTACTCATGATTTTGGCGGTTGCCACGGGATTTGTGGTGTTCACCGAGTCGAGGCTTGTGGCTGTGGCTGCGCTGGGGGTGGTGGGATTTGCCATCAGCTTGATTTTCGTGTTTTACAGTGCGCCCGATTTGGCGATGACACAATTTTCGATCGACACGCTCACGGTGATTCTATTTGTGCTGGTGCTCTATCGATTGCCGCGCTACCTCAAGCTCACCAATCTGCGAGCTAAGTTGCGCGACGGCGTGCTCGCTTTGACCTTTGGGCTCATGATGACGCTGCTGGCGCTTGAAGTGCTGGCAGAGGAGAAAAATCGGGAGTTGGCCAATTATTTTGCTGAAAATGCCTACGTCCTGGCCAAGGGCAAAAACGTGGTGAATGTGATTCTGGTGGATTTTCGCGGCACAGACACCTTGGTAGAAATCACGGTGCTGGCCATTGCGGCGATTGGGGTCTATTCCTTGTTAAAACTTAAGTTGTCAAAAAACTCAAACGATCACGTATGAGATCGGTCATTCTCCAAACTGCGACGATCTATTTGTTGCCATTGCTGTTACTCTTCTCAGTCTTTATTTTGCTCCGGGGGCACTACTTGCCTGGTGGCGGTTTTGTGGGTGGACTTATCGCGTCCACTGCCTTCACCCTGCACATGCTGGCTTTCGGGGTGGAGGATACCCGTAAGCTCCTCAGCGTACATCCGGGCTTCTTCATGCCCTTGGGGTTAAGTCTGTCGCTTGTTAGCGGCTTGGCACCTATCATTCTCACCCAACAGCCCTTCATGACTGGGCTTTGGTTCAGCAAGCCAGTTCCCGAGATTGGGATGGTAGGCTCGGCTCTCTTTTTCGATGCAGGCGTGTATCTCGTGGTAGTGGGCGTGACCCTCACCATTTTGTTCACCATCTCAGAAGGTAACTGATGGAATTACTCCTGGCTATCATCATCGGGTTGCTCTATGCTGCAGGAATATTCATGATCCTGAGGCGCAGCTTGGTGAAGCTCATTTTAGGTCTTGTGTTGCTGGGCAATGCCGTCAACCTTCTCATTTTCTTGCTAGGCGGAATCGTGAAAGGCAAGCCACCCATCATCCCCGACTCATTGCAAACCTTTTCTGGTGCCTATGCCGACCCGGTACCGCAGGCACTTGTGCTCACAGCGATCGTGATCAGTTTTGGCTTACAAGCATTTGCCATCATCCTCATCAAGCGCGTGCACCACGTGGTGGATACCGACGACATGGATCAGCTTAGTCCCCTAGAAAACCCACTTCGCCCATGACCTGGATTATTCTGCTCCCTGTATTGAGTCAAATGTTGATCGCGCTGATCCTGTTATTTGGGTGGCGCAAGCCGCGCGTTCAGGAGTGGGGCAGCATGGCCGGAGGGGTGCTGCACGTGGTGTTAGGGCTATGGCTATTTGCCACCGTGTGGAGCGACGGCACGATCAGCGTGCAAGCTGGCGATTGGGGAGCGCCTTTCGGTATCACCTTCGTCGCGGATGCCCTCGCGGCCCTGTTGGTGCTCATCACAGGCATCGTAGGACTTGCTGTTTCGATTTTTTCGGCGGCCACTGTGCATCCTGCCAGGCTATCTTACGGGTTTTATCCCATTCTTCACTTTCTGTTGATGGGGCTGTGCGGCGCCTTTCTCACAGGGGATATTTTCAATCTCTACGTGTGGTTCGAGGTGATCATCATTAGTTCTTTTGTGCTCATTACGCTGGGCAGCGAGCGGAAACAGCTGGCCGGAGCCATCAAGTATTTTGGGCTAAATATGCTGGCGTCGATCATTTTCCTCACGGGGCTGGGCATCCTGTATGGCCTTTTTGGCACGCTCAACATGGCCGAGCTTTCGGGGCAGATCATGGAGTTCGAAAATCGGCAAATCGTGTATGTCTGTGCGCTGTTTTTCTTTGTCGCATTTGGGATCAAGTCGGCGGTGTTTCCCCTTTATTTCTGGCTGCCAGACTCCTACCACACTCCGCCTATGGCTGTCTCGGCAGTATTTGCGGGTTTGCTCACGAAAGTCGGCGTTTATGCCATGATGCGCATTTTTAGCCTGATGTTTACCGAGGATGTATTTCTGAGCAACTTGCTGCTGTGGGTGGCGATGCTCACGATTGTGAGTGGAGGGGTGGGTGCCCTGGTGCAGCGCAATATGCGCAAGATTTTTTCTTACCTGATCATTTGCCACATCGGGTTTATGATCGCAGGCCTGGGCTTGTTCAACGAGATGGCGCTGGCAGGACTGACTTTTTACCTCATCCACGATATCATCGCGAAGACCAACATTTTTTTCATGGCCGGAGTGATTTTTCAGATTCGCAAGGAGGAGAGTATCGATCGCCTCGGCGGCCTGTATCAAAGCCACCCCAAGCTCTCGCTCCTGATGGCCATTCCGATCTTTGCTTTGGCGGGTATCCCACCGCTCTCGGGCTTTTGGCCCAAAATTTCGCTGGTGCTGGGTGGGGTTTCCGTTGCAAACTACGCCGTGGTGGGGGCAATTCTTTTCGGCAGCATTCTCACGCTTTTCATCCTCGCTAGGGTGTGGGCGCTGGCCTTTTGGAAACCCTCTCCCAATTCCCATGATGCACCTTCGAATGGCCTCGCAACCTTGTCACGCAAACACAAGGTGATGCTGTTGCTGCCCGTGTTGCTGCTTAGTGGACTCACGCTCGCCATGAGTTTCGGTGCCGAATATGTGCAACAGTTGGCTGAGCGAGTAGCTGCTGAGTTGCTCGATCCCCAATCTTATCTCGATACTGTCTTCGAAAAATGACCTCGGTATGAGAACGCAGTTTTTGCTCAATAACCTCCTCACCTTCGTCTGGGTAGCCCTCACAGGTTCCTTCACGCTCTTCAATTTCGTATTGGGGTTTGTGTTGAGCTTTCTGGTGCTCACGCGCATTTACCGGGAGAAGCACGAAAGGAGGTATTTTCGCGTGGTACCTGAGGCCATCGGATTCTTTTTCTTTTTTCTGTGGGAATTGATCAAAGCCAACATTGAAGTGGCCTACGATGTCATGACCCCGTCCTTTTTCATGACTCCAGGCATCGTGCGCGTGCCGCTGGATGTCCGCACCGATTTCGAAATCACTTTGTTGGCCAACCTTATTTCGCTCACTCCGGGCACCCTCAGCCTCGACATTTCTGAAGACCGAACCGTGCTCTACGTCCACGCCATGTATCTCGGGGACAAGGAAGAATTCATTAGTGGCATCAAAAACGGGTTCGAGCGCCGCCTTTTATCATTGTTGCGATGAGCATCACCGACTTTTTATACTATGTCATCC
Organism: Bacteroidota bacterium; assembly: GCA_036835375.1. Lineage (GTDB taxonomy): Bacteria > Bacteroidota > Bacteroidia > J057 > J057 > JANQTF01. The sequence goes on from DAITMB010000113.1 coordinate 16,040, forward strand.
TGCCCATGTTGGCCTTTAGCGCGTTGCTGATCTTCGTGCGCTTCGTGCTGGGGCCTTCCCTCTCGGATCGGGTCGTGGCGCTCGAATTGCTCGTGACTACGGCGATCGGCATCATCTGTGTCTATAGTGTGTTCTCTAATCAGGCAGATTTTCTGGACATTGCGATGATCATGGCGCTGATCGGTTTTCTGGGAACAGTGGCTTTTGCTTTTTATATCAAAGAGATCAAACGCAAATGAAGACCATTATCATCATGATCCTGTCAGGGGCAGGGGCCTTATTTGTGCTGCTTGCTGCAATCGGCATCCTGCGCATGCCTGATTTGTACTTGCGAATTTCAGTTACCACAAAAGCTGCTACCCTCGGCGTGGGGCTTATTCTCAGCTCTGTGGCAGCCTATTTTGCAGAAACCCCGATCACGAGCCGGGTGGTTGCCATTATTCTTTTCACCCTGCTCACGGCTCCTGTAGCTGCTCACCTCATCGGACGTGCTTCTTATTTCACGGGCATTCCACTGTGGGCCAAATCGGTGAATGACGACCTCAAAGGGAAATATGAGTCCGGCTCTGACGGTCCCGACGGAGGTCCCTCCAGCTCTGAAACTACATCAGATTTGCTCTGACC
>DAITMB010000114.1:0-16653 GCA_036835375.1 Bacteroidota bacterium
ATCCAATCGCTGATCACCGTCTTGGGGTCCGACATCATGGAGAAAAGCGCATACTGGTTGACGATTCGCTCATCCATGGAGGGCGGTTCGAAAAACAGCCCGTAGTCTCCTTTTTTCAATTTTTGAAGATCGGGGAGGGTCGCTACGACCCGATCGAGCATTTCTGCCGTGAAAATATGAGATCCCTCTTCTTCGATCGCAATTTTCAGCTGATCGGGGAGCAATCGCTTCGAATCGACATAGTTCACGGCCCAGATGACGCCATCCTTGTGAAAACTATTGAACTCCGCAACGGCGAAATGCAGGGCCACCAAAGGGGAATAAGTCCAGTCGAGCAGTCGCGTCGGCAGCCCGTGATGCTGCGCCAAGGCCAGCCAATTCCAAATATTGCGACCGTGGGTAGTGACTTTGGAGTACTTGATGAAATTCCGAAGCAAATGCTTCTCCAGATGTGATTCTCCCAACCGATTGAGGGTCGTGGTGAGGGGATAATCAAAGTCTGCCAACCCCCTATACACGAAGGCTGAGCGGTAGCGGTTGAGATGCTCTGCCCAGGATTGTCGAAACAGCACCTCCATCAGGTGCGGCCAGCTTTCTGCCACGATGATCTCTTTGCTCATGATGGAGGGAGAATTTACCTGATGGAGGGCATCAACGGAGTACATCAAGCCGGAATAACAGGCTTAGATGTCGATCTTAGCGTACTTGGCGTTGCGCTCAATGAACTCCCTGCGTGGAGCGACATCATCGCCCATGAGGGTTGAAAATAATCGGTCGGCATCCGCAGCGCTTTCGATAGATACACGTTGGAGCGTGCGGGTAGTAAGATCCATGGTCGTGTCCCACAGCTGGTCGGGATTCATTTCTCCCAATCCTTTGTACCGTTGAATATTGACCTTGCTCTCGTCCCCATTTGCCAGCTCATCAATGGCCGCCTTGCGATCTGCTTCGGACCATGCATACCGCTCTTTTTTACCTACTTTAACGAGATAGAGCGGTGGCGAGGCGATGAACACGTGACCTGCCTCAATGAGTGGCAGCATGTTTCGATAAAATAGCGTGAGGAGAAGGGTCCTGATGTGAGAGCCATCCACGTCGGCATCGGTCATGATGATGAGCTTGTGGTAGCGTAGTTTGTCGAGATTGAGCTCTTCGTCCTGACCAAGCCCACTTACGCCGAGGGCGAGAATAATATTTCGAATCTCTTCGTTCTCGTAAATCCTACTGGGGTGAGCTTTTTCGACGTTGAGAATTTTTCCGCGTAGCGGAAGGATAGCCTGAAATTTCCGGTCGCGGGCCTGCTTGGCAGAACCACCAGCGGAGTCTCCTTCCACCAAAAACAGCTCACACTCTTCAGGCTTTCGCGAGGAACAATTGGCAAGTTTTCCGGGCAATCCGCCACTGATAAGGCTGGATTTTTTCTGCACAGCTTCCCGTGCCTTCTTAGCAGCATGTCGGGCTTCAGCTGCCAGCAGCACCTTTTGCACAATGCTGCGAGAGACGTTGGGGTTTTCTTCGAGAAAATAGTTCAGTTCTTTGGCCACAATCGACTCCACGATCCCTGCGATCTCACTGTTGCCAAGCTTGGTCTTGGTCTGGCCCTCGAATTGCGGCTCAGCCACTTTGACCGAAATCACACAAGTAAGCCCTTCACGAAAGTCATCGCCCGACAGGGTGAATTTGACTTTTTTTAGATAACCTTCGTTTTCTGCGTAGTTCTTTAAGGTGCGGGTCAGAGCTTTTTTGAAGCCCGACACGTGAGTTCCCCCTTCGTGGGTGTTGATATTGTTGACGTAGGAGTGAATATTTTCGTTGAAGGAAGAGTTGTACATAATCGCCACCTCTACTGGCACAGAGCCATCCTTGTCCGCTCCCTGAATGTGAATGGGAATTTCGTGCAGCGGCTGGCGATTTTGGTCCAGGTACTGAACAAATTCTGCCAATCCTCCCTCAGAAAAAAAGTGGTAGCAAAGGAAGCTACGTCCTTCATTCTCTGGCTTCTTTTTGTCCTCGTCGGACAATGGTTCGCGCTCGTCGGTGATAGAAATCTTGATTCCCCGATTCAGAAAGGAGAGCTCACGAAGCCTCGATGCCAGGGTCTCAAACTTGTATTCTGTAGAGGTAAAAATGCTGCCATCAGGCCAAAACCGCGTTTCGGTCCCCCTTTCTGTGGTCTTGCCAATGATGGCAACCGGACCCATGGCAACTCCTTTGTTGTAGGTTTGCTGGTAGATATTGCCGTCGCGGAACACAAGCACTTCACAGTTGGTGGACAAGGCATTCACCACCGAAACCCCCACGCCGTGGAGGCCGCCAGAGACCTTGTAGCTGTCCTTGTCAAACTTCCCTCCTGCTCCGAGGCGGGTCATCACAAGCTCTAGGGCAGAAAGGTTTTCTTTGGAGTGAATGTCCACAGGAATCCCACGTCCATCGTCCCGTACAGAGACAGAATTGTCATGGTGAATAGTGACTGAAATGACAGAAGCGTGGCCAGCCATTGCTTCATCGATCGAATTATCCACAACTTCATATACCAAGTGGTGGAGTCCTCTCTCGCCAATGTCTCCGATGTACATGGAAGGGCGCTTTCTCACGTGCTCAATGCCTTCCAAGACTTGAATGTTACCTGCGGTATAGCCCTGGTCTTCTTGACCTAATACGCTCATTATGAACTAGTTATGAATGGTAGGTTCTTTCTTCAACAACTCTCAAAAGTAAGGAAAATAGCGCAAAAAACCTACCTTTTATCTACCATTGTGTCCTTCCTGCTGCTCCCCATACAGGCGACTTCCCACGTCAGGAATGTTCCTCACGAGGAAAGTGTATGCGCGCTCCACCATGGCAGCAAGACTAATGGGAAAAGCCTGTTTTTCCTCTTGGTAAAATCTTACTTTCCCCTGAATCAATTTAGCCCTACGGCTTGCGCTTGGGCAGCTTGATTTTATCTTTCAAGTCTTTGAGTTTGTCGTTCACTTCGTCGCCGACCTGGTTCTTCAACTCTTCCTCCAAGGCGCGCTGCGCCTCAACCCTCGCCGAATCCGCCAAAGACTTCAGACTGTCTTGTACTTGCTGCTTGGCTTGAAGAGCAACAGCCCGCAGCGAATCTTCTGTGCGCTGTCGCATCTGGTCTGCCTGTACGCGTAGGCTGTCCCTGTTCAATGAAATGTCGGTGCCGAGCTGATCATTCAGCCGATTCTCAAGCGCTTGCTTGGCTTGGTCCTCAAGGACTGAGGCAGTGCCACCTCCGGAAGCGCTGATTTTGGGATCTTTGCCTGTACCCGTAACCAACAGATTCACTTGCACGCGCTCTCCTGGGTTGATTGTAGTGCCTGTGAGGCTGGACAGTGATTGAAACGCTGCCTGTCCCAGGCTTCCGCTGGGCGCATCAATACCCAATGTGTAGCGAATGTCTCCCTGAAGGCTCTGAGCTCCACCAAGGTTCAAGACGACATCGCCGAGTTTGATGTCGATGGGGTCGAAATGGAGCTTGCCGTCTTCTATGCGAAAAACTCCTTTGATGTCTTTCAAGTCCCAGGACGAGAGGGCGGAAATGTTGGTTTTGCTCGCAATGGCGCTCGTGAGGGGCGTACCGGAAAGCCCGCCGCTGAGAAGTTCAAACAAGCCAAAGGCATCGAGATTTTCTAGAATGGGGCTAAAGTCTGGATTTAGTCCGCCCTTGAGTCCCACCTCCAAGTTGCATTTTCCTTCCATGGCCTTGGCTACCGGTGCAAAGCCTTGCACTACGGAGAAATATTGAAATGCTTCTTTGACACCCAAGTCTTTGATGTCCAGGAAAAAATCATAGCCCGCCCGCTTGGAATTCCGGGTGTCATACGCGCCTCCCATCACCACATTCGCCCCCAACATCCCGAAGCTTACATTTTCTAAAAAAAGCTGCTGATCCTTGATTTCTGCCATCCCTTTCACCCGCTGAAGGGTGAGATCGTCGTAGATCACTTCCGCGAGGTCCAAGTTCATCACGAGGTCGTAGCCCGCTGGGATGGGATATACTTCCAGCGGCACTTCTTCTGTGGGAGCGGTTCCAGTGCTTGCCATTTCTTCCTCAGCCAGCCACTCGTTGAGGTTCAGCGAAGGTGATGACATTTGAATATCTCCTTGCAGCTCTTCGCTGCCCATGAGCAAATACGCCAGGTAATTCGTCAGGTATCCGCTGCCTGAGAAGGTGCTTTGTCCAAGCTTCCCTCGAAGGTCCTGAAAGGAGAGACGCTGGGGGGTGAACTGGGCCAACCCACTCTCCAGGGTGATCCCTGGCTGGGTGTACCAGAGGTCGCGGTAAAAGAGAGATTGGATTGTGACACTGCCCCGATTGTTGAGCTGGTCGTAGCGCTCGGCCTCCACATCGGAGTAGCGACCCGCTGCATACAGATCGTTGACGCTGAGCTTTCCGGTCAGCTCCATGCTATCGATGGGATAGAGCTGAAACATTTTACCCAAATCAAGGTCGCCCTTGGCGGAAAGGGCGTAAAGTGGGTCATCAAAATCCTGGACCTTGAGGGTTCCGTCAAGCGGCACACCGTCGAGCAAGAAGTGGAAACGAGAGATGTCCAACACAGCTGATTGGAGACTTCCATCGACATCGTTCAGGCTGCCCTCCAGCGCAAAGTCGCTGAGGGTTGTGTTGTATTCTTTTGATTGTATCAACCCATCCACCAAGCCCATGGTGGCCGCCACACGCGGAAACGTACCTGCTTGCTCGTCATATTGACCGTTGACATCAGCATCTAAGCTAAATCGTCCGCCGAGGCTCGTGCCTTCAATTGGGTAAATGCTCGCAAGTTCTGCCAGGTTGAGGCTGGCCTTGGCATTGCCGACCATGCTGGGCCGCAGCAGATTTTCGAGGCGAAGGGTGGCAGTGATGGGATTGTTACCCAAGAAGGCCTCGAAGCGCTTGAGGTCGATCAGAAGCGATGGGTCCTCCCCGTCGGGGTTGTTCACAGAGAGGTCAATTCCGATGTCGCGGATGGATTCTGGAAGATCTGGATATTGGATAAATCCATCTTGTACGCCCAAATTCAAGCTATATCCGGGAAAACTGTTTTCATTATAAGTCCCCTTGAGTGCCCCATCGAACTGGAGCGAGCCGCTGGTCTTGAGTCCAGCCATTTCCGACTTGAACACGGTGGGGAGCAGCGAAAGCAAGGTCCCAAAGTCAGAACTCGGGCTGGAAAAAGCAAGATCCATATTGATGTCCTCTCCCGGCATCGCCACTGTCCCAGCCAGGGCGAGAGGAAATCGATTCAGGCGAAATTCATTGTCGCGAAGGTTTACCGAAAAAACTTCCCCTGTGTGGATGTCCAAATCCACCTTGGCCTCAAGTGGCAAGCCTTCGAGGTAAGCAACGCCATCAAAAGTGACGAAGAGCTTTTCGGCGGTCGTATTGGTCTTGAGGAGGAAATCTTCAGCAGAAAAATTTCCACTTCCTTCATGATTAAGCCCCACAGCATGGGCCATGAAAGGAAGCGATTCGTCCCGATAGAGAAGTTCCGTATCGCTGAGTCGGTAGCGATTGAGGGCAAGCTGAAAGGTGGCAACAGGAAGGGTGTCGGCAGGCACTTCTACGCTGTCCGGCAACATGATATCGTAATTCGCACGCCCATCTGGCAACACATGAACATCCACGCGGGTATTTTCCAAGCTCACCGATTTGACTTCGTAGTTTTTTCCACGAAAAATGCTCATCAGGTTCACCACGACATTCACCCTGTCTCCCCGCACAAGGGTGTCCCCTTCAAAATCTCCGATGTTGGCGACGGAGTAGTTGAGAAGGGAGATCGAGGCATTAGGAAAGCCCCGCAGAAGGGACAGGTTCAGGTCTGCAAATTCCACCTTGGCGAGCAGTTGCTTATTCAGCTCCCGGCGCAAGAGATCTTTGAGGTCATCTTCAAAAAACAGGGGAATGGCCACGAGCACGGCGACCGACAGGACCACAAGGCTACCGAGGATCAAAAGGGTGTTGCGAAGGATGCGTTTCATAAGGATCGTTTTCTTGGAATGAGGCGGCGGGATCGATTCGGCCACGGATTACGGACATGACGAGCCGATCAATGCATTGTGTTGCACATGGGCAGATCCATCCTGCAAGTGGTCAAGACGAAAAATATCGAAGAACGGCTGAGTGTGTTAGGCATCTGGTCCTAAGATCATGCGAAGGGTTGGCTGGGTACTTTCCATTCCCAAGGGATGATGAGGACCATGTTCTGGTATAAGCCCTTGATTCAGCTGCTTTTCAAAAGGCCATTTGCTTGAGCGCTGAGGCAAAAATAGTGATCCTGCTGCGAAAAGTACAGGCGAATGACGGCAAACTCCACGCAATTCGGCCATTCAATTCACGGCTACAAAAACAAAGACGCAGCTGGAAAATATCTCCCGGCTGCGTCTTGTATTTCGGTCTCAATGAGATCAGATTTCTTCGTCCAATTCGTCCAGTGAAATCTTTCTTGGCTCACCATCCTCGTCATCGTCGTCTTCATCATCGTCGTCATACTCCTCCTCATCCTCTTCGTCGTCATCATCGAGGTCTGCATCTTCATCCAAATCGAGGTCTGCGTCTTCCTCCGCCACGCCGTCGGCGGTTTTCCCTACCAGCGCCGGATCTTTCCAGATCACCACGGGAGTTTCTTCTTCCTCCTCTTCTTCCTCTTCATCGTCCAACAGCGCTGCTTTTGACTTGATGCCACTGTGGCGCACCATGTCCTGCGAGTACTCGACTTTGAGTCTCGTACCAGAGATCAACTGTCCATTCAGTGCTGCAAGGGCTGCTTCCCCTTCCCGTTCGCGCTTCATTTCAATGAGCGCCAGCGCTACAGAGGCATTGTCCAAGGTGCGGAATACCTTAATGGATTCCACCCCGCCATATTCTTCGAAAATCTCGAGGAGTTTATCCTTCGTCAGAGAAGGTGCAATAGAAGAAACTCTCAGTCGCATCATGGATCAGAATCGTTCTGTAAGGGGCACACATGGCGTCCCCCGTGAAGGGAAAAAGGTGTAGTAAAAAGCGTGATGGCAATGTATCGGGAAAATCATTGGGAATGTCAAGCAAAAGAACGCATTTGGTAGATTCTCTCCCAATCAAGGACCAAGTCTATTTAAAAAGATTTACCTGCTCCACAAGGACAGCAACATCCACCGATTTCCCAAAGAGTCACTCCTCATTTCACCCACAAAGTAAACAGCCTTCCCCAAACTATGCCTACAGAACTCAGACATTTTTGGGATAGTTCCTTCACAAAGTGGCTCTACCCTCCTTGGAAGTGCATGGCGCAGGTCAACGCTTCTTTGATGCAATCATTTTTCTTAGCCTTACTTTTCTCACCACTCAAACGCAGTGTTGAGCGCCCAATCTAGAAATGCCTCCAAAGCAGGTCGATCTCGGTCCAGCCGGTGGAGCTCTACGCTCACGAAGATCTGATTGATTTCTCCGTTGGTGAAGCGCGTACTGGCCGCGATCACCCGAGGCCCTACCCAGCCACCGATCGTGGTGAGTTGTGCTTCGAGCAAGGCATTATTGGGATCTCTTGGATAAAAGGGATCCGCGCCTGTGATGAACGTTCCACACACCAGCGGCGGCAACTGGCCTGCAATCACCCCGACGGGGCTGGCAAGGCTGTCGATGGCGATACGAGCTTGTCCCACCGAACTGCTTAGGCTATCCATGGGCGAAAACCCAAACACAGGCGACAGCCCAGACTCTGCAGGGTCATTGAATGTGGCGGGGAATTTGGCGCTGATAAAGAGCTTCCCACCCACGTTGAGGTATCGCTGTAGCGACTGTGCCGCGACTTCCAATGTGAGTTGCTGACCCAGTGCAGCAAGGTTTGATCCATCTGAATACCAGAGTACACGGTCATAAATACCCAAAATCAGGCCCAAGGTCGGGTCCCAGATGGAGGGTCTGTTGCTGCGAATGTCGATTCGGTCATAGGTCGGAAACACTTCGTCGAGCAGGCTCATGTGCACCTGATCCGCCTGCGAATCACTGTTGTCATCCACCAAGAGGAGAGTGCCCTGCTGCTGACGAAGGTAGAAACTGCGCGTGGAGTCTATGGCCGAGAAGGATCCGGCAATGTCTTTCGCGCGCAGGTAAATCTTGTTATTAGCGCCCACCACGGCGCCCAACAGCGGAACAGCAAGGGGAGTGGCCGCAGGGCCGTTATACAATATCAGGTCTTGCGGGCCAGCTACGCTTGGATTTTCAGGAAGAAAAGATAAAAAAGAGATCGTCCTGGCCAACTCTACCCAAGGACCATCATTGATTTTGACGGAAATACTCTCTAGGGTTTCATCACCATCAGGATCGGATACTTGCCAAAGCACTGTCCCTGCCGAAAACACTGTGTCGGGCAAGACAGACACCGTATCGAAGCGCGCTACGGGGGGCTGATTGCGCAGCGGGATGTTAAGAAAAGCGGGCGTGGGATCTCTTTCTCCATCGTTGTCCACTGCGCGCACATACAGGGTGATGTCCACGGTATCGCTACCAGCAGGAATGTCAAATTGGAATGTGCTGTCCCTTTGTGTGGTAAAGCCCCAATTGGTTTCATCGAAAGAAAGCTCGTAACCGACCACGTACCCGTCTTTATCTTCCCCAGACCAGTAGAGTTGAATCACACTGTTGAGCCGGTTTTCCCCTCGGAGATTAACTTCTTTCAAAAATAGCTGCGTCTCCGGCGGCAAATTCTCCAACAAGGTTCCTTTCTCGCAGGAAACTACTAGCAAAGAAGTTACCGTTACCAGCAACATCAGAAAACCCAAAAAAGCGCGTTTCGACATGATCAATAAGTTGATGCTTAGCTTTGTAAGGACAAGGTGGGAGGGCACCTGCATTCATCACCTCGCACTTCGTTTCCTTCACTCAACGAGAAACAGAAGGAGAAACATCAGCAAAGATGGGGACCCAACGCCAGAATCGAGCATATGAGTCAAATTTTGGATAAAAAAAGGGAGACGCAAAGGCTGGAATTTCCGCTGCACTTTGCATCTCCCATGGTATCGAAGTCAACACGTGTCACATATCGGAGACACGTGTAAGCAAAGCACTAGTCAATCAACACTACCTTGTGGCGAGACAGGATCTCGCGATCGGTGCGAATGCTGATGAGATAGGTCCCCGCTGGCAGGTGGTTGGTTTGGAAAGAAATCTCTCCCACAGTTCCCTCAAGCGCCTTGGTGGCGAGGGAGCGTCCCATCATGTCCGTCAGAACCACTTGGCCTACTACACGACTGGATAGATCATAGCGAAGGGTGACTTGCTCCCGTGCAGGATTCGGATACACTGTGAGGGTATGGCTCTCGATCGTGCTCTCAAGATCTGAGATCCCATCTGGGCAATTCTCTCCTTTGTAGCCGACCGCATCGTCGTTGTTGCGAGGAAGCAGCTTCATGGCGCCAAAGCTGTGGTACATGATCCCGCTGAGGCTCTCCATGGAGTCACCAACCGTGATGACGCAAGGATCCACCGTCATGATTCCAAAATCAGTGGAAAATAAAATGTCATTGATGTAAGAAAATGCCAGTGAGCTGAATGCACTACCAGTTACTCTTCCAGCGAGCACCCGTGATCCAGCATTGGGATCGAAAGGGTCTTTACCCACGCGATACTCTGCAAAGTTGCTGGGATCATCGGCATTCTCGTCCACCACGTAGAGCGGATCACCATTATCGCCGACCAACTTGACCACCATGCTCTCGTAGGGCTCTACGCCGGCTACGCTATAGCTGGAGAAAAGGGAAGGATCCAGCTCGATGGCATCCGGCAAGGCATTGCCAGTGGAGATGGTGCTTGCCGATTGCACGATCATGGTCGTCATGTCAAAGCTTTCGATGATAGTACCCGACACCTCAACCTCATCTCCGCGCTGAAGCGCGTTCAACGACTGATTTTGCGTGAGGGGAAGCCCTGCCCACTGGTTTTCGCCAGGCTGCTGGATGTACACAAATCCCAGGTCGTTCGAAGAAGAAGTCGCTGTCACGATTCCTCTAAGGGTCACGTCCAGATTCACGTAGCCCGAATTATCTGTCGAAAAGGGTGCAAACTGCACATCGTAGATGGTCGTGAGTCCGCCATCTCTTACAAAAAAGAAGAGCGGATCCGCTACCCCACCACCCACATCGGGATTGCAGGCTGTGAGGTTGTCATTGTCAGTGGCGCACACATAGTATTTTACCAAATCACCGTCTGAAAATGCGGTGCTTGGAATCGTGCCAGTGTACGTGCTGCCAGATGCAGTCATCGGTACGCTGAAATAAGTAGGATTGCCTACACCTACAGCGTAAAAAAGAGAAGCTGAGGTCACAGTCCCGTCCACGTCATCAATGGTAGCTGATACATTGACATCCTGTGAAGGGCTGGGGGAAATAGGATTGCGAGTTGTCCCAGAAATCAGAGGGGCCGAAAAACCCGCCCGAACGACATAATCTTCCGAGCGAAATGGAAATAACTCGTAGCCGCGGCCATTCGCGCCAAAGCAACCGTTGGCAGAGTGAACGATGACACCGCGGATGGTGTCATACACTGTCCCGACATTCGGTGCTACAAAGGTACCACCGTTGGCAGGCAGTCGCTGGGCAATAAATCGATCTGACACATTAATGGTGTTTCCATTCGCGTCAGATGCATTAAAGCTCACCCGAGACCCCCCTGCAAACAAATCCACCGAAGTGACGGTCACATCTGTTATCTCCACATATTGCCCTTCCCACTGCTCGCCTGTCTCCGGCAAGTTGATCCGCTGGTTGTCGTTGAGATCACCCACAGATACAGGATTGACATATACAGTGCGGCCAAAGCCGATCACGTTGATTTCCAGTGGAGCGATCTCCGTTTCATTCCCAAAGGTGATTATCACCCCCAGCACTTCCACAGAGTCACCCGCCGAGAGATCCAGCACATCATCGCCAGGTACTGGCGTCGGAACGCCTATGGTGTATAAATCAATGCCGTTGAACGGGCCAGGGCCACTTTGTAGCCACACATTGCGTCCACTAACGACTTGCGCCAGACCGCCATCCATCATCACGGTCCCATGGGTCCACACCGTGTCGCCGAGGTAGGGCGTCGCATCCACACAGTTGCCCAAGTCTTGCTGGGACACAAACTGAATCTGCGAAATCGTCACTGTGTCGTATATCTGTGCGAATCCGCTCAGGCATAGGACCATGATCGTTGTTAGCAGTAAAGAAGATTTCATGTCAAAAATTGGTTTTGGAAAAGAAGAATCTGAAACGAAAGGTAAATGGAAGATAAAGTGAATCACAGCTACAGAATACACAGATGAAAACACCTACTTGATGACGACAAATTTGCCCCGCATCTTTTCTCCGGTGTCTTGGTCGATCACCACAAAAAGATAGATGCCCCGGGCGATGATCTGCGTATCAGCCGACAGCAAATCCCAAGCATGCTCTCCACCCGAAAATGCAGTGGTGCCAGGATCCGAATAGGTCTGAAACCAGCGGCTGTCGGAGCCGTTGTATTGCTCATTGTGCTCAATGACGTCCACTAAGTCACCTGAAAGGGTATAGACTCGAATTTCGCATCGGGCAGGAAGATTGGCGAAGTACAGCTTGCGATCTTCTTCCAATGTGCTGGCGCCTTCCCAATCAGCTCGACCGTAGTAGGGATTGGGATACACAAATGGCTCGCCCTGCGCAAAATTTTGATTGGCAGGCTTCCCAGCAAACACCCTGCGGAGATTTGCCAACTGCGCAGATTCGAGAGGGGGTAGATTGTTCACTTCATCGCCCCGGTCAAAAGCTGTGAGAGCAATGACGTGTTGCCAACCATTTGCCACATTATCAAAAGTGTATTTATACCAATATTGGATGGAGTCGCCCGGAAATGTCACAGGTGTTTCCAGCCGCACATCCTCAAATCCTGTATCAAAGCTCAATTCGTTGTCTGGGATGTCCCACTGTGCGACAGGACTCAGCGCTTGAATAAGATTCTGGGTATTCTGCACGTCGAATCCCACGGCTGTTTTGTAGAGCTTATATCCCTCGAAATCCCGGATTTTGGAAATGGGATCAATGCTGAATTCTGAGTTATCGCTCCAATAGACTTCGATGCGGTGATCACTGGGAATCACTTTCATCACAGGCCGGTCAGGAGGCGTAGGGAGAATAAAGCGGGTAATTTTACCATCCCCATCCAAGTCTTCGCCCGGATCAAGAATACCGTTGCCGTTGTTGTCTTCCCCAAGGTAGGCTCTCTGTGCCCAGCCCGCGTTTTGCAGAAGATTCGCGCGCTGCTCAGGCGTGTTGGCCGCGGCTGGCAGGCCGTCAAACACCCTCCGGGCACACACCAGCGCAAAAGCTACTTCGATGGTCTCTCCCGGATTCAAGCGTGTGAAAGGACCAGCCGACACCAGATTCGAGCGATTATTGGCGAGATTGATCTGATTTTGTATGGCGGTCCAATCTGCGTCATAGTTCAATCCCTCGGTCATTTTTCCGTACTTCTGAAAGTCATTCGTCGGAAAAAAGTAGCGTGGATCTGCAGAGTTCCGGAATTGCCAGGTATTAAAATGGACCTTAAAATTGGGCGAGGTGGGCGGAAAGCCGTTGATTTCAGCACCGAGAAACTTGGTCGCGATATAACTGTCGGTGTACCCTACGTCGCCCGTAGCATCGAACTCATAGCCCATGTTCAGGCTGTCCACATAGCCATTTCCTCCCTTGTTGAAAAAGGCAGTGCCACCAGGCGGCGTGATATTGACATTGCGGATCACCCCATCCATCCAAAATCCCAAAAACAACGAATCGACGTTGCGATCGGAGACGTTGGTGATACGAAAATTGTAGATGAGGAAGAAATTGGCGAAGGCAAAATTCCAATTGTAAGACTCAAATTCGATCTCCAGCCCCAGTGGATTGAGGTGGTCCACGATCGGGATGCTGCTTCCACCTCCCGTGGTGATCGCGATGGCACTGTCAGTGAACACCGACACAAAATCCTGATGGGAGATAGCCGCTGGGTCATAAAATGGGGAGTCAAACAAAGAGGAGCGCTCCCGCAAAGGTGTTTTGGAAGTAAATTCGAACCCAGCCTTTCCCGTCGCATACCCGGAAGCATCATCGACGGCTCCTGTGGACACTGCCACCTGTCCGTTTACTATGCCACCAATCCACAAACCTCCGTCAAAGACGTGCTCGATTCCAGAATTAGCCGGATACTCGCAAGAAGGAAAGCCTTGGACATTGAAACTGCCAGAAAAGCTGTTTCCGATGATGCCCAAGTTGCTGACGGTCGCGGCGATGTTGCCAGCGGAAGTCACTTTCTCGTCATACACGTCGGGCGCTTGTCCCAGCAGGCCCTGGCACATCGAGAGAATGCCAAATAGTAGGATTACATGCTTCATCGGAAGCAAAGGTACTCATTTGCCCGGAGTGCTGGATTACGGCAATGTAAAATTGTACGAGAAAGCCAGTCTCTTTTTTCAAACGACTGATTGGCTCATCTTCGGCTCAGCCCTACGCCGATACACAAGCCGCCTTGATGCACAAGGACATGGCTGCCGGGCTGGAGAGAAGGTGTGTAGGCTAACTTGAGCATGATTCCGCCAGCGTGATCGGGGTGATAGCGGACACCGATGATTCCTGTGGGCCAGATCTCAGCTCCGTCCTCCATCAGTGCTTGGGTGAAGCTCACCCGGACACCGCCGCCGATCTCTCCCCAAAGTTTTTCATAGCCAAATAGACCGCTGGCAGTCACAGGAATTCCAAATTCTATTTCTCCGCCTCCCACAGGAAATGCGCCTGCTCCGATCCGCGAGGTGGCAGCTGCATGTTCGCCACTGGCGATCAATTGTTCATAATTCAAGGAAAGGGTCCCTCCATTCCCCAAGACTTCGAGGAAAAGCACGTGTTCGCACATCCAGGAGGAACTTTGTGGCGTGAGAAATTGCGCTTGAGCGACAAAAAGGGTCATGAAAGCGAAGCCGAGGGTGGTGAATGCGTGTTTCATGATGCAAAGATATTTGCCTCAAAAAAACTACGATAAACTGGACTATCCACACTCCTTTGTGCTCCGATATTACAGGCGGGTGTTCACAATGTTGTTGTACATGGACCCAAAAGTATAGCTCAATCCGGCGTGAAGACCCATTTGATAGTCAGTGGCCAATTGCCGCTGCTGGAGAAGCAAGTCTTCGAGGCTGGATCCGCCTGCGGGTAGCGAAACCTGGTCGCGGATCAGCTTCATATGGCCAGATACCCTTACGGCCAGTCCCCGAACGATTCGGAGGTCCACATTGGCATCGAAACTGGTGCGAAACTTAGCTGGGTCGTCGAAATAGTGTGAGCCGTTCAAGCCAGCATACAATTGGCCCCAAGGCTGCCGAAAACGCAAAGCGATTTGAAGTTCCTGCTGCGCCAACATCTCATTCATGCGGTTGTACACAGTGACTTCTGCATAGTCTTGGTACAAGCCCCGCAAGCGATAGGCGACAGTGAGCTCACGCCGCATGACTTCGCGATAAGGGAAAAAGCTGTATTCAATGGCTGGAGCGAGCGAAAGGTGATAATCGATATTTTGATACGTGTCGTGAAAGGAATTGACACCGCCACCGACTGACCAGTGATCTCCCAAACTGTAGGCTAGGCTCCCCCATCCTCCCTGATGTCTTCTCTCGCTGACAAATTCTTCGCTCTCTCCCGAAATCACCGTGCGATTGAGATGTGAATACCCCCGAAGCTGAATTCTCCACTGTTCCGTGACGTGGTCAGCACGGATGCCTGTATGGAGCGCATACTTTTTCTGAAGGGATTCGAGATTCATATTTCCATTGGCACTCACCTCAAATATCCAGTTGCCCCAAGGATCTTTGTTTGCCTGCCCATTCACAGGTACCGCTTCGGCCTTCTGGATGGAGAGATTCACCACATCTTCCCAGCCGCTTCTGGCGAGATAAGGAAGGGTTCCAATCTGAATGATTTTGAGCATCCCTTTGCGAATGTCGTCCTGAGAATCATTGGGTTGCGTGCTGAAAAAGAGCAAATTGTTCATCCCATCAAAGACTCCCTGACCGATGAAAGACAACTCATACGTAGCTCCGCCGCCAGCTGTGTGTTGCCGCGCCACGAGGACGTGAACGCTGGCGTCCTGCTGTGCCCGCACGTAATTCACAGCGTTGAACTCTTGCTTGATGAAGGCGTGATCACAGAATTCGCAATCCAAAAACAACCCGACGGCTGTCTGCGCTACATCTTGGGCGACTACAGGAGAAGAGAGCACTACGCAGAACGCGAGGAGAAGCGGGCGGTAAAGCTGGCGGAGGTAAGAGGAGTTTCGCATTCGGATGCAGATCAATTGGGACCGTGATTGCCAAAGGAGCATGACTGAGGATGTTGCGAATTACCCTGTTCTACCTTGGGCGATCAAGGCTTCTCCGATGAAGCCGGATCACTGAGCACCGAATTGGGATATCCCGGGGTCTCTCCATTTTTAAGAATACACTCCCCCCTGTATATTTGCACCATGCGTTTCTTCCTCAGCATCAATCAATCCCTCGAAGCCATACGCTCCAATCTCTTTCGGGCGGGTGTCACCATCTTCATTATTGCCTTGGGAATCACGTCTCTGATCGTGGTGATGACGGCCATTGAAGGGATCAAAACCGGGATGACGAGCAGTTTTGCTTCGCTGGGCTCCAACACTTTTTCCATCCAAAATCGATCAGCTCAGGTGGTAATGGGGGGGCGCGGACGCAATCAACAATCCTTTCCTGCTATCAACTACCGGGAAGCGCTTGCCTTTCAAGAACAGTTTCAAGACAAGGCGACCAGCAGCCTCAGCCTGTCAGGTGGTAACGTTCAGATGCGTTATCGAAGCAACGAAACAAACCCGAACGTAGAAGTTCGCGGCGTGGATCCCTATTATTTTTTGACTGCTCGATACACCCTCAGCGAAGGGCGCAATTTCACCGACGAAGATCTCTCGCTCAGCCGAAATGTTATCATCATCGGTCACGAGGTAAAGGAAAAGCTCTTTCCTTATGGATCGCCCCTCGGCGAGGTGATCTTCACGCGTGGCCACGGCTACACGGTGATCGGGGTGCTGGAATCGAAAGGAACGATGGGAATGGGCGGCGCTGATCGATCCAGCTTTCTGCCCATCACGACCTTGCGCAACCATTTCCCAGGAGATCGAAGCGTGTCTCTCTCTGTGTATGTAGCAGATGCTGCCAGGATGGATGCCTACATGGCAGAAGCGCAGGGATTGTTTCGGCTGGTGAGAGGACTTTCTGTGCGGGAGGAAAGCAATTTTACCCTCAGCAAAAGCGACCAGTTTGTGGGGCAGGTGCTGGAACAAGCCAGTGCGCTCACGCTCAGCGCGCAGATCATCGCGATCATCACTCTGCTGGGAGCCGCTGTGGCATTGCTCAATGTGATGCTGGTATCTGTCACTGAACGCACCCGCGAAATCGGTCTTCGAAAGGCTACAGGTGCGACTCGTCGGGGCATTCTCCTCCAATTTTTATGGGAAGCCATTGTGATCTGTCAGCTGGGCGGCCTGTTGGGGATTGTGCTTGGGGTGCTGGGCGGCAACCTCATCAGCAGCTTCATCTTCGAATCTCAATTTGTCATTCCCTGGACCTGGGTCTGGATCGGCATCATCGCTTGTTTTGTCGTGGGAGT
>DAITMB010000115.1:0-16187 GCA_036835375.1 Bacteroidota bacterium
TCGACCAGCGGCTGGTGAGCTCGCTCACCTATTCCCGAAAGATCTCTCCCCGGACACGGCTCAAGACAGGAATTTTTTTCAATCAAATCCTCTTCACCTTTTTCAGGGAATCCGCACCGCGCCGTACTGATGTGCTTGATCGTGTGCTCAACGAAATTTCCATCGACGGTAGTAGCAATACCCGAACGTACCAAGCCTATGCCCAGATGAGTCATCGGCTCAACGAAAAATGGACTTTTCACGCAGGGGTACATTCAGCGCTGCTGGAGTTGAACCAAACTGGGCGGGTAGAGCCTCGTGTGTCCTTGCAATATTCCCCTTCGCCACGCCATTCTATCAGTGCGGCGTATGGCTGGCATAGTCAAATGTTGCCGCTCGGGGCTTATTATTACCGCCAAAATGATACGCTCTCCGGCGGAGAGCTGTCGCAAAGCTTTCCGAATTTTGACTTGCCATTCATTCGGTCAGAGCACGCGGTGTTAGCGTACAATGGCCTGCTGTTCAAGGATGTGAGAATTGGGGCAGAATTGTATTTGCAGCGCTTGGGCAAGGTGCCGGTTGAGATGGTAGCCAGTGATTGGTGGTGGCTCAACGAGCGCAGTGGCATTGCCCAGACTCCGCTGGTGAGCGAGGGAACAGGTACGAATTATGGGATTGACCTTGCCCTAGAAAAGTTTTTTTCTCAAGGAATTTACTTTTTGCTGACCTATTCTCGCTTCGAATCCACTTATCAAACCCTCGAAGGCATTCGGCACCCGACCCGCTTCAGTACGCGCTATGCCTCGACCTACACGATGGGCAAGGAATTCACCTTCAAAAAAGGCTCCGTGCTTCAAGTGGGAGGCCGGGTACTATACAACGGAGGATTTCGCTACACGCCACACGATCCCATTTTGTCACAAGCGGAAGGCAACTTTGTGCCGCTCCAAGGCAGCTCTTTTGAGGGGCAGGTGGCTCCGTATTTTCGACTGGACACCCGGATCGCCTTTCGCCGAAACCGAAAGCGGGTTGCCTCCATTTTGGCACTCGACATCCAGAATGTCCTGAATCGACCTAACCCCAACAACGTGCGCTACAATGCGGTGACCAATGAGCTGGAATTCCGCAACCATCCCGGGGGATTTATCCCGGTACTGAGCTATCAGGTAGATTTTTGAGGGGTAACAGCATGAATGGCCAGCGCTTCTTTTGAAGTGCCTGTAAAAGAAAGCTCCCTGCCAGGACCGCCAACGGCGAGATCTGACAGGGAGAGGTTGATGTAGCGTAAAATGCCCGAAGGAATCCGAGCCACCCACGGGAATCGAACCCGCGACCTACTGATTACGAATCAGTTGCTCTACCATCTGAGCTAAGGTGGCTGATTGCGCTCAGCAATTTTTCTGCGCAAATATAAGGAAGACTCGTGTTTTTATGCTGAGGTTTTTTCGAAGACAAAGAAGGAAAATTTGATAACTTTTTGACCGTTGCTCAGACGGATCATTTTCTCTGGGTATTGACCGCAGGTAATCATCAGTAAGAAGGAAAGTGATCAGACATGTGAATGAGAAAAGATGCTGAGGGATCTTTTGAGACAAAGGAAAGACAAATTGTTTGTACAAATTCGATGCTTTAGGCTGTCAAGGGTTACGTTAAGGAGCGAAAGTGAGTAAATTGGGGGAGATAAATCGGAGAACTTAAATTCGAAGAGGTAGATCGAAAACGTCGGAGCAGACGGCTTGCCGTAGATTGTTGAGGAAAACATCAATGAAATTCAGAGTTGGACAAAAGGTAAGGCAGCTTCGCCACAGTGGCGACGGTGTCATCACAGCCCTCATTGACGGGCATACCGTGGAAGTAGATTTTGGCGACGGCTTCGGAATTGATGTGGATGTCGAGGACATCATTCCGGTAGATCTGGCCGAGAGTACGTACCTCGGAGGCGATCGACAAGGCAGTAGCACCTATGTGCATGATCCTTCGGTGCGAAAACCGCTTCAACTGGGGAGTGCGCTGGTAGATCTAAGCTTGGTCTTCCTTGCTCGCCCTGAAGATCGTTTCCAGCTCGTGTTGGCCAATCCTGAACCGACTCAGCTGCTGTATGCCCTTTATCTTCGGGAACAGAACCGATACTATGGGCTGGCTTCGGGCGTGTTGGAGTCGGGCACGGTGCAAGAAATTGGCTTGGTGACTGGTGCCGAATTGCAGCGGACGCGATCGTTTTATGCGCAGGTCTTGCACTTTGTCCCGGGAAAAGGTCATCCCCACACGCCCCTCTTGTCTGAGATTCCATGGACCAAAAATGCCTTGATCGCACCACCTCGCTTTTTGGAAGCCGTGGGAGAATCCGCTTGGGTCTTTTCCATGCGGCAGGACGCCCAAAAAAACGCCTACGACAACCTCGACGACCGAGAATTTATTCGCCTGATTCGGGAAGAACAGCCTGCAGAAGAAGTTCACCTGGAGGTGGATCTTCATCTGGAAGAATTGGTGGACGATGCGGGCAAGATTCTGCCGGGCGAAGCGTTGAGGATCCAAATGGAAGAAGTTGCCAGAGCTTTGTCAAATGCCCTATTGAGGCACGCCGCCAGTCTGGTCCTCATTCACGGTGTAGGGGAAGGGAAGCTCAAGCAGGAAGTGCATCTCATGCTCAAGCGGACTCCTCACGTCAAGTCCTTTGGTCCCGCCGACGCCCGCAAGTACGGGAGTGGTGCCACAAAAGTCGTTTTTAAATGAATCGATCTACTCCCCATCAGATTTCTTTGCTGATCCTCGCCTTGGACTTTTTCGTGACTTCATCTGCTTTCGGGCAAGTCCAAGTGAGGTATCAGAACATGGGATACATTCATGTGAACGGCGACACGTCATGCTCTGCGCGAAGATACCCACCCGATGAGCGGGATTTGATCAGGCATCGTTTTCTGTTGCGGTTGGATCTTCAATACCCATATAATCGGCCGCTTTTTTTCTTGCCCGTGGCGCCGCCCTATCAGGGAGTGGCTCCCGGCCTGATTGGTGTATTGCTCAATGGATTTGCCGAGCACCAATTTTCTGGATTAGACCCAATGAATCCAGAAGAGCAGATGACCTACGAAGACTTTTTGTATCGCTTTGCAGAGTGGCAAGGCCTTTCGCACATGAATCAAAACTCGATTTCGATCGCTGAGTTAGGGTTGGAGCACTTCGAGCCGATCATTGACTTAATTGTCGATGAGGGATTTTCGACGCGAAGCAGCAAGTATTTCTTCTCGATTCGCTTTGTGAGGTTGATTTGGCGGCACGCTCAGTTCGACAACAAATCCTATGTGGCGCTCTACGTTCCCTACCAGTGCGTTCGTCCTTTGTTAGAAAATCATTTTTGCTGGAAAACTGCCGGGGGAGGCATTTCCGCCGCCCAGTTTTTGGAGTTGGGCTATTTTTCGGGATTGCCCCTGATGCTGCCTTCTGGCCCATCCGAAGCCATCGAATTGTTTCCATTGAGGAAACCTTGAAGAAATCTCTTTGGATTCATTCACTTACTCATTTACTCATTCGATCTCAGGAGCGGTCGATGGGAAGTGTGGGAAGAAGTCCGGTGTTCCTTGGACTCTTGCGGTGCTTCGTAGCCAAAAAGACCCCTATTTTTCACAGCTTGCTCCACCTCTACCGGGACCATGCTTTCCCAACCATCTTCGCCCGCCTTGATCATCGACAGCACGCGGTCGGAAGTAATATGCAGCAAGTTGGGATCTACCCCGCGAATATCTTCAATCTTATTGGTCGCGTGAAGGTACTGGAAGAGGTGAGTCATCTCGGGTCCGAGCCTGAAATTGTGACAGGTGTAGAGATCTGCCTGGCCCGGAAAATGGGCGGGATATACATAGATTTTGATATTCGTCCCGAACAGGATGCCGAATGACTCCAGAATTCCTCCCTTCAGGTCTTCGTAATAATGTTCATCGAAGATCAGCTCCAAGTTGTGAACGCCCAGCACAATCCCGATTTTTTTTCTTCGGGTGAATTGCTGGAGGTAAGACACGAGCCGATAATATTCTGTGTAATTCGACACCATGACCCAATGCCCCAAGGAGTTGAGGATGTCCACGCGATCCAAGTAGTCCTGCTCATCGATTTTGCCCTCGGCAGTGAGATCCTTGAGGGTGAGCTCCGAGAGCGCAATCACGTTTTCGGGATCCACATCTTGCTCCTGCGAAAATTGTAACAGGCCTGATTGCCTCATGTCGAGGTTCACGTGGGTCAGCGGGCGAAATCTGCCCCGGAGCATCAAAATATTCTTTTTGTAGAGCACATCCGAAGCGTGGACAACCTCCCCATCGGGTCCGAACATCGCGGCTTGGGTCATCCCGGTTTTCACGAGGTTGAGGCTGAGCAGGCGGTTGTCCACCCAGTCAAAAGCTGGTCCGCTGAGCCGACACATATCCACCTCAATCCGGTCGGGGTTGAGGCCCTCCATGAGGGTCTGGAGGATGAGGCCCATGTCGTGTGGGAAGAAAAAGCAGGCGAAAAGAAGATTTACGCCGATGATGCCGATCGCCTCTTGTTGCCAAATGGATTCGGGATCTTTGAGCACAATGTGGATAATGGCATCGTTAGGCTCGGTGTTGGGACTCATTTGAAATCGAAGCCCGATCCAACCCTGGCCTTGGTTGGTTTTGCGAAAATTGAGGGATTCGACCGTATTGGCCAAAGCAAAGAAGCAGGTTTTGTCTGCCCGGCTCTGGAGCCGCTCGTGGAGCAGATGATACTCGTGGTTGAGCATGGTGAGGAGCCGCTCCTGACTCACATACCGCTTGGTTTTGCCATAAATGGCGTCGCTAAATTGCATGTCATACGCAGACATGGTCTTGGCAATTGTCCCAGAAGCCCCACCAGCTTTGAAAAAATGCTCTGCGATTTCCTGGCCAGCGCCAATTTCTGCAAATGACCCGTAATAGCGTGGGTCCAAATTGATCTTGAGCGCTTTTTCTTTCGTCGTCAGTTCGCGGAGATGCTGCATCGTGAAGAATTTTCAGGGTGATCGTGTCGGGCACAAAGGTATTCATTCAGTTGAAAACTTAAATCGCTTGTTACAACTTCTGTTGCATAGCAAATGACAGGAGCTGGAACCGAAGTAAATCGGGTAGGAAAATATTCCTATCTTTCGTCGCGGAAGGAAAGGATGAAAAAAAACGGATTTTGTGACTGTGTTGGCCATTTTCAAGGTCAAATTGGAGCTAACTTCAGAGCAAGTTCCGGCGCAGATTGGGCTTTTGTCAACTGAATTCATGCAAGAGAATTGGCGAATCATTTTACGCAATTGCCTCATGTTGTCAGCTCACTTCGTCAGCTTTCCTAATTTTTCCCATCGATCGGACAGTGTCATGAAGTAGGTACATTTTACATGCAAGGACTTTACATATTTTCTCAATTTTCACGACTGTCCCGCTTGGGGATTGCGGTCGTGTTCATTGGTGGGCTCCTCGCCTGCCAGCCCATTCCTCCCCGTACCCTCGTGTGGAATGGCCATATTTACACTTCCGACCCCATTCGATCAGAGGTAGAAGCCTTGGTGTTGGAAAATGGCCATGTGCTCTTTGCAGGCACTCTGGCCGATGCTTCGACCCTCATTGATCCCCTCACTGCCGACAGCTTGGACCTGGCAGGAAAAACGGTGATTCCCGGCTTTGTCGAGAGCCACGGTCACCTGATGGGAATGGGCAGAATGTCATTTCAAGTAAATTTGGCTTTGGCGACCAGCTTCGAAGACATGATACAAATGGTCGCAGATACTGCAGCAGTGCGCCCCAAAGGCAGCTGGATCATTGGGCGCGGATGGCATCAAGACAAATGGAGCGACCAACCTGAGATGGTGCAAGGGCAGCCCGTGCACACCCGGTTGAGCGCACTCACGCCTGATCACCCGGTGTATCTCACCCATGCCAGCGGTCACTCCGCGCTGGTCAACGCCAAAGCAATGGATTTGGCTGGCATTGATCGAGAAACACGCATCGGCCAAGCAGGCGAGATTTATCATTTCTCCGGGGGAGAACCTACCGGCCTGTTTTCCGAAGCTGCCCAAGGATTGATTCGCTCCATCATCCCTGCTCCGACAGAGGCAGAAGAAGTGGCGGCCCTTCGGGCTGCGCTTCGCAGTTGCCTTCGCCAGGGCGTCACCATGTTTCAGGATGCAGGAGCTGGTCAGGAAGACATTGATCGCCTGGCGCGACTGCAAGCCGAGGGGCAATTGCCCGTTCGACTCTATGTGATGCTCCACGGCAACGACAGCAGCTTGCTGCGAGATTGGTACGCGAGGGGACCGCTCACGAGCGACTTTTTGACCGTACGCTCCGTGAAGCTTTATGCCGATGGCGCCTTGGGGAGTCGGGGCGCGTGGTTGCTTTCTCCATACGAAGATCGCCCGGGCCACTTTGGCAATTCGGTGATGTCGATCGACTACATCGGGCAAGTGGCAAGAGAAGGGCTAGCACACGGGTTTCAGGTGTGTACTCACGCCATTGGCGACCGGGCCAACCGCGAAGTCTTGGATCGGTACGAGGCCGCATTTCAGGCTGCTCCCTCGCCTTCCACTGATCATCGTTTTCGCATTGAGCATGCGCAGCACTTACACCCCGACGACATTCCACGCTTTGCTGAGTTGGGTGTGATCGCTTCGATGCAAGGCGTTCATCTCTCTTCCGATCGTCCCTGGGCCATTGATCGGCTCGGCAGGCTACGCATCGTGCAGGGGGCTTACATGTGGCAGTCGCTGCTGAAAAGCGGTGCCCGCGTGATCAATGGGACTGATGTCCCCGTGGAACCACTGGACCCCATCGCTTGCTACTATTCGCTTGTCACCCGGAAAACCCTCGTCGGCCAGCCAGAAGAAGGATATGAACCTGATCAGAAGATGACGCGCGAGGAAGCGCTTCGGGCCTACACCTCCGAAGGGGCCTACGGTGCCTTCAGCGAAGGAAAAGTAGGGTCACTCAGCCCGGGGAAATGGGCGGATTTTGTCGTGTTATCCCAAAACATCGTCGAAGCCCCAGACTCGACGCTGCTCCAGGCGCGTGTGCTACAAACATGGGTGGCAGGTAAGCCGGTATTTGTGGAGGAACATGTCGAAGTGAAGGAAGAAAAAGTGGTAGATGTAGGAGAATGATAAGGATGATGGACAATTATGCTGCTACTTTTCCCCTATTTTCCAGTGCCTTCATCACACGTTAGAAAAAGGGGAGAGAGCAGGTGCTCGGCTCGTCGGTTCAAAGACTGGCAGTCAATCCGGATTTTTTCGGAGACAGCGTCCTTACGCCACTACTTTCTTGTGCTGGATGAAAACATATGATCACTTTTTTAGAGAGTTACTGTTACCAATTGATTTTAATTTTTCTGCAAATGAGACGATTTTTTGTCATCCTACTTGGGGTTTTATCCTTGACCTTCATTCCCGGCTGCTTAGACATTGAAGAGGAAATTTTCCTTCGTTCTGATGGATCGGGCACCTACGTGAATCGAGTTGATGTGAAAAAAGCAATAGAATTCATCATGATGATGAGCTCGGAAGAGGACCGCGCAGGGATGACCGAGGATGAGTTTTTGGATTCTATGATGAATGCCGAAGACATGGTGGCTTCCTTCGCCACGATGCAAGAAAATTATGCCTCAATGGAAGGCATCAGCGATGCAAAAATGGCAGCTGAGGATGGGGTGATTACCCTCAGGTTTGACTTTACCGGCCTCGAAACGCTCAGCGCGGCACTTCAGGGTGGCGGTATTTCCAACCAGCTGGGGATGGCGATTGGCACGTTCACTGGCAAGAAAGGGCTTATTGCTCGCGGTCATACCAAGATAGATATGGACAGTGAGGAAAATGCAGAACTACAGGAGCAGATGGACATGCTCAAGATGATGATGGGAGAGGCCTCCTATGTGGTTCGATACCACTTTCCCGGCAAGGTGAAAAAAAGTAGTGATCCAGACGCGACCTTATTGGATGGCGGTAAAACTCTGGTCATTGAAACCAAGCTGGTCGATTTGTTAGAAGATCCCGCTGTGTTAGACCACGAGATTTCCTACAAAAACAAGTAAGTTGGATTGTAGGTGATTTTTGGGGGGGGGCTGGCACATTGGATTATTGCTCAAAATAGACTGGCAAATGGTCTCATTGCGCAGATATTCAGAGAAAAAAGCGGAGTGGAGGAAATGTGCAACCTATTTCATACGTTCTGCGAATGAAGAAAATGATTTCTTCACGGCTATCTCACACCGGAGAAGTAAGCCCAACGACGGTGCTTCCGGCGAGAAGTTGGACAGAAACTTGCACAGCGTGCACAGAAAGAATTGTACAGGTAAAGGGTTATTTATGCCAAAAAATTTACTCAACGGGAGATAGGGCTTTTTTTGAAGCAGATTTCTGCCGGAGAAATCAGTCTTCATGAAGCTCGAAAATTCGACATTCCGACACGGATATTTCTACAACAGGCGACGCCTGCAAGGAGAGATACATGACAAGGAATAAAAAGCTGTGGCTGTCGTTGCGGGTCCGTCTCCCTAGCTTGGTACCATCTTTGCGCTTTTCGTCCTTCCAACTCGTCGTAATATGATCTCCAGTGCCCGTTATTCTCACCTGCGCCAATCCTGCCTTTGCGGGGGATTTCGCCACATGTTCTTCTTAGGACTCATTTTGCTGAGCGTGGTCACCCTGTCAGCACAAGAGCGCACTTGTGGCACCATGGATCACCTAGAGCATCAGCTCGAAGGGAATCCCAACCTGCGCTACATCATGCAAAACATTGAACGCCAGACCCAGGAGACCATCAAAGGCGCCGGGCATCGCATGGGGCGTGATGTCGTGATTCCTGTGGTGGTGCATGTGGTGTACAATTCACCGGACCAAAACATCAGCCAGGCACAGATTCAATCCCAAATCCAGGTCCTCAACGAAGATTTTCGCTTCCAAAATCCAGACCGCGACCAAGTCCCCCATCAATGGGCTTCCTTGGCTGCCGATACACGCATTTCCTTTCAGCTTGCCAATCGCGACCCGCAAGGCCAGACCACCACTGGCATCACCCGCACCCGCACCAATACCGAAGCATTCATGGTGCAGAACAACTTTGTCAAGTTCAGTTCGATGGGTGGGGTAGATGCCTGGCCCACAGATCAGTACCTCAATATTTGGGTATGCAATCTCGCGATGGGCGTTTTGGGATACAGCCAGTTTCCAGGCGGACCCTCCGCCACGGATGGCGTGGTCATCGGCTATCGGTTTTTTGGGAACGTGGGCAATGTGAAAGCGCCTTTTAACGGCGGAAGGACTTGCACCCACGAAGTCGGTCACTGGCTCAACCTCCGCCACATTTGGGGGGATGGACCCTGCTCGGTCGATGATCTCGTTGCAGACACCCCTCCGGCAGACCGCCCTTCGCAGGGATGTCCAACGTTTCGCAGTGCCTGCAACGGTCCCATCATGACTTCAAATTACATGGACTACACCGATGATGCCTGCATGAACATGTTCACCTTCGGGCAGGCCGAGCGGATGCAAGCCCTGTTTTTGCCCGGTGGAGCAAGGGTGTCCCTGCGCAATTCTCCGGGGTTGGTGCAGCAGGCCACACCGGCACCGATGGTGAAAGTCGTGGCCGAACCCCTCACCCCTACTTCCGTCAAGCTTTCTTGGGTTGCTGTGCCGGATGCAGAGGCATACAATGTGAGATTTCGGCGAATGGGAACAGAGGAATGGCAGCGGAATCGATTTGACGATCCAGTCATTAGCACCGTAGGGCTTCAGCCCTGCACCGACTACGAATGTCAGGTAGAGCCCGTCGTGGCTGGAAGGGGATTGGGATATTCTCCCCCGCAAGCTTTCCGCACCAATGGCTGTCCTACAGGTGCAGGGAGTGTACCAGTCGGAACAAGCCTTTCTCCCACTCGCCTGCAAGCCACTGTCTCCGGCCTGGGCGAAGCTCGACTCTATTGGGAAGCTGTGTCTGGCGCAAGCGGCTATCGTCTCCAGTACAAAGTAGCGGGGAGCCGGGTCATTAAGTCAATGTATTTGGAAAGCAACAGCACGCAAGTACAGCATCTTGAGTCAGGGAAAAAGTATTTTTGGCGAGTAAGAGCGGATTTTCAGGGGCAAAGTGGCCCATTTTCGCCTGTAGCCATCTTCTCCTACTCTCCGGAATTGGCTTCCCTCCGCGTGACAGAGTCGGTCATGGAAGCACCGATGCAGCATCCTATTCGCAAGGGAGACCTTCCTGTGAAACTGAATTTGTCAGAACCCGGAGCTTTCGCTGGCAAAATTGTGAATGCCTCTGGGGCGATTGTGAAGCGGTATTCTGCCAGGTCATTGCCCAGTCAAGAGTGGTTTAAATTTCCTGTCGCGGGCTTGCCGCCCGGAAGATACCAGATCGTGTTGGTGGACGCAGACGGTTTTGAGCTTGTACACGAGGTCCAGTTGGACTAAGGTTGTTCAGCTCGTTCCAAGCTAAGTAGGTTAAGATTATCCCCAAAAAACATGAAGACCGGGAGGAGGGCTAAAAGAATAGCTGCTCGTCCCGGTCTTTGATTTGATCGTACGTACTACTCTACTTTCAGCAACTCAATGTCAAAAAGCAAAGTGGACTCCGACGGAATGTCTCCCATCTCCCGGGGTCCATAACCAAGGGGCGAGGGAATGAGCAATTTGCCTTTCCCACCTTCTCGAAACAGCGCAATGCCTTCGTCCCAGCCCTGGATCACGCGCCCGGAGCCCAGTTCAAAGGAAATCGGCTCATTGCGTTGGCGAGAAGAGTCAAATACTTTCCCATTGAGCAACTGACCTGTGTAGTGGACCGTGACGGTGCTGCCTGGTTCTGCCTTTTGGCCTTCTCCGGCATTTTCGATGAGGTAAAACAAGCCCGAATCAGTCATTTGAAAGGGCAGCTTGCGTTGATTGGCGTAGTCGGCGATCGCAGCAAGCTCTTTCTTCATTTGCATCTCGATGTAGGCTTCAATGAGTTCACGGCGGCGCTCATTTTCTCCTTGTTCCCACGTTTTGTAGGTGGTCTCGTCCATGATCTCTACCAGTTCCACCTCGAATACCAAGCTTGAATTGGGCGGGATGGTTTCTCCAGCGCCTTGCTTTCCGTATGCGAGCTCTGGTGGCAAGTATAGGATCCCCTTGCCGCCCTGGCGAAAAAGGGTCAGCCCTTTGTCCCAACCCGAGATCACCTGACCCTGTCCGAGCCGAAAGACAATTGGCTCCCCTCGATTGAGCGAGCTGTCAAATGCTTTCCCGTTGAGAAAACTACCTGTGTAATGCACCCGAACGTAGTCTCCGGCCTGTGCCTGTGGGCCCGAACCTTCGGTCTTGATGTGGTAGAGGTATCCGTCGGGGGAAGTGGAAAAGGGGAGATGGCGCTTTTGGAGAAAATCTTGAAGGAAAGCAGACATGTGAGAGAGATCAGAAGAAGTTATCAGAAAATGAAAAGAGAAATCCAGAAACGTTGGCCGAGATCATTTGCCAAGGCGAATCAGCCATCGGTCAGAACCTTGGAGAACATCCGCCTGCAAAATAGGAAAAAGGATCTGTTTCATTCCTGAGGACAAAGGCATTCCATGACCCGCCACTCGATGCTGTGGAGGACATACGTATAAATGTGCTGAAAACCAGCTTTTTGGTAGGACCGAATGGCGCGAAGATTTTCAGCCACGACCTCAATCCTGATTCGGGTGATAGCGAGGGATTGAAAGAGAAAACGGGTCAACGTCTTGATCGCGTCTGTGCCCAAACCGTGGCCCATGTGTGTGGCGCTAGCGATGAGGATGTCCATTTGAGTAGATCGATCGACGGGATGCACTTCGTGATAGGTGATAATTCCGATGGCCTTGTGATCGAAGTGAATCCAGAAGGCTCGTCCTTTGTCCGCTGCTCTTCCTACAAAGTAATGCGATGGCCATTCCAGCTTGAACACTTCGGAAGAAGGCACTTCGTCCCCCAACCGATCGCCATACCACCAGGGGGTGGCGTCAGAGCAGGTGGCCCAGGAGAAAAACTTTCGCCTGTCGGAAAGGGCCATGGGAAGGAGCGCGACGAGTTGGCCTACAATCATAGAGGTTGGCAGATAAATGACAGCAACCCCAAGTTGTAAAAGAGAGGTACTAGCAGCGAGACACAAAGCTGAGCTTTACATTCCACTGCTAGTTAAAGAAATCCGCTGAGGATCGTGGGATGAATGCAAGAAAGAGAGTGATGTGCCTGCTATTTTCGCTCCAGCGCTTCGATGCGCCGCACCAGCAACTCGAGGAGTTGACGCTGCTCTTCAATCACTGCATGTTGGTCATTGACTTACTCCTCCAGCGTTTGCATCAGCGCTTGTTGTTCTTAGATGGCTTTGAGGGCTACCACCGAGTCCATCTTGTAGCTGGCTTCTGTCCCATCTCCGGCAGCGTAGTTGACTAACCCAGGGAAAAGTGGCGCTGCTGATTGAGCCAAAAATCCGATGGAGTTTTTGTCATTGGGACCTTAGTGCGTGTAGCGATAAGTCATTGGTTCCAGCTCCATGACTTTGTTCAAGATGGACCTCATGGGCTGTAGCCGTTTTGCGGCGTTCGTCCGAGATAACAGTATATGCACCTGTTGTAGCAAACCGACCTACATTGGTCACTCCGGAATAGATCCACAGCTCGCCTCTATTGTTCGCGGTGTATAAAGTCCATGAATGATAACTCGGGCCTTCGTTTTGAATTTTCAATCCCTGACCATTATTGGTACTGCCAGCACCATTGGAATGCCCCAGGTGTAGGTCACGACTAGGGGCCAGGTTTCTGATCCCTATCCGCTGGGCGTCTGTAATGGTCATGATATCCCCGGCTAACGAGTGAAAAAAGTTCAGTTTAGCAGCGCCCTGCGTACCTGCGTTCAGGCCTGCTACTTACCAGTTGGTAGATCCGGATCCATGTTGGAACTTGATCCGTGCGTAATCATTGGCATCTGTTTCTTCCAGCACCAAATGCGGGAAGCTGCTGCTGTTGTTGGCGTTCACGTGAAATTTTCCGGAAGGGACCTCTTCGTTGACCCCTACGCTCTGAGCGCTCAAGTTGACCGACAAGATGGGATTTCCCGACGCAAGGAAATTGTACACATCGGCTGTGTCCTTGTTCTGATCGGTGTCGGGCTAAACGTTGGTGTTGACCTTCGGTGTCATTTGGTCTCACGAAATCGAGGATTCTTAGGCAAATGCGATAAAAAACTCAGCGCACATCGAACAACCCATCCCCAAAATTACCCAAATGGGTGATTGATGAGAGGTCGGGGAAGTAAGGGATGAGTTGGTCCTCAAAAACGAGACAAGAAAAAGTGTTAGCTTAAGCGAAGCCTTCCCAACTTTCACTTTACCAACGGGAAGACAATCAATAGGGCTTAGGCGATCAACACACAGTGCGAGCTTTAAGGCGAAGGTAGTCCTGGAAGCTATGTGGGAGCAATCCACTCTGGCCGAACAGTAGGCATGCCCTTGCGATTTGCCAGAAAAAATGAATCGCGTAGAATGATTTCTAAGTAGCTGCTTGAAAGATTGGGCTCTTCAAATTATATTGCTTGAAGATTTTATTTCTATTTCTACGCCAATTCACCTACTCTCTTGGGAAAGATTGGTATTGTACTGATTGAATTTCCCAAATAGTTTCTTTATTATTTCGACGTTTGAGGTTTTGATTATGCCAAACGAATCATTCAAGAGCCGTCTTAGGCTACTTATCGGGCAGGGAAAAATAGAAACGGTCATCGCCGAATTGATGAAAGCGGCAGCTGGTACCGATCAGGAAAACGACATATTGCATTTGTCGTCATCATTTCAAGCGCTACGCAAGTCAGACCAGTTGGGGATGCTCTCCCACGAGCAAAGCAGGCTTCAACATGCGCGGGTCACAAAAGGAATTCTCGACTTCATAGATGACTTCGAATTTCCTACCGAACCGTCATTTCCTTCACCATTGCCTCCCTCGCTCAAGATCTCTGAACATGATGTGCGTTCAGGAAGCCAAGTGAACTATCTCATCCCGATGAGCATAGGAGGAGCACTCCTCCTGATGATCGTGGTCCTGGTGGTGTTTTTGCCCTGCCCTTCAAGCACACAGTTTATTGTGTTTCGCATTGCGTTAGCCCTGGGAGCAGCGGGGCTGGTTACCGTGATTCCGGGGTTCTTCGAGTTCGACTACAAGCACTTCATGCACGCGGGTGTGCGCGCGGGCGGCGCGTTAGCGATTTTTGCCTTCGTCTATCTCATCAACCCTGCTGCGGCCGCCACTGGGGGCGACCGCTGTAATCAGCCTTTCGACCTTGCGGTGTTTCTCACGGACACTGACGGCGCCACGCCCCTGATAAACCAGGGCAATCTCAGCCTGCGGTTTAAAAATGAAAACCGCACGGAGGCGATCGATGCGAAGGGCAGCGCCAACTTTCGACAATTGCCCGCACAGGCCGGTGGAGATACCGTGGTGGTGGAACTGGCAGCAGCAGGCTGGCAGTTTACCAATGGGAAGGCCATCATGCGATTTCCGGTGGATGGGATTCACGCTACCCTGACCATCCAGCGCGACAGCGCCCGCTACTGCTGCATCAGCGGCTCAGTGCGCGATGAGGCCAACCGCTTCCTGCCGGGTGTGAAGCTCGGCATCGGCAGCCAGTTTGTCGAGAGCGACAGCAACGGGCGCTTTTCCCTCGTGATCCCCGTGTCGCGGCAGGCGGAGAAATACGACCTCACCGCCACCCACCCCGGTTTTCGTACCTGGGAAAGTTCCGTCTATCCCGCCACCGAGCAAGAAACCAAGATTGTGTTGCAACGGGAATAGGTCATGCGCCATTACCCCCACAAAACCAGATAACCTACATGGAACAAGCGATTCAACAACACTTTCAGCAAGTCCGGCCGATAATCCGGTCTTCCTGCCCCCCTGGCTTTGCGAAACCCCGGAAAGTCGCCCCGGGAAGCCCCAAGGCAATCGTAAGAACAGCAGGAACAGGTGCGACCCTTCCAGGGTCGAAGAAAAGCGGGCGCCTGGAGCTACAAAGGTTCAACCCCGACGGGGTTGAAGCGCCAGAACGACCTTGTAAAGGTCGAACCTTTGTAGGAGTTGATCGCGTTTTTTTCTCGACCCCAGCGGGGTCGCACCTTGCAATTGCCCTGCGCAGCCCCTTCATTGTGAAAAAAAGATATTGGGGGCAGCGACACCAATATTTTCGCCAGTTCATCCCCGCCCACATGACGGCCTGAAAAACCTCAAAAATACCCTCATCCCCCTCAACCCGATTCCAATGAAAACGATCCCCTTCTTGCTCCTGCTCACCCTGCTGCCCGCCCTGCTGACGGCGCAGCCCAACGACAAACTCCACGGCCTCGTTACCCAGCAGAGCAGCGGCAACCAACCCCTGGACGGCGTGCAGGTCAAAGGCTCCTGGGCCAATCCCACGGCCAGCAGAAGCGACGGCACTTTTACGCTGGTATTTTTTGCCATCAAACCCGGCGAGCCCATCCACCTCGAAGCCGAAAAAACGGGCTGGGAGATCGTGAACGAACGAGAAATGCATTCCCACCTGCCCGAAAAGGCCGAAACACAAGCCCTGAAAATCGTCATGTGCCCGGCAGGCGTGCTGGCGCAAAACCGCCTCAAGTACTACGAGGTTTCCGAGGAGGTCATCACCCGCAAATACACCCAGCAAATCAACGCCCTGAACAAAGAAAAGGCAGGCTGGGAGGACGAAAGGGCCGCCATTACCGAAGCTTATGAAACCCAACTCCAATACGCCCGTGGTCTGGCCGAAAAATTTGCCCGCACCAACTTCGACGACGTATCCGACCTCTACCAGAAAGCCTTTGACCAGTACCAGCGCGGGCAGATCGACTCCGCCCTGCGCGTGCTGGAGGCGGCAGACCTGATCACGCGGGCCGGGCAGCGCATCGCTGAGCGGGAAAAAATCGCCAGCGGCAGAGCCGAACTCGACCAGCGGGAGCGGGAAAACGAGGCCGGCATACAGGCAGACATGCAGGCCATACAGCTTGCCGCCCAACTCTACGCCATCAACTACGAAAACGACAAAGCCGCTGCGATGTACGAGCAACTCATCGCCCTGGACAGCACGAACCTCGACAACCTGCTCGACGCGGCGGAGTTTTACAAAGACCGCAAATTTTACGACCAAGCCCTCACCCTCTACCGCCGCCTGCTCACCCGGCCCCTCGACCCCTGGCAGAAGG
>DAITMB010000116.1:0-16084 GCA_036835375.1 Bacteroidota bacterium
CTCAACTCCCAACTCCCAACTCCCAACTCCCAACTCCCAACTCTCAACTCCCAACATCTCGCCTCTCATTTGCGGAGCAGGACAGTAGTGCAGCACGAAGTCCCTATCTTTCCCGAAGGAGAGAGTGGTCCTATCTAAAGAGAAGATGGTTGTGTCCATCATTTCCATTGAGGGCGCTATCAAAAATTTATCAAGAGAAACGAATATGCCAAGACTTGGAAAGCGTCTGGCTTGTGCTAGTCCAAGATGGTGTGCCTGTGTGATAGTTTGGCTGCTAGGGACTACTTGGGTCCAGGCACAATCGGACACGATTTCACAGAGAGGCACACAAATTCAGTGGGCACGAGCGCAGGGCACGTCGGCGATACAATTACCGACCTACAATGGCTTGAGATACTCCCTGCCAAGCACCCGCGTGGAGGGTTTTCCATGGCTTTTCGAAGCGCTGGAAGCAGGAGCGGTGAGCTGGCGCGATCATGAAATCCCCGCTCCCCGGCTCTGGTACGACTTGGTGCTGGATCGGGCCATTGCGCAGGCAGACAGCCTTCCCGCACGATACATCATTCTCTCTCCCCAGTTGGTACCCGCGTTTCAAATCCAGGGAAGGCGCTTCGCGTTGCCGTCGGCCTTGCCATCCGATGATGCCCCGGCGACGTTGTTGACAGGATACCACGAAATGGCATACCAAGATTCATCTCTTGCTTTACTGGTGAAGCACCGAAAGGTGTTGCATATGCAAAGCGGAGCCGCAGGAGGTAGCTGGGAGTATGAAGACCAGACGGCTAAGTTTGTGTATCGGGCGGGTGAGTATCACAGATTTGCTGGAAATCGTTCCCTCCTCAAGGCCTTGTCTCCCCAGCGGAAAGCGCTGCGCACGTATTTGCGGCAGCGAAAATTACGGGTTCGCCAGGCGAGCATTCCCGATTTAGTCCCCCTTTTTGAATTGTATCGCTCATTGGAATCGTAGGAAATGAAGAGAACGTTTGCAAAATTTTTGGGAATTCTACTGCTCTTTGCCGGGAATGTGCAAGGTCAAATGACCTTACCAAACACCTCTTTTGACGGGCTTCCTTTCTTGGAGTTTGTAGAAAAAGTGGAGGAACTTTCTCCCGTTCGATTTTATTTCAATGAAGAGCAAGTGCAGTCACTGGCCATTGTCCAGCCAACCAATGAGCGGGATCTCTCCCGTGTGCTAGCACAAAGTTTACAAGGGACCCCTTTCTCCTTTTTTGTGAATGAGGCGGGGCAGGTGTTTGTCTGGTCAGGCGACCCGATCCGGGTAGCGTTGACCGAAGGGACATCGCTCAACCCAGGGATAAATGGGCTTGCCAGTGGGGGCGAATTTGTAGCCTTGGCCAAAGAAGCACCTACTTTGGAAGTAGGTCCACAGCGTAGAGAGGAAGAGCGTGTCGGGGAAGATGAGGGAAAAAGTCAAGCAAAGCTCACCGGGGTGGTACGTGACAAAGAGACGGGCATCCCGCTGATAGGCGCTACCATTTCTGTTCCAGCGCTGGGTGTCGGGGCCTATACCAATGACCAAGGATATTTTACCTTGACCTTGCCTACGGCACTTCACGAACTGAGCATTCGCAGCTATGGAAAGTCAGAAGTGATTCAG
Organism: Bacteroidota bacterium; assembly: GCA_036835375.1. Classification (GTDB taxonomy): domain Bacteria; phylum Bacteroidota; class Bacteroidia; order J057; family J057; genus JANQTF01. The sequence continues at coordinate 1,619 of DAITMB010000116.1, forward strand.
CCCGTTCGTTTACGTGGCGATGGCGTGCTAGACATTGACCTGGAAGAGGCCGTGAGAGAAATGGATGAGGTCCTCATAGAGGCGACCCGCCGAAGAAATGTGGATGATGTACAAATGGGCACCAACCAAATTTCGATTCAGACGATGAAGCAGATCCCTGCCTTGCTGGGGGAAGTGGATGTGATGCGGGCCGCAGTGCTGCTCCCAGGCGTGCAAACGGTGGGAGAAGGTGCAGGAGGCTTCAATGTGCGGGGAGGCGGCGTGGATCAGAATCTGGTGTTGTTGGAACAAGCTCCCGTGTTCAATCCCAGCCACATGTTTGGGTTCTTTTCAGCTTTTCACCCAGACTTGGTGAGCGATTTCACCCTTTACAAAAGTGGGATTCCTGCTCGCTATGGGGGGCGAATTTCCTCCGTATTTGATGTAGGAATCAAAGATGGCAACCGCAAAAAGTACGAGTTGCGCGGAGGGATCAGCCCTGTCACTGCGCGGCTACTGCTGGAAGGTCCCATTGTCAAAAACAAAGGTTCTTTCGTCCTCGGTGGACGAAGTACGTATTCCGATTGGCTGCTTCAGCGCCTTCCCGATGCGGGATTTCGCAACAGCAGTGCGAATTTTTACGATGTCAATCTCGGGGCAAGTTACGAATTGAACTTTAACAATCGCCTCGATGTGTCCGCCTATGCCAGTAACGATCGCTTTGTGCTCAATGGCGACACCGCCTTCGGGTATCAGAATCGGAATGTGAGCCTGAGTTGGAAACACCTTTTTTCGGAAGAATTTCTGGGCGTGTTTTCGGCGGTGTATAGCGGCTATGCCTATCAGGTATCCAGTCAGGCCCCGGAGGAGAATGCCTACGAACTAGGGTATGGCCTGGGCTATGCGGAGGCGAAAGCAGACATGAGCTGGTTGAAATTTGCCAATCATCAGATTCGCTTTGGTGCCAGCGCCATTCGCTACGAATTGGATCCAGGCTATCAGCGTCCATTGGGCGAAAGTTCGCTGGTGATCCCCGAGAATCTACAGACGGAGCGCGCAATGGAGGCTGCCGTTTACCTCAGCGATGAGTGGCGGGTGAACGAACGCCTGAGCATTCAGCTGGGATATCGGCATTCCTTGTTTTTGGCTTATGGCCCTCGCGAAGTGTATGAATATGGCAGCAATGCCCCCAGATCGCTCAACACGATCACCGATACCTTGCAGTTTGGACGAGGAGAGATTGTGCAGCCCTACCATGGTCCCGAGTTTCGCTTTGCGATGCGCTACAACGTGGATCCAGCCAGCTCATTCAAGCTGAGCTACAACCGCATGAGGCAGTATTTGCATAGGGTGTCAAACACGGTGTCGATTTCGCCAACCGATACCTGGAAGCTGAGCGATCGCTACATTCGTCCGCAAGTTGGGGACCAGTATGCCTTTGGTTACTTCCGCAACTTTCGCCAAAACAGCATCGAAACCTCCGTGGAAGTGTACTACAAGCCCCTCCAAAATATCATCGACTATAAGGGCGGCGCAAATCTTCTCCTCAACCCCCAACTTGAAACGGAGCTGCTCAACGCCAGAGGAAGGGCCTACGGGATAGAGTTGCTGATCACCAAGACGACGGGGCGGCTCAATGGCTGGATCAGCTACACCTATGCCCGCACGATGGTGCAAGTCGATGGTCCCTTTGCCGAAGAGCGAGTGAATCGGGGGGAATACTTCCCTTCAAATTTTGACAAGCCACACGATGTAACGCTGGTTGGGAATTACCGCTTTTCCCGGCGGGTGAGCCTGTCTAGCACCATGACCTACAGCACGGGCAGACCCGTGACCTTGCCTGTGGCGCAGTACCAATATGGAAACAGCAGTCGGGTCTATTATTCGGACAGAAATGCCTACCGAATTCCAGATTATTTCCGCACAGACCTCTCAATCAATATTGACGGCTCCCACAAGCTGAAGAAGCTCACTCATTCTTCCTGGTCCATATCCGTGTACAACCTTCTCGGGCGAGCCAATGCTTATTCTGTGTTTTTTGTAGCCGAAGGAGGGCAAGTCAATGGCTACCAACTGGCGATTTTCAGCAGACCCATCTTGACAGCCACCTATAATTTTAAGATGTGATGCAGTGTGTTAGAATGAACGTCTCATGGCGAAGTGTCTGGAGTTGGGGTCTGATCAGTGGCCTGGTGATCCTCGCTGGGGCATGTAGAACGCCCTTCGAGCCAGAGATTGAGGGCTTTTCAGATTTGATGGTGGTCGAAGGTCGCCTCACCGATGACTCCTTGGGGAGCGTGGTGAGGTTGAGCAGAAGCTTTGGGTTGGATCGTGTGCAAAACCTGCCCGTGCAGGATGCCGATGTGTGGATCGAGGCATTGGATGGCAGCAGCTATCCCATGACCGAAGAAGAAAGCGGAGTGTACCGCAGCGATCCTACAGGACTGGTGCCCACCGTGGGTGAATCTTATCGCTTGATGATCCGCACGCTCGAAGGGCGAGAGTATGCTTCTTCCTTCGAAATCATGAAATCCTCCCCTCCCATCGCAGCTGTGGAGTGGGAGATCGGGACGAAAGAAGATGACCTTTCCGGGATCGAGACACAAGGGGTGTACATCCGTGTGGATGCGCGAGATCCAGAAAACAACACACGATTTTACCGATGGACATGGGAGGAAGTCTGGGAGATTCGGGTGCCCTTTGCCATCCGGGGAGAGTGGGTGTGGGAGCCTTCCCCCCAGATCAATCCATTTCCGCCGGAAGTAAGCGCAGAGGTTTGCTTTCGCACAGAATCTTCTACCGAACTACACTTGGGCACCTCGCGCCAGTTGGAAGAAGATCAGATCGCAGATTATCCGCTCACTTTCGCGGATGAGCGTAGGGGAAAGTTTGCTTATGGGTACAGCATTGAGGTACAGCAGTTGGCGCTGAGCGAAGAGGAATACGATTTTCTAGAGACGCTTCGGAGAAATACCGAGACAACAGGTTCAATTTTTGATGCCGTCCCAGCAGAAGTGATGGGCAACATTCGCAGCCTCGACGACTCCGCGGAAGTCGTGATCGGATATTTTGGGGCATCGGCCGTCGCTCGCAAACGGATTTTCATTTCGAGAGGTCAAGTCCAGCCGGCCATTCGACTGCCTTTCCGGCCCTTCGAGTTCTGCGAGTCCGAAAGCTTGCCGCTGAACCTGGAAATACTGCGCGAAAAACTAGAGCAAGAGTCTTTGAATTTCGTCGATACCCTCCGAGATTTTTTTGGAAACCCTTCGGGATTTTTGGTCGCCTCGACTACTTGCAGCGACTGCCGTTTGAGCGGAAGTCCTTTTAAGCCTTCCTATTGGCCTTGGTAAAGGTTCGTTTTTTCAAGTTCATCTGAATGAATACCCTCGCAAAATACATCTGCTTCTCTCTCCTTCTGTGTTCCTTTGAGAAGCTCTCTGGCCAGAAAGTGGCAGAATCTTTTATTCGAGAATCCTTCGAATCGCAGGAAGAGAAGGGCTACCGTGAAATTTGCTACCTCCACCTTGCCGAGAGAATCTATCTCAGCGGGGAACCCCTGGCTATGGGGATCCACGTGGTTGATGGCAGATTTCACTTGCCGACTGCCCTGAGCAAAGTGGTGTATGTAGAGCTACTTGGTGCGAATGAGTTGATCCTGGCCCAGCAAAAAATTCTCCTGGAAAATGGCGCAGGAGCCGTTGTCTTACATATTCCCTCCGATGCGCCTTCAGGCCAGTACTTGCTCCGGGCTTATACCCGCTGGATGCGGAACGAAGGGGAATCAACGTTTTTTCAGCGCTGGGTGAAGATTGTCCAGCCAGAAGCAGCACCAAGCTTGCGGCCTGAATCGGGACAAGAGGGCCCTTACCAAGTCCTTTGTCAGCCGATCGGTGGGTTTTGGTCCTCCGGCAGGGAATCCACAGCAGTGATTGAGTTTCGGTGCGCGGATGGTCGGCCAATGGCTTCCCGGGCCGTCTTAGTCTCGCAAGGAGACACACTCACCTCAGTCAAACTAGATGAATCTGGCCTCGGAACACTCCGACATCAATTCGAAGAGGGAAAAGGCTATAGCCTTCACTTTTTTGCAGGAGAAGCCCAGCTGCACGAGGAATCAATTCCAGTAGTGCCTTCGGAGGGATATGCCGTAGAGATAGACCTTCCGCAAGTGGGGAGCCCCATTGCTTGGGCCATTATGGCACCAAAAGTAAGAATGTCTGGCCAGGGCGAAGGTGGATGGCTCACGGTTCATCACCGCGGTCATCTGGTCCATTTGGAGCGCTTGAGTGGCCAGTTAGGCGGGAAGTCGAGCAAATTGCCTTCGGCATCTTGGTCTGGAGGAATATATCATGTGAGTGTGTGGTCGGAGGAAGGAATTTGGTTAGCGGAGCGTTATTGCTGGCTTCCGGGAGCAGCGCTGAGCCAAGCCGAACTCGGGCCGCAGCGACAAGAGATTGGTTTTCGCGAAGAAATTCGCGTAGAACTAAGCCCCTCTGGGTTGAGCGAAGCAGATTTTCCGCTGCAAATATCTCTGCTCTGTAGCCAACAGCCTGCATCGACGTCTGGGCTACGCTCCTTTTTGGAGATTCAAGGCGATCTTCCTGAACCCAATGCGTTGATGTGTTTTACTGAAGAGGCGCTATCACCCGCGCAGCTTCACGCAGTGCTTGGCCTACAGCGCAGCCATCCACCATTTCGATACACATGGGGAACATCTCTAGGATGGACTGGATTAGCAGCCGAATCGGAAGGGCTGATCCTGAGCGGGAAAGTCCTTGACGGCGAAGGGCAGGGGGTAGCGGCGCAGGAGGTAATGTTGGCAGTGCCGGGAGCAGCCCCTTTTCTCCATCGATCGGTGTCGGATGAGCAGGGGGAATTTACGATGATCTTGGAGCCTGCCATCGGACAGCCGGAGGTCGTCATCCTTCGTGGGCCTGAAGATATGCCCGCAGATTGGCGTTTGTCACCCTCCCCATCCTTCCACGCGTTTACCGTTCCGAAGACATGGCCTGTGCTTTGGCTCAGCAAAGAAGAACACGACGAAGTAGCCAGACGATTTCGTAGTCGGCAGATCGACGATCGCTTTGTGGTCGAAAATGGACTCAATGGGTATCCGACGACTGGCTATGTAGGAACGTATGGGGAGCCTAGCGCCGTTTTTCGTTTTGCAGATTACACGGCCATGCCCACAGAGGAGACTCTGCGTGAATTCATTCTTCAAGCATCGCTTCGAAAAGTAGAGGGGAAGGAGGAGATAGTCCTGTCGAATGGTCAGGGTCAAGGCTTTTTTTCCCAGCCACCGCTGATGTTGGTAGATGGCGTGCCAGTGTATGACAGCAAAGAAGTCACTTCTATTCCTCACCGATTGGTGGATCGTGTGGAAATCATCAACCAACCTTGGCTGCTGCAAGGGCGACAGTACTATGGCGTGTTTCACTTGATTACCAGATCGGCGAATTTTAGCCATTCTGAGCTTCGAGACAACGATCTTCGGCTGTCCCTGCAATTGTATCGCACAGCACCGAAAGACCCTACGTATCGGGAAGCGACCGCAAACCTTCGTTTGCCCGACTTATCCACTTTACTGAAGGTCACGACGATGACTTGGACCAGGAAAGAATCGATTGAGTTGATCATCCCCGCGTCCGATGAAGCTGGCAGCTATGATTTGAGCGTCGAAGGAATCACTGCACGTGGATTTCCGGTGAGCAAATCATGCGCGATTGAGGTAGGCAAGTCGGGGAACTAAGGGTTGATTTCGTGATGATTTCACTTCTGAACTTCATGAAGATAAGTGGATGATCAAGTGAATCACTTCGATTTGTCAAAAAATATTAAAGAATGTGGCTACAGTGCTTGCAGTAGCGAGCATCTTTGTCGTGGCCTTCTTTGCCGCAAGTCGGGCAGGTGCGAGTATGGGTTTTGGCTTCCATTTCTCGGGCGATACTTGACATCTCGGCTGAGACGATCCCTGTAGGCACTGCGATCACTGCGTAGCCAGTGATCATGAGGAGGGAAGCTAGAAATTGCCCAAAGGGCGTGGTAGGAGAGATGTCACCATATCCTACGGTGGTCACCGTTACAATGGCCCAGTAGATGCTCTTGGGGATATTGTCAAATCCGCTCCCAGCCGTGCCTTCAATGACATACATCGCTGATCCTGAAATTATTACGACCGCTCCGACGGTCATCACGAATACCAAAATCTTTCTTCTGCTGGCGATCAAGGCCCGCTGAATGAATTGACCTTCTCGCACGTAATGACCCATGCGAAGAACCCGAAACACCCGCAGTAGGCGTAGGGCGCGAATGGTGATCAAGTAGTGGGTATTGAGAAAAAGAAGGCCGAGGTAGGTTGGTAAGATGGACAGAAGGTCCACCAATCCATAAAAGCTGAACACAAACTTCCAGCGCTGCTTGATCAGCCATATCCGAAGGACATACTCCACTGTGAAAAGCACCGTGATGATCCACTCGGCCACATAAAAGAACAGGCCCATCGCCTGCCTGATCTCATCCACGGATTCGAGTGTGACCAGCACCACACTGGCCACGATGGTCCACAATAGGGCCACATCAAATGCCCGGCCCTCAGGGGTGTCAGCTTCGAAGATGATGTCGAATAACTTGACGCGGAGACGTTCCAGCTTCTGTTGATTCATGGTAGAGACGAAAGTAATAAGATTTTCATGCACAGAAGGGTTTCGGGCATTTCACTCAAAAAAGATGGCCTTGCTTTCAGTTTGAGGAAGGAGAGTCGTTGGCGAATCAAACAACTCCTTGTATATTTGCCCCACGATGATGCCGATGCGCAGAATATCTTATCAAGTCGTGCTTCCTTTGTTTGCCTCGCTTTCGCTGGTGGCACCGTGGAAGATAGACAAGGTGAATTTTTTTCACCACTATATTCGCGTGATTGCAGAGGTAGAGGAGAGAAACTGCCACGAAATGATCGCAGGGGGGCAGCTCGCCGTCTTGACCATGGATCAGGCTTCTGCGCCTATTTCTTCTGGCCTCTTCGCTTTCGATCATCTGAGCTTCCCCTCCCGGGCGCTGCCGATCTCGTTCCCCGCTTTTGACCAGCTGCCTAACAGCCATTTGTCAAAAGCACCGCGACCCATCCGCGGTCCCTAGTTACGGACTTCTATTCTACCTTCCTGTGGCGGGGAAGGGCCTACTTTTCGATCTGTTTTTCGATTGAAAACATCGGTTGAGTCGCCGATTGATTACCATTTTGTACATTTTCCTTTCTCATGCAGAACAAGAATACCATTCTGTCACTGTTGTTCGTGTTTATCGCGATCTGTGGCTACAATCTGTACTACACGTTTTTACAGTTCAATTTGAACGGTAAAATATCCGCTGTCGAATCAGAGTACAACCAACTTCCCGCCAATCCTGCGGACTGGACAGCGGAAGACTCCATCATCTCCCAGAATTATGCGCAGACACTCGCGGAGCTTGAGCCCAAGCGCAAGAAGGCTTCCGATCTTTCCTTTACCTTGGGTCTTGATCTTCAGGGGGGAATGTTTGTGACGCTGGAAGTGGTGATGCAGCAGCTCCTCATTGAGTTGGCGGCCACACCTGAAGACAGTGCCTTTCAACAAGCGCTCGCTTGTGCCACCGAAAAGCGCCAGCAGATCGCTCAGCCCTACATTCCGCTGTTTATTGAGTGCTTCAATGAGATCAACCCAACGTCTGGCGCACTCGGAGCTATTTTTACCAGCGAAGACTTGGATATCTCCTTCGGCACTAGCGATGACAAAGTGGCCGAGATCCTTCAGAGCAAAGCTGATGCGGCGCTTGACCGCACTTTCAACATCATCCGTGCGCGGATTGACCAGTTTGGGGTGGTGTCGCCAAATCTTCAAAAGCAGGAAAACACTGATCGAATTCTCTTGGAACTCCCCGGTGTGAAGGACAAAGATCGGGTGCGTGAGTTGTTGAGAAGTACTGCCAAGCTAGAATTTTATACTTGCTATGGCTTCCAAGATGCCTTTCCGGTGTTGGTTGACATCAACGAAAAGATGCGCCAGATCCAGGGATTGGTCGAAGAGACCGCGCCTGAAGTAGCTGCCGATAGCACGAGCACTGACAGCACAGCTTTGGTGACAGCGGACAACGATAGCACCGCCACCGATACGGCGCTGGCCTCTACCGAGACAGCACAGGACTCTGTGAAAGACTTTGCCAGCATGTCGCCTGAAGAGCAAGAGCGGGAGCGCGAGAAGTTTCGTCGTGAAAACCCTCTCTTTGCCCGTTTGCAGCAACCTAACTTCCAAGCTATGGCCGGAAGCACACCTTACACGCCTCTGGTTGGGTACGCCTATCCGTCGGATACTGCTAGCATCAACAAGATCCTTAAACGGGAAGAAATGCTAGACATCATCCCCGAAGACATGCGTTTTGTGTGGTCGTTTGACGCCGGAGATGCAGAGGGTGAAGGAGGAAGATTTTTGGAGTTGATTGCGATCCGCACCGTGGACGGCGGGCCAGCAATGGGCGGAGAAGCAGTGAGCACCTCGCGCTCAGACTTCGATCCTACCACGGGTGAACCGATCGTATCGGTCAACATGACCTCCGAAGGCAGTGTTCAGTGGGGGCTCATCACGCAAAATAACGTGGAGCGCCACATCGCCATTTTGCTGGACAATCACGTGTATTCCTTTCCTCGTGTAGAAGGCGCTATCACGACGGGCCAGACAAGGATTTCGGGTAGTTTCACAGTAGAGTCTGCCAAGGATTTGGCCAACATCCTGGAAGCAGGGCAGCTCCCTGTTCCTGCTCAGATCGAAGGCGAGGAGACGGTAGGACCGACGCTGGGTAAAGAAAACATTCAATCTGGACTCAGTTCCTTCTTGATCGCCTTCTTGTGTACGCTTGCCTTTATGGTGTTCTACTACGCCAAAGCTGGGGTCGTCTCCAATGTGTCGCTGCTGGCCAACGTGATTTTCATCCTGGGATGTTCGGCGGCGTTTACCATCGTGCTCACCCTGCCTGGTATTGCGGCGATCGTATTGACGGTCGGGATGGCCGTAGATGCCAACGTGCTGATTTTTGAGCGGATTCGAGAAGAATTGCTCAAGGACAAGACCCTGAAAGCGGCGATCAAAGCTGGTTTTCAAAACGCCTTTTCCTCCATCATGGACGCCAACATCACCACTTTCCTCACAGGGGTTGTGCTCTACGCGTTTGGTGTAGGTCCCATCCGAGGTTTCGCGATTGCGCTGATGATCGGCATTGTGACTTCGTTGATTTCTGCGTTGATCATTTCCCGTCTGATCCTTGACTACTACGGAAACAAAGGAGGCAAATCCCTCACCTTTGGCTTTCCTTGGTCACACAAATTGTTTTCCAAGCTGGACATCAAGATGGTGGCCAGGAAAAAGACCATGTACATCGCTTCAATTGTGATGGTGAGCCTGAGCTTGGTGCTGATCGTGACACAAGGATTCAAGACAGGAGTGGACTTCAACGGAGGTCGGCAGTTTGTGATCGCCTTCACCGATGCGGCAGGTAATCCCAAAAATCTGGCCACAGAAGATGTGTCTCAGATTCGTGGAGATCTCACGGCTGCGTTCCAAAACAACGAGCCCGTCGTGAAGACCCTCAGCAGTAACAATCAGTTGATGGTGACCTCTTCCTTCCTGGTCGATGATCGGGCGGCAACCGAGCAAGTGGTAGAAGCTCTCCAATCGGGTGTAGCCACCAATTATGGCAAAGCAGCAGGCTGGAATATGGAGGTGATCAGTGTGTCGGACGTAGGTCCTACGGTCGCCAATGACATTCGGGAGGCGGCATTTTTGTCTGTGATCTTCTCCTTGATCATCATTTTCCTCTATATTTTGATCCGATTCCAAAAGTGGCAGTACTCTGCGGGAGCCATTGCGGCGCTCTTCCATGACGTGATTATCACATTGGGGATATTCTCCTTCCTGAGCATGTTCGATAGCTTGCCATTCAGTGTGGAAATCAACCAAGCGTTGATTGCTGCGCTCTTGACCATCATCGGATACTCGATCAACGATACCGTGGTGGTGTTTGACAGGATTCGTGAGAACATGGGAGAAATGAAGACCAGCAGTCTGACTACCATATTTAGTACTTCGGTCAATGATACCCTGAGCCGCACTTTGATTACTTCAGGCACGACCATCCTCACGGCCATGATCCTGTTCTTGTTTGGTGGAGATGGTATCAGCGGGTTCATGTTTGCGATCATGATCGGGATTATCATTGGTACCTACTCTTCTCTCTACGTGGCGAGTCCGATCTCCCTGGATCTGATGGAGCGGAGCGAAGGGAGCAAGGAAGATACCTTGGTCAAGGCATAAATTTTCCGCGCTCAGCCTCGCGCTGGCCCGACTCAGCCCAAGACCGTTGCAAGGCGCATGTTTTGCAACGGTCTTTGCTTTTTAACAGAAGTTGTGATGGCCAAGATGTGGCTTTTTGAGGCGACGCCTTTGGTACCTCGAAAAATTCCTTAATATTGAATAATGTTGCAGCATCTACCGTTAAGCTGGCTTTAAGGCCATCTGTGCGGTGGTAGAGGAGAGGTCACCATCCTATGGAGGGCTGACCAACGTGAGATGGAAGGTTGAATTACATGTTACTTGCTCTTCGTTTTACTACTTTTCAGGCGAAAAAAAATCATTCATTTATTATGTTTTTCCTGCTTCAAATTCCTGCCGCCGCTGAAACCGTCACCAGCATTGACCCCACAGGGGCTCCCAAAACCGCCTTTGATCTGCTCTTGGCAGGCGGTTGGACGATGATTCCGCTGGTGATTTTGCTCGGCTTGGCGATCTTCATCTACATTGAGCGCTACCTGACCATTCGCAAGTCCGACACTGATTCAGAAGAATTCATGGACAAAGTACGCACACACGTGCTTGCAGGGAACATCCAAGCGGCAAAAGGGCTTTGTGACTCGAAAAATGATCCCTTTTCGCGAATGATCCGCAAAGGCATTGAGCGCTTGGGCTCGTCTTCGCTCAAGGACATTGAGGCATCGATTGAGAATGTCGGCAAATTGGAGATTTACCGGATGGAGCGCCGCCTCTCGATCCTGGCTACCATCGCTGGTGCGGGACCGATGTTGGGCTTTTTTGGGACTGTGATAGGGATGATCAAGGCCTTTATTTCGATTGAGGAAAAGGGCGGCGTCGTCGATGCCTCGGATCTTGCCGGAGGCATCTCGGAGGCGATGGTCACCACCGCATCAGGTTTGGTCGTGGGAATCATTGCTTACTTGGCCTACAACACCCTCGTGGCGATGGTCAACAAGGTGATGTACAAGTTAGAGTTGACTTCGACTTCCTTTATCGACATCTTGCAAGAGCCGGCAGGCTAAGCGAATTGTCGCTGCGGGAGGGAAGCTCAGAAATTGGCTCTACTTTGACTGAGTATTGTCTATGTGTCAAATCGGATATGTCACGGCTCTCCTACCGCCTCGTTAATTTTACTGAACCTTCATTCAAACTTTGAATCATGTCCATTGGCACCCGAAATAAAGTCAGCGCAGAGTTCAGTTCGGCCACGATTTCTGACATCGTGTTCCTCCTTCTGATTTACTTCATGCTCACTGCGAGCTTTGTCACACAGTCTTCGATTGAGGTAGATCTACCCACGAGCACTTCTCAGTCTCCCAGTCGATCTCAAAATAATATCACCATTGCTCCGGGAGGCGTTTACGCTTGGAACAACCAACAAATGGACACCAAGGAGGAATTGGAGCCTTTTATCGAAGCCATTCTCACCGACGACGACCAAGAAAACGATGCGATCAGCTTGCGCGTGGACAAGGGCGCAACCTTTGAAGAGGCGGCCTATGTGATGTCGCTCGTGGCAGAATATGGTGGAAAAATCTTCATCCTCACGGAGTACGACGACTAGTATCACCATTTTTTTGACCGAATCTCTAAAGCCCGCACTTGATAGTCAGGTCGGGCTTTGTCTTTTGTGAGAGTCAAGATTCTTTATCCTCATTCCGTATCAAGAGAGATGACCCTCAATGCCTCGACGTTCGAGAACGGAATTAAGATAAAAACCTTCCTCAGTGAGTAAATGTTGCCACTTTGTTACTATATTGATCGATCCTGTGTTGAGTGGAAACGAGATGATAGAAGCAGTAGAAAGAGCAAGGATCTTCTTTACATTCATGTGGACTTGGTGCGGAAAAGCCAGCTGAAACGAAGTGATGTAAGGATTTCCGGAGTTTGACTTGCCAGCCAGGTAATTTTCATGAGTAATTGCTAAAATATTTCGAGGCATGTATTCCGGAGAACATCTCTCTCAACCAAATATGGTTTATTCTACTGAGTATCTAAAAATCCTTGTCATAGAGGATAATGAGGGAGATTTTGTCATTATTTCTGAGCTGCTTGAGGATGAAATCGCACATCCTGAACTTCACCAGGCGACTTCGTTGTCGGAAGCAACCACGCTACTTTCGGCAAATCATGGATTCGATGTCGTGCTCTTGGACCTTACCCTGCCGGACTCTCGCGGCACAGAGTTGGTAGATCATGTGTTGCGCCTTGCCGCTCAAATTCCCGTCGTTGTTCTCACGGGCTACAGCGATAAAGGGTTTGGAATCAAGACTTTAGCCCAGGGAGCTTCAGATTATTTGCTCAAAGACGAATTGTATAGTTTTCAGCTCTACAAATCGATCAGCTATAGCATAGAGCGCAAAAAGATCCACAATCAGCTTTCTGAATCGGAGCGTAAGTATCGGAATCTTTTTCACCTCAGCCCTATTCCCATGTGGGTATTTGAGCAAAGCTCTCACCACTTTCTCGACGTCAATGCTGCTGCCATTCGTCACTATGGGTACACCTACGTAGAGTTTCTGACAATGTCACTAGGCGATTTGGCAGCAGGCGAAAAAGGAAATCAACGGCATAGAGAAGAAGAGGTACTTGCGCCAGCTGTGGATCATTCATTTCAAGGGATTTTTCGGCATCGAAAAAAAAATGGGGAAGTGATCGATGTCGAAATCGAGAGCAATGAAATTGATTTTAATGGTCTATCTGCACGCTTAGTGATGGCAAATGACATCACCGAAAAGCTGATCGCAAGGCAACGCCTCCACAAGAGCGAGGAAAATTTGCGCTTGCTCAATACCCAACTGGAGCGGATCGTGGCAGAACGCACCAAAGAATTGTCCGAAGCACTGGTGCAACTGGAAGCATTCACTAGCTCCATTTCCCACGACTTGCAGGCTCCCCTGCGGCCCATCATGATGTTTGCCCAGATCTTGGTCAAAGAAGCCGTCAACCAGCTATCTTCAGAGCACATCCAGTACTTGGAGCACATCGTGGATTCGTCTCAAAAAATGCGGACACTCATCAAAGACCTCTTGGAGTTTTCAAGAATCGGCAAAGGAGATATCAAAAAAGTAGAGATCGATACCCAAGCAATGGTCCATGAAGTCTGGAATCGCATCCCGAAGGAAAAATCGAAGGTGCTCCATTTTGAGGCAATCGGGCTGCCGAATGTTATTGGAGACGAATCCATGATTCGGCAGGTGTTTCAGAATCTCCTCTCAAATGCTTACAAGTATTCTTCCTTTGTGGATGAGCAGCGCATCTCGGTACACGCGCAGGAACAGGACAAGGAGGTTGTATTTACTGTGCAAGACAACGGTTGCGGGTTTGATATGGATTACTATGGCGATCTTTTCGGAATCTTTAAGCGACTCCACTCTTCTAGCCAATACGAGGGGACAGGTGTGGGATTATCCATCGTGAAACTCATCGTAGAGAAGCACAACGGGAGGATCTGGGCAGAATCAGTCTTAGGAGAGGGTGCAACGTTTCACTTTTCTCTGCCTCGGGTACTAGCTGCGTAGGCTAAGGACGTCGGCTAGCTGGCGGCAAGGTGACAATGCTCAGCCAAAAGGTCTCGATGCTGGCAATCGCCCGTAAAAAGCTGTCAACCTCTACAGGCTTGGTGATGTAGCAATTGGCGTGGTGCTTGTAGGACAGGCTAATGTCCCGCTCAGAAGAAGAAGTGGTGAGGATGATCACAGGGATGTGGCTGGTGGCTTCGTTGGACTTAATGACCTGGAGAACCTCGTGACCATTTTTCTTGGGGAGATTCACGTCGAGTAATATGAGGTCTGGTGACAGGATATTCCGATAGACACCCCGCTTGAAAACAAAGTCCAAGGCTTCTTTGCCATCCCTCACCACGCTGAGTGTGTTCACCAACTTGCGTTCTTCGAGCGCTTCAGTCGTGAGGAGGATATCTCCTTCGTTGTCCTCGACTAAGAGGATGTGAATGGTTCTCATCGCAAGGGGGCTGATCTCAGCTGATAAATGTTATAGGAAACTGAAGAGAGGTGACGACGAGCGTGACTATTACGAAGCTACTACATTCAATCTAGTAAAATTCCCCAATAATTATAAGATTCGTCTCGTAGATAGGCGAAATTCGTGCGAAACGGTAGGTTCAGGCCATAGAAGTTAGCTTTCCTTTTTGGGATGA
>DAITMB010000117.1:0-9464 GCA_036835375.1 Bacteroidota bacterium
TGAGAGTTGGGAGTTAGGAGTTGGGAGTTGAGGGTTGAAAGTTGAGAAGCCCTGAAAGGGCGAAATTCGTTATTGGCCTAATCCATCATCCGAGGGGGAAGCCCCGGGGATAATTCATTCCTGCCATCACACACGGCCGAAGGCTGTGAATCCTCCATCTACCGCAGCGATGCTGCCCGTCACGAACCCAGATAGGGGAGATAGCAAATACAACAGCGTGCCGACCAACTCATCCAACTCCCCAAATCGACCCATAGGTGTTTGAGACAGAATGCTTTGACCGCGCGCAGTGAGTTCGCCCGTGTCCTGATCCAGGAGCAAAAAGCGGTTTTGATCTGTAAGAAAAAAACCAGGGGCAATGGCATTGACGCGAACCCCAGTTTTGGCAAAGTGCACAGCCAGCCACTTGGTCACATTGTCGATAGCTGCCTTGGCCGCCGAATACCCCCCTACGCGGGTGAGCGGAAGTGCGGCTGATACAGACGACAAATTGATCACGCTGCCTTCCCCTCTTGCTACCATCCCCGCAGCAAATACCTGCGTCGGGACCAATGTCCCCACAAAATTCAGCGCCATGACTTGCGACAAGGCCTCCTCGGTGAAATCGAAAAAAGTTCCTTCCAAGCTGCTAGGATCTAAAATCATCGACTGAGGGGCCGTAGCGTTGGTCATATTGCCCCCCGCGCAATTCACCAGATAATCCACCTTTCCCCACTTCGCCAAGATCACTTCACACGCGGCGTCCATCTTTTCGCGGCTGGTCACGTCGCTCCCCAATCCCAACGCCCCTACTCCATACTGGGTTTCCAACTCCATTGCGACAGCTTGCGCCTTCTCAGCGTCACGCCCAATGAGCGCCACGTGGACCCCCACTTCTGCCAAGCCCCGAGCAAATGCTTTTCCGATGTGGCCGGCTCCCCCAGTCAGGACGCATACGCGACCTCGCAAAGTTTCGAAAGGCTGAAGAAAGTTCATAAAGATGTGTGCAATCGATTGTACGAGGCGATAGACAAATCAATCAAAAATGTAGCGCTTCTCCAAAAGCACTTCCGATAAAACCGATTCCGCGATCCCGTTGCTTTTCCTCAACGATCTCCCCATCTCACTTTTTCCTTTAGAGACCGATCTAGCTTGACTTTCTCATGGCTTGGTTACCATTCTCCCCGGCCATTCGCTATCTTCGCATTATGCTACAAGTCGTGTGTGCCATTGTGGAGCGAGGAGAGTTTGTGCTGGCTGCGTGCAGAGGTCCGGAGATGCGCGATCCCTGGAAATGGGAATTTCCCGGAGGGAAAGTCGAGGCGGGTGAGACCAAGGAGGCGGCTCTCCACCGCGAATTGGCGGAAGAACTCTCGCTAGAAGTTGACATTTTGGAAGCTATGGCCCCGGTCACCTACGAAGGAAGGGACATCAGCATCCAGCTTTGGCCATTTCGTTGCAGTTGGACCAGTGGAGAACCTCTTCCGTTGGAACACGCCGAAACAGTATGGATACGGCCAGCAGACCTCGCGACCCTCGATTTTTCAGCACCTGACCTGACCATCATTTCGCAGTATCATCGCCTTATTGGCATGGATCAGCTTCAGGATCCCTGGTCATGAATGTCTCTTACAGGCAAAGATTCTCCTCACCTAGCGAGAAACTTCCAGCACCTCTTGCGCAAGCCGCACCCGGATATCCCACAGAGCTTGTAGATTCACCCTTTTCATTCGGAACTCATGAAGCAACTGGTCCTCACAGGCCACATCGGCCAAAATCCCCGCTATCCAGTCTCGCAACTCGCTCAGTTCATCGTCAAGCGAAAACAACATCGTGGCAAGACTGCCAAAGGCATTGAGCAAGAACTTCTCTCCGTGCTCCGGGAGAGCACCGAGTGGGGAGGCTTCATTTTATTGGACCTTGACGAAGAAAACAAGCTCCAAGGCCTCATGGCGACCCTGCCGGGCGAACCCGGAGAGCCCGCTGAATTGGCTTACCTGGCTGCCAGCAAGAAAAACAACGAACTCGTTCGCAAACAACTGATGATCAATGGATTAAAAATCAGTCGAGGAATTATCCTCGTGAAATGCGACCTTAGTGCATCCGAAGAGGGTTGGCTGCAAGAAATCGGTTATTTTTTGGATCGATCAGCTGCCACCATTCAAAAAAAAGGAGGATAAATTTTTGAGAAATCAGCAGAATACAAAATCATCACATTCCGAATCCCACCTCAACGATGCCCGGGAGTACTGGTGGAACGAAGACTACCTCGCACTGCTAGCAGATAGATTAGACATTATCGATTGCGAATCTCTGGCCGATATCGGCTGCGGCAAAGGCATGATGGCCTTTAAATTTGCACCTTACTTGCCTCCTGGAGCTGCCGTATTTGGTATTGACCAAGATCCAAAATATATCCGAGCCGCCCGGCGCAGTGCACAAAAGCAAGGTGCTCTGTCTTCCCTTTCCTTCGAATTTTCCATTGGAAGTGCATATGACTTGCCTTACGATGATCAGCAGATGGACATCACGCTCTGCCAAACACTCCTCATTCACTTGGAGCACCCTTTGGAGGCCATTCGGGAAATGCAGCGAATTACCAAGCCTGGTGGCTG
This sequence comes from Bacteroidota bacterium, assembly GCA_036835375.1. Taxonomy (GTDB): domain Bacteria; phylum Bacteroidota; class Bacteroidia; order J057; family J057; genus JANQTF01. Next base: position 2,595 of record DAITMB010000117.1, read on the forward strand.
GATTTTGGCGTTAGAGCCCAATAATTTGGTGCAGCACCTGATGTTTGACCGCTATCAGGAGACCAACTATCACGTGCAGGATCTACTGGACATGATGGAAATTCGACTACGAATCGAAAAGGGCAAAAAAGCCCTGCGAGAAGGCTTCAGCTCTCTAGGGGACGTCCTACCCGATTTGTTTTATAAAGCTGGGCTGTCCGACATTCACGTGTGGCTGTCCGACAAAGCCCTTCAGATCATTCCGCCCTACGACACCCGCGAAAAGCGTCTGCGGGTGGGCCAACTGATTTCGTGGCTGGAGTCTGGGCAAGGCGGCCTGGGATACGAGGAAAATCTGCGGTACTACTTGGCTGGTGACGGAAAAAAGACTGCTTTCGAGGCGTACTGGCACAAAGTAGTGGCCTACAAGCTGTTGCTGCTCGACAAACTCAAAAACCAAGAATACATCTCTGCCGGTGGTGGGGTGATGTATATCGTGGCAGCAAGGGTGTGAGTGAGCTGGCCTTATCTTGCGCTTACGCGCTTTTCTAGGTCAGATAGCTGTTCCCACAATTCCCGTTCGCGGGGAGAAAGTCGCTGAGGCGTGCGAATGTTGAGGGTAGCATAAAGGTCGCCAAACTGGTTGTTCGATTCATACAATGGCATTCCTAATCCCTTGAGCTTCAGTTGCTCTCCGCTTTGTGTCCCGGCAGGAACCACAATGGACATATTGCCACGAAAGCTGGGAATTGTGATTTTTTGCCCGAGAACCAAATCAAAGATACTGACCTCGATGTCGAGGTAGAGATCATCGCCTTGTCGGGTAAATCGAGCGTGGGGCTTGATCATGATGGTGAGAAATAAGTCCCCAACCTCTGTGCCGCCTCGGCTGGCTCCTCCCTGACCAATCACACGAAGCGTTTGGCCATGCTTGATGCCAGGTTTGATGCGTAACTTGATTTTCCGCCCCTCATAGGACACGACGTCCTCCATTCCGGCGTAGGCTTCCTCTAAGGTAATAGAAAGGTTGGCCTCATAATTTCGGGCTTTGCGGCTATTCTTGCGACTACCGAAAATCTCTTCAAAAAAGGTACTGAAAATGCTGTTTTCCTCTTCTGCGCCATTTGCTGAGGAAGAAGCATCACGCCCTTGCTGGGCGGCGCGCATGATTTGGTCATAGCGAAACCGCAGTTGAGAATCGGTCAGAATCTTTTTGGCCTCACTGATCTCTTTGAATCGCTGCTCTGCCAAAGGATTGCCCGGGTTTTTATCAGGGTGAAATTTCACCGCCAATTGCTTGTAGGCCTTGCGAATGTCTTCCTCTGTGGCTATTGGCGAGACGCCAAGTATTTGATAATAGTCTTTGTATTGCATCGGTTCCCTCAATTCCTGGCTGAATTCCTGACTAGATTTCCGAATGAAAGATAGGCAGAGTGAGGCAGATTTCCTGCCAAAAGTTCTCTGCACAACCTGGATGGGAACATCGGCAAATCTGAGGACATTCCTGTATCTTTCTCATGTAATGGCAGATCTTTCCGGGAGAACGGTTATCTAGCGCTCTGCTTCCATCAGTATATTACTTCATGACTCTATCCTACACCGTTTGGGGCCGATCTTTTCCGCGGTATATCTGGCTGTTTGCCTTTCTCTCCCTTATTCCACTTCACACAAGCGCTCAGCAATCAGTGGACCAATGGATCATCGGATCGCCCTTGCACGGAGAACAGGCCTTCGGCTTAGTGGAACTTCCCAGTGGAGATGTGCTCGTCATCGTCAACGAAGAAATCGATTCACTCGGTGGAATTGATCTGGGGCTGTGGCGCGTGACGCCTGCGGGTGCGCTGAGTGACCGAAAGGTCTTTGGCAGCGAATGGAACGACTATGCCCGAGGGTTGTCGTTGGCCATGGACGGTGAGATGCTCCTCACAGGCATGAGACTGACCTCTGAGCCGCAGCGACAAATCGCCACCTTGATCAAACTCGACACCCTGGGTCAGATATCCTGGACCTGGACTCACCCCGATACGAATCGCGTGAGCGAGTTCAAAGTCGCACGCTGCTCCTCCACAGGCATCATTTTGGCCTGTGGCAGCATTTCCGATACCGGTGGACCGGGACTTGATCCCTTGATCGTCGCCTTTGACTTGAATGGGGAAGTGCAGTGGATCAGTAGCCAGCGCGACGACGCGACCGACATCGCCCATGCACCTTGGCCCTTGGAAGACGGGAGCTGGGTGGTAGTAGGCGACCAGCAATTGCCAGACTTAAGCTATCGGCCTTTCGCCATGAGAATCAGTGCGCAAGACAGCCTGCTTTGGCGACAAGTGTATGACCAACAGCTCAATAGCGGTGCCCAAGACCTGACGCGGCTTCAGGATGGAAATTTTGTCCTCGTAGGAGAAAGTTATTCGGGGCCAGGAAGTTTCTATTTCGATATTCTGGTACAGAAATTTCGACCAGATGGTCAGGGTATTTGGCAGCGATTGCATGGCGGTACACTCTCCGACGCGGGTTTCGGTATTTTTGAAGACACTATGGACCACCGTCTCACGGTCGCTGGTTATGGATACCATGATGCCGCAGAAAATACCGATGCCATCATGTTGTGGCTCGACAGCACTGGATTGGAGCTGGCGCGATCTTACGCGGGTGGACCTTCTTTGGATCATGGAAATGCCTTGATCCCATCCAGGAAAGGAGGGTTTTGGATAGCTGGGTTTAGCAATCAGGGCATTGACACTCAGGTATTTCTGGCCAAAGGCAATTGGTCAAGCGGAGCCACTTCGCTTCCAAGTTTCTCCCCATCGAATTCCCGAATATTTCCCAATCCCGTAATCGCCGGGCAAATGATTCACCTGGAGACTTCTGCGCCATATGGCGCCAATTGGCAACTATACGGCATTCAAGGAGAGTTCCTGAATCAATATCGTTTTTCTCAAGGCGAGACATTCTCGTGGAAAGCCCCTTCAGTTCCCGGAATTTACACCTTTATGCTCTCGACTTCTCAGGGTCGCGAGATCCATCGTTTGCTGGTAATCAAGTAGGAAAAGGATAGCGATCCACTACATTAGGCCACGCCATCATTTCGTTTCGCATCCTATGATTTTGGTAGGGTGGATAAGCTATTGGTTGTCAATATTCGAGAATCAAAGCAAGCTTTCCTATTGAAGGTGCAGCTTACAAACGGAACAAGCAGGTATCAAACGTCGTTTTTGAGGTAAAAAAATGACTTCTGTTATTTGCTTTTCTGGAGATTGTAGCTTAACAAAACGAATCGCCTTTTGTTAAGCGATAAAAACTAGTTATTACCAACAGCTCTTACATGAACGCCACTGCTAAAATTGGTCTATTCGCGACGCTCGCCTTGGTTGTCATTGGCGCAAGCACAGGGCTTTACCTCTGGAATAAGCCCCATCAAGATCTCAGTGCAGCCCCAGCTGATTTTGTGGTTGCGCCTGCGGACATTTTCCAAGCTTACGTGGAAGATGAAGCGACTGCAAATCAGACTTACCTCAACAAGGTAGTGGAAATGACTGGGACGATTGTCGATAAAATGAACAATGACAACGGAAGCCAAATTGTGGTTCTGGAAGTGCCCGGTGAGATTTTTGGAATCAACTGTGCATTTGAGCCGGACGACATTGAAACTTTGGCCACACTCACGGTAGGCCAGTCCATGACCCTTCGCGGTTATGTGACAGGATACACCGCCGATGTGAACCTGGCCCGTTGCATCGTCTTGCCATAATCTGTTCCGATTGATTCGCTTGCGCTGCGAAGCCGTGACCTGAGTTCCTTGCACTCGACATCCTCATCGATGCCTTTGTACAAAAATTATTTTTCATTTGACTTCACGACCTCTCAACACCACAGTAGCATGACCGCTCCCTTTCTTAGAATCTTGACTGTACTGGCACTGTTATCGAGTATGACAAGCTGCCTGTACCAAAATGAAGAGGAACTTTACCCCAAAGAAGATCCTGTGGGTGAGGCGCCCGCCCCTTCCTGCGACACGATCAATGTGAGCTATTCCGCCACGGTCCTCCCGCTGTTGCAACGTTCCTGTATCGGCTGTCACGGTAGTAGTGCCCCAAGCGGCGGTGTTGTGCTTTCGACATACCAAGGTTTGGTCTCAAGCGTTAATTCAGGGGCATTCTACGGTTCCATCAGCCATGCGCCCGGATTCTCTCGGATGCCCAAAGGTGCCGGCAAGCTACCAGACTGCGATCTAGCCCAAATCAACGCATGGATTCAAGCCGGAGCGCCAGAAAACTAATTTCTCAGCCAACTTTTCCTGAAAGTCACCTCTGAATGTTTCGGGACTACCCTTTTATCCTTTTCAACCCATGAGACAAGCGAGCATTTTATTTCTACTGGCTGTGTTGACCACAACAGGTGTCCAAGCCCAGCGGCTGATGACCAGAAACGGCCACGTGTGGTTTCATTCTCACACACCCGTGGAAGACATCGAAGCACACAACTACCAAACGACGAGCATCATTGACCCCGCTACGGGGAATCTTGCCTTTGTGCTACTGATGGCTGGATTTCAGTTTGAAAAGGCGCTGATGCAGACGCACTTCAACGAGAAGTATGTTGAATCAGACAAATTTCCCAAAGCGACTTTTGATGGAAAAATCACCAACACCTCAGACATTGATTTTGCCGTCAATGGTACTTACGCTGCCAAGGTAAAAGGTACGCTCACTATTCACGGTGTAGGAAAGGAGATAGAGACCTCCGGCAAAATCACAGTTCTTGACGGCCAGGTTTCTGCTACAGCGACTTTCCCCATTAACCTCGCTGATCATGATATTGCCGTTCCCGGCATTGCACGAAATAAGGTTGCCGAAGTCGTGAATGCCCATGTGGACATCAAATATGGGCCACAAGGCAATTGATGACCTACCTTATTCCATTTCCGAATTACATCTGAAAAGTTCTTGCTGAAGGCGGGGAAGTGATCTTGTTAGAGCTCATTTCCCTGCTTCCATTTCAACCCTTCACCCACTACAATGATGAAACCATTATTTCCCTTATCGTTCCTGCTGATGGTCCTCCTTTCTCTTGCCACCCCGGGCCTCGCGCAGGGAGAGCTTCTCAATATGATCGAGGAAATGGAAGAGGAACAGCGAGAATTCACCATAGCTACTTTCAAGACGACCCGGGTGGTCAACGGCCAAAGCATCGAAATGCCTGCTCCGGGTGTGATGCAAATGAATATTTCGCACAGATTCGGTACGCTCAATGGGGGTTTTTACGACCTTTTTGGGCTGGACCAGGCGAATATGCACATGGGATTCGAGTTTGGTCTCACACCTTGGCTGGCACTTGCGGTGGGCCGCAGCAACATCAACAAGACCTACGACAGTTTTTGGAAGATCAAACTGCTTCGACAAAGTAAAGGAAAAATGGTCATGCCCATCTCCCTCGCCTACACGGGCGGCATCACCGTGAATACGCTTCGCTGGCAGGATCCTTCCCGAGAAAATTTATTCACCTCTCGCCTATCTTACTACCACCAGTTGCTCCTTGCCCGAAAATTTGGTGATCGGCTGAGTTTACAACTCTCCCCTACCGTCATTCACCGCAATCTTGTAGCAACTGCAGTGGAAGAAAACGACGTATTTGCCCTCGGGATCGGCGGGCGCATCAAGGTATCGGGGAGCGTGACCATCAATGCGGAGTATTTCTACCTTTTGCCCGGCCACACCGCCGATAACTTCACCAACGGACTCTCTATTGGGGTGGACATTGAAACTGGCGGGCACGTGTTCCAGCTGATCTTTAGCAATGCGCTTGGCATGACGCCCAATTTTTATGTCGCCGAGAACTTCGACTCTTGGCAAAACGGGGGGATCCGATTTGGATTCAACCTCTCTCGCGTGTTCACCCTCTCCAAGAAAGCTGACATCTGGGACGGTCGTGAGGTGAAATGATCTTGGGCTTGCGCAGAAAGGGTAGCCGAAGAAAACTACACCTCTGAGCTGTCATTCTCTTCTACATGAAAATAGCCGGAGTACGATGAATCATCGCGCTCCGGCTATTGTTTTGAAGGTTTACTTCAGCTCTACACTAGTTTTTCATCCAGCGCTGCATCCACATTCCTTCAGCGGTCTCGACCCGAAGGAGGTAGATACCAGCAGGAAGATCCTGTGTATTGAGGTCAACCTGCTGATTCTGGCCCACTGCTTCGCGGAGGACTTGGCCATGGAGGTTGATCATGCTCACCTTGGACATGACAATGCTGCTTTCCACACGCAAAAAGTCAGTTCCTGGGTTGGGGAATGCTTTTACCAGGCCTGCAGGCAGAAGGTCAGTAATGTTAGTGGTCTCAACAATGGTGAGGGTCAAAGTTCCGGTAGTGATCACGGTACCTGCATCGTCCGATACGAGATTCAAGACAATGGTCTCAGGCCCTTCGACAATTCCATCATCAATGATCGTCACGACGACTTCGAAAGTATCGCTGTCTCCGCATCCTTCCAGTATCTCAGCGAAAGCTGGCAGGGTGAAGTCAGTACCTTCCGTAGCGGTAGAAGTAGCATCAACTTCCAGGCTAATGAGCGTCACGTTGGGGTTTGCATTGCCGAGGAAAACCTCAAAAGTGTAGGTTCCAGCAGTCTCATCCACCTCATCTACATCAATGCTCAAGTCAGCTGTCTCAGCAGGAAGAGAGATAAGGTCTGTGAGGAACTGTGGGAATAATTGGTAGCCGCTCGTAAATGGAGCAGAATTCTTGAACTGAGCGCCGATGCCACGGATGTTGATGAAGCCGACGGGTGCGTTGCTTCCATCAATCTCGGTCTCCTTGTCGATGCGAACCAAGAAGGTGTCCACACCATTGGTGAAAAGGACGTTGGCATTGTTGCCTTCTGTCGGCCATATAGA
>DAITMB010000117.1:9564-15488 GCA_036835375.1 Bacteroidota bacterium
CCATCGGTGGTGTCGCGAAGAGCAAACTGAAGTCCAGTCACTGCGAGATTGACACCATACACCAAGCCTCTGAGTTCGCAACGAACACCTACGGAATCGGCAATCCCGTCACCGTCGGCGTCTTCGGTCACGAGACCAATGCTGTACACAGGGTAGTCGTTGTCAACAATCGTGAGGGTAAATACTGAGTCAGCGCCAATGACGGCTCCGTTGGTCGCGTTGGTCAGGGTGAGCACAACGGTTTCGTCAGATTCAACATCCGTATCATCAATGATGGTGATGTCAAATGTGATGGGGCCGGTAGCACCAGCTGCGAACACGAGGGTCGTATCAGCAAAGGTAAAGTCATCGCCCAAGGTAGCAGTAGAAGCCGCAGACAGGGCAACCGTGACAGCGAACGTATCGGAAGTCGGATTGATCAATTCTACGCTCACGGTCGCTGTACCTGCATCTTCGTTCACAGAAAGCGCCGTTGCTGTAAAGCTGATCTCAGTAGCTGTGACAGGAGGAGCACAAACGTTGGCATGGCTACCCAATTCTGTGAACGTGTTTTGTGGAAACACCTCCCACTGCGTAGCTCCGAGCGCCCAATCGGTGGTGCCTTCGGTGACAGTGAATTTCCGTACAAGCGTAAATTCTGAAGTAGCACCAGTTCCTACAGGCCAGTTTGTACCAGGATCTTGTCCTACTATCCCGATGATGTCAAGGGTATCATTGGTCGCGAAGCGCACCAGCACAATCGCGTCGTCTCCGTTATAAAAAGTCGCAGATCCTGTGGTGTCAGACACCGCGAGGACGGCGGGATCAGCCGAAGGATTCCCGATGACATACACGTCATAAGGTGCGAGAATACCGCTGATTCTGAATGTATCAGCGTTCAGGCCCCCATTGTTGAACCGGAGCACATGGTACTCGCTTAGGTCCACAGGCATGGGAGACGGGTTGTAGATCTCCAAGGCTTTGTTGTTGCCGCTTCCTTCCAGGTATTCGGAGAAGAACAATTCGTCACAGCCCGAGGCAAGAACTTGGCACAAGCTGGTGTGCGATCCAAAAAAGCTGAAATCATCCTGCGGATACACGTCCCACTGATCTTGCGAAATCGTCCAGTCTGTGGTTCCGGCGTCCACGCCAATTTTTCTGACCAGGGTAAAATCAGCGGTGCTACCACTGCCTACAGGCCATGAAACACCTGGATCTTGTCCAAGAATGCCGATGATATCAATGGTGTCGCTCGTCGCCACATTGATGAGTAACAAAGCATCATCTCCATTGAAGAAGGTGAGGTCGTCTAATGTATCCGCAAGTGCTGTCAAGGCCGCGTTAGCAGCGGGGTTCACGATGGAGAACACGCTGTAGGGAGCCAATTTGCCCTGCATGTCCAGGATATCACCATTGATCACCGCACCGTTGTTATAACGGTGAACTTGATAGTCTGTCAAATCGATCGTATCAGCGGTAGGGTTATACACTTCAACCGCTTTGTTTTGTCCGCTGCCTTCCAAGTACTCTGAAAAAAACAAATCGGCACAACCAGAAACTGCCGATTCACAGTTGCTGATGTGAAAGCCGAAGAAGTTATAATCATTTTGGGGATACACGTCCCATTGTGTGGAGCTCAAAGCCCAGTCTTTGGTACCTGCATCGACAGAAGCCATGCGTACGAGGGTGAATTCGGAAGTGGCACCCGTACCCACGGTCCAATTGGTGCCTGGATTATTACCTAAGATTCCAATGATGTCGAGGGTATCATTGGTCGTGGTGTGAATGAGCAGGAGCGCATCATTTCCATTGTAGAATGTAATGTCGTCCAATGTGTCGGCAAGTGCGACTAAGATCGGGTCGGCTTGAGGGTTCACAGCTTTGAACACGTCATAAGGTGCCAGCATTCCCTGCATGTCGAGGATGTCAGGGTTGGTGGTTCCTCCATTGTTGAAGCGATGAACTTGGTAGTCGGCCAAATCGATAGCTGAACCCGTGGGGTTGTAGATCTCAATGGCTTTGTTATCACCACTTCCTTCGATGTACTCGGAAAAAAACAAGTCGGCGCACTGGCCGAACATGTGTCCCGAGCCCATCAGAAGAAGGAGTAAAGGAAGAAGGGTTTTGGCTCTAAGCATGATGTTTTGGAATTGGTAAAAAAAGTAGAGGCACGCAAAGATAAGGGTAAGCTAGATGAATGACCCTGATCTGGCATTATCAAATTGTAAAAATTACGGCTATCTTCTTAGGAATTTTCCAAAATCAGCAGCACAAAGTCTTCTTTTCTGCTCATCTTTGTAGCGCTACCTCCAACAAACCAAAGAAATATGACGATGTTGGATGCTTTTTTCGAAATATTGCACCCGTCAGCTTCACGGATTCGAGTTCAGTCGCACATCGCATATCCAGAATACACATTCTTGGATAATCCTGTGATGACATCTTTTTATTGATAAAATGTACAAAGATCTTTTTATCGAATCAGCGTCACATCGCCCGTTCGACGGATGATATTCCCGTCATTCAGGGTGACGCTTACCCGATACACATAGACACCCTCAGGCGCTGGGCCACCTTGCAGGCTATGGCCGTCCCACGCCATGTTCGGCCCGCTGCCACGCCAGATCACCATACCCCAGCGAGAATAGATCTCTACCTCCATCGACACAATGCCTTCACCCTGAATCCTGAAATGGTCATTGATGTTATCACCATTGGGCGTGAATGCATTTGGAAAATAAAGTCTGCCGTCGGGAATGACCTCGAAAGAGAGCGTGTCGAAGTCCGGGCAAGCGCGATAGAGGTCCCAAGCTGTAAGGATGACCGTGTAGATCCCCGGCCCCGGATAGCGATGCATCGGCTCAAAGTTCGTAGAGACTGCGCTGCCGTCGCCGAAGGACCAATCATAGAACACCGCGTGTTGCGACTCATTGGCAAACTGCATAGCTGCCGCCTGCGACTCCAATACTGGACCCGAAATATCGGGATACCGCACGCCAGCTTCCGCGATGGGCGTAGCCCTCAACCCGATCTCAACGTCAAAAAGGCTTTCGCAGCCCAGCGAATCCCACACCATCACGACATAAGTGCCCTCAGCCAAATTGCCGCGGGCAGATCCTTCCGTAGATCCATCCTGCCACGCATAAGAAAAGGGAGCGCCATTGCTGCCGATTGCCCGCAGCGACACATATCCATCTTGCTGGCCACAGCTGGCATCCATCAGCGTATCGATCACCAGCTCGATCGTATCCGGATCAGTCAAAGTCCATTGTCCAGGGAAAAAGCAATTGTTCGCATCGTACATTTCTACTTCGTAGGTCCTACTCGATAGCCCGGTCAGGCTCGTGCCAAACAGGTCCAGCCCTGACCACTGGTAGAGATAGTCGCCTACCCCACCATTTCCCTGAATCTCAATTCTTCCATCCTGATCTCCTGTACAGGTGGGATGGGTGATCTGGGCTAAGATGGAGAGCGGAGGTGGTGCCAGCAGTTCCACCGTATCGCTGAGATACACACAGTCATTTCCATCCAAAACGGTGAGTGCATATCTCCCCGCCTCCAGATTGGTTACTGGTACTGACACCTGAACCGGTCCTATTCGGAATCGATACGGTGTCACACCGCCTGAGATCGTTGCCGAAAACGACCCGTCGGAGTTGCCATCGCAGCGAACGGCAAAACCATTGTGTGGCGTGAGGGGAAAAACCTCTGTCTGGACTTCTGATGGCTCCTGCAAAATCACCGATGTAGTGTCGCTACAGCCGAGGCTATCGGTAACAATTACTTGATATGTTCCAGCAATCAATTGGCTCACCATATTTCCTGTGCTCCCAGTCTCCCAAACATAGCTATAGGGACCCATTCCCCCCATTGCCGACGCATTCGCAGCTCCTTCCCCACCAGGACACTGAATCGCAAAGCCATTATAAGGAGTGATCGCTGTGGCCAACGCCTGAATGGCTTCGAGGGAATCCACCTCAACGCTGGTTTCGGCTACGCAGCCGTTGGCATCTCGCACAAATACTTGATGAAGTCCTAGCGGGTAGCCTGCGACAATCGAGTCAGCTTGAAAGACAATGCCATCACGAGAATATTGGTAAGGCATTGTCCCTCCCATTCCAGCGGCGCGAATGACTCCGCTGCTATCCCCCTGGCAATGAATACCTATGAAAAGATCTGCCGATAACATCAGTGAATCGGGCTGACCCAAGAGCGCAGGGATGTGAATGATACATCCGTTGCCGTCGCGAATGCTGATCCACCATTGTCTGGCAGGCAAATTTCCGATCGTATTGCCGAGCGAGAAATTCAAGCTGTCGATTGCGAACTCGTATGGGCCAGCGCCCCCACTTGCCTGCACTGTGAAGCTGCCACTGGCATCGCCGTAACAAAGCGGCTCCTTCGAATCAATGATCTCAGCAAATAAGCCTCCCGGACCCGTGATCTGCACGTGTGCGGTGTCCACACAGCCCTGAGCGTCGGTCACAGACACCGGAAAAATCCCTACAAATAGCGAATCGAAGACGCCACTTTGATTGGCCTGTTGCCCGAGCACAAAATGGTAGGTACCACCTGGACCCGTTGTGCCGCCTGTGGCTGAAAGTTGCGCCCAGCCCGTCTGCTGCCCGAAGCAGTTCACATCACCCAGGCTATCCACACTCAGCTGTAGTGGAAGCGGTTCCACGAGAAAGACCGACTCAGAAGCCGCGCAACCATTTGCGTCGAGCACCGTGAGGCTTTGCGTGCCCGCCTGCAAGCCTGTCAGCGTGAAGGGCGGCGGCGCCCCGTTAAGGGTGTAGGGGCCCACCCCACCTGACACAGCTACGCTGACCGAACCGTCGGAAGCGCCATGACAGAGCGGGTTGGTTACGCTCAACACATTGATCACGAGGGGCGATGGTTCTACTATGGAGATAGAGGTGCTTTGCTCGCAACCAGAATCATCACGCACTTCCAACAGATAAGTACCTGCACCCAAGCCGGAGAAGACATTGCCGCTCTGCCAGGGACCGCCCTGAAGGCGAAATTCATAGGGAGGTGACCCCACCAGTACCGAGGCCGTCACCTGACCGTCGGAAGATCCAGCACATGACACTGGCGTAGAGGAAGAAGTAAACGACAATTCGGAAACCCGAACAATGAATTTTGTGGTGTCCGAACATCCTTGGCTATAAACCCTGATCAACCTATATTCAGTAACGGTGTCAACTGGCGTAGCCACGGGGTTGGGACAACTGAAGCAGCTCAACGTCGGATCATTCGCCCAAATAAAGGTTCCTGAACCCGGACCACCCTGAAGTTGCACTTGCTCCCCTGCACATATTGTGGTATCGATCTGGACTGGTTGCACAATCCCAACTATATTTTGGATTTCAGTCTGCGTAAGGGCTTGGTTAAAGAGTCGTAAGTCGTCTAGTTTCCCTTTGAAGTATTGTAGTGGAGAACCAGGATTAGAAGAGTTATCGGCCAGGCCTGACTGACCATTTACAGCAGGATCATAAACCATATTCCCCCCAGATCCTGTATAAAAACCGCAATCATTGATACCATTAATATAAACTTCCATATCCAATGGCCCTCGAATCACAGCGGCAAGGTGAAACCAAGTATTGAGTGGCAAAATCATTTGTCCAAATTTTGTCCTCCGGGAGGTAGGACCTACTGGGCCCCCATCACCAAACGAAATCGCTGCTTGAGAACTCCCTGCTGGATTATTAATCCAAATCCCCCTGTTGACATCCTCCGACCAATTATTCCAAAAAAAATGGTTGTCGCCATATTTTTCTATTGAAATCCATGCCATAACGGTAATAGGCAGGGACGGCATAAACTGGTTATTATTGGCGTATATGATATAATCATTGATCCCATCAAACTCATACGCACTACTAGGGTTGCCAAATCTGTCATCGGTGAGCGTAGCACCAAATACCGTCCCGTGATTG
>DAITMB010000118.1:0-15426 GCA_036835375.1 Bacteroidota bacterium
GTCAACCTTATCTATCACGGTGAAATGGAGTGGAATGCAGATAATCGCTATCTGCTCCAGTCAACCGTCGGTGTGCTCAACATCACGCTGCGCGAAAACCTTCGCGAAGACAAGGGAGGGGTATATGGGGTAGGAATTCGTGGGTCCAGCGAAAAAGATCCGGTGCAGCGCTACGCCATCACCATCAACTTCACCTGCGACCCCAAGGATGTAGATACGCTGATTAATGCTTGCAAGCAAGAGATCGCCGCCCTGCAAGCGGAGGGACCATCTGCCCAAAATCTGGACAAGGTGAAAGAGACCCAGCGCAAAACCATCGAAGAAGGGCTTCAGGACAATGATTACTGGATGGAGCAATTGGTGTTCAGCTATCAGTATGGCTTGGATCCATCACGCATCCTCCAGCAAGCTGAGCGAATTGATGGCCTTACCGCCGAGCAAGTGCAGACGGCTGCGAAGAAGTTGTTCGAAAACTCCTATGCAGAATTTGTCCTTCGGCCAGAAGAAGTTGCAGCTCCCGATGATGCAAATGGGGACGAATAGGCAATCGTTTTACAACCTCTGTGATTTTCACCACTGAAATTCTGGCTCAGAATTATAGGTTTTTGGATTGCCACAAAAAAAGAGGGACCAGCAGTTGCCGGTCCCTCTTTTTCTTTTTGTTGCTGATGAGATGAGCAATAGAGACGTGATTGATAGAGCCTGATGCTCATATTTGGAGCTGGCAAACAAAGCCTATGGCATGGACTTGAAAAGCGGCACTTGCCCCCAAGGCACACGAGCCAGGATAAGAACCAAAGCCAAGGCGTAGAAGATCGCGGCTTGCTGGTGTTTCCGCCAATCGGTTTTCGCTTTTCTGGAGCGGCTCCGGCCCACCATAGCCAACACGACAGCCAGAATCATGGTTGTGATGTGCTCTACCGCCCAAAATCGCAGCGTTGCATCTTTCATGACGGCAGCCATGCCATTTTCTGTGATAAGCGCTAGGCCCTTAGCCCCGAGAAAATAGAGCACGAGTCCTAGTACCAACTGAAGGTGGAGCGAGCCGATGAAAGACGCGCCAAGGCTGTTGTCCAACCTTTTATAAGGATGCTTACCCAGCCAGCCCATGATGGCCTTGCCAATGACGAAAAGGGCGAGAAGGAGAACAACCCATCGGAGCCAAGAGTGTATCAAAACGACGAATTCCATGAGGATCAACATTTGGAGGTGAGGAAAACATTCAAATCTAGCGTTTCCCAGCCACTCGCCCAATCAATCCCTATAACTTCCTGCACAAGCTGGCTAAAAGTAACCATGATGGTCGTTTTCCAAGCGCTCATTTCGTATTGAACAAAAAAATCCCCAGCCTGGGGGGCCGGGGATACAGAAGCTTAGCGAAGGGCTAGGATGAGAACGTTAGTTTTTCTGCTTCACGATCCGGAAAGGATGTTGGCGTCCGTCTGGAAGCGTAGCCATGAGCAGATAGACACCGTCTGTGAGGGAATCGAGGGAGATCTTCACCTCGCCTTGAGAAATGTCATCGCTAGATTGCTCCACCCAAAGGCGGCCAGTCATGTCATAGATCCGCACGCGAACCTGATCGGCGCCTTCTGGAAGTAGCAGGGTCACTTGGTCATCGAATGGGTTGGGGAACACCATGATGCCATTGCCGAAGGTAGAAAGCTGAATGATCTTAGAGTATTCGTACCCACCGTCGAGATCTACCTGGCGAATGCGATAGCGAAGTTTTTCCCCGTAGTACAGCCTGTCAAGGAAGCTATATTCGCTGGTCTCCTGCGCATTGCCGACGGCCTGCACCTTCCCGATGGCTTCGAAAGCCCCGTTGTCATCACTGCGCTCTACCTGGTAGTAGTCACTGTTGAATTCACTGGCGGTGCTCCAACTCACAGCCACTCCCTCTCTTGCATATCGAGCTTCCAAGCCCAACCAGGTAACTGGGAAGGAGACAGGTGCCGTGATGTTCCATGTGAGATTGTAGTCGAAGTCGGCGCTGCCGGGCTTGCTCACAGTGACCACACTTGCAAAGGGACTGTTTGCGGAAGCACCCGATGTGACGGTCCCAAAGATCAACCCCGTAGTAGGCTCAATCTGAAGTCCCGTGGGAAGTCCTGTGGCGACGTAGCTGAAGTTAGCGGCAGGATTGCCACCGCTGGCCAACACGGGGAGGTTCACGATGTCTCCTTCTTCGAAGGTCTGCGATGCGATCGGATCTACCGTGATTGGGCTTGGTCCAGCGCCTGCGCCCAGGATTTCAATGGCATAGATCACAGGATTGTCCAGCACGTGAATGAACTCGATGTTAAGAACCCCATCGTTGACGGTCACAGGATAGGTTTCCATGGCGCCTACTTTGTGTCCGTACTCGGCGGAGAGGTCTTTGTTCGTAATGACTTGGACCCCTTCCATGAGCACATTGAAGAGTCGTGTGCCGGGTTGCTGGGTTCCACCAGCGCCATTCGCCATGAAGAGGTTGACCAAGAAGTTCCCGTTGCCGGTGTTGAAGGTCCACATCATCTCAGGCGCGCTGCCCGGGTCCCATCTTTCTTTGGCAAACAAGGCGGCAGCGGGTGCATAAGCTGGCACCGAGCTGTGCATGTTCGTGTTGTTGTGGGTACCGATGTTTCCCGTGTTCACCGAGAACCCTACACCTGATTGCGCACCAGTTCCTGTGTTGGCAGCCCAGTTGGGATTGGGGGCATCCGTTGCTGTGACTTCCACGTCACCTGCGTTTACCCGGAAGATCACCACTGGCTGGTCTGTGACAGATACAGCGAAGGTTTGCTCTACAAACAAGCCATCCTGGTCGGTAGCGCGAATGGTGATGGAGGTGTTGGCTGCCGTAGCAGGAAAGGTCACGCTGAGGGTCGATCCAGAAATGCTGGCCCCAATGGCGGTGTTGGTATTCGTTTCGACGCTAAAGGTGAGGTTGCCTACGCCCTGGTCATCATCGAAGAAGTTGGTCAACAGGATTTGCTCGGCGGGCGCATTGACGAGTTTGTTGAGATTGGGCAGTGTCTGCAACACAGTCGGCTGGGCGCCTCTCACATTAAGATAATCCCACGTTCCTTCCACTTCCGCTCCTACGACATTCGAAGTTCCGATGAATCCTACAGCCAAATCGGTGCTCGACTGCTGAATCGCTGTGAGAATGGATCCCTGAGCGGTAATGTTACCCAGCACCACGAATGGATCTCCATCCAGGGAATAGCGCACAGTCACGACTCCTGTCGCTGAAACGACATTGAAGTTGAAGATGACCGAGTTGGTTGGGCGATCTGCCAACGGAATGGGCGCAGTAAGAGGAGACTGGGGCACGTCGTTGATTTCTTGAAAGGCTTCAATGCCATCCTTGGTGATCACAACCTGAATAAAGTTGCTCTGCGTACCGTCGCCCATGAATATGCCCAATTCGCCATCCGAAGGAGTGAAGCCGCTCGGAGGGGTTCCATACAGCTGAAGTGGGTCGTCGAAGCTGAGAATCTTACCTTCCACGCTGAAAGCGTTGGTGCTAAGATCTACTTGCACGCCATACTGGAAGGCTTTCTCCTGGTTATTGGCAGCACCTTTGGCTGTGCCAGATCCCATTTGCATGGTCATGGCGCCTACCGCACCACCGAGAATGTCATTGGGGTTCGGATCAGCAGGGTCGTCGCGACGGTCGAGCCAGTTGAGCCAGTTGGGGTTTGGATCACCGTTGTTCATCAAGCCGGTTAATCCCAGACCGAGGTACCCCTTCAGGACTTCATTGTCGGAATATAGCTCGTTGATCACAGGAAGTGGGAAAGCATCTGATCCGGCATCCAATGGATCGCCCAATTGAAATGGGTCGTTGGCATCAAGAATTCCGTCGTTGTCGTCGTCAAGATCGTTGAGGTCAGAGATGAGCGTACCACCAGCAGCTTTGTCGTGGTCATTGGGCTGAGAGCCTCCACTACAAATGTCTGTGCCATTGTCGATCTCGTCTTGGTTTGTGTATCCATCCCCATCGTTGTCACCGTTGGGATCGTATCCAGGATCGCCGGGATTCACACACACCACAAGGTCTTGCGGTTCCATGATTTTGATCGACCCATCGAATGGTGCGACCCAGATGGTTCCGGGGAAGGGATCAGCATCGCCTTGGCAGGTAATTCCCAGGGCGTTTCCGCCAAATCCTGTGATGAAATTTTCTTGCAGCTCCAGCAGACTTCCGTCTGGATTGAGGCGTACACGACGGAGAACTCCTCCATTTTTTCCGGCGATAAGATTGCCTTGCATGGCGCCACCGAAGTTGGAGGCAGTGTACTCATCAATGCCATTGGTGTTGGTTCCCCAGATCGTGACCAAGTCATCATTCGGCCCATCGGGATTCACATCTCCGGGAGCGCGAAAGTCTCCTTCAACGACATTGGCCATCGATACGGGTACGGGCGGCCAGTTGGCAGGCAGGGCGATGTTGATATTAGTCGTAGAACCCGGAGTAGATCCATCAGGATCATATTTCTGCGTTCTGAAGACAGCATTCACCGGAGGACTTGTATTCGAGCCATCGGGATTTGTATAAAGCCCGGCACCCACTGGATTCGCACGCACAGGTACTGGGTGTCCTCCATAGAAGGAACCAAAAGTATAGTTCTGAATATCGTTGGTGATGATGTGAAGGTGGTCTTTGTTGTTGACCCCTTCTCCGTTCACCTTGGAGCTACTCCCAGGTTCGCCAGCGATCCAGTTATTGTTCACATTGGGAGTTCCTTCATTTTCAGGAAGACCTCCCCAGCCTCCGTTAGCTCCATTGTCGGTGACATAGACAGCTCCAGATTGCGTATAGACAAGGTCATAGGCGTTTCGGTAGCCTGGTGAAAAAATCTGAACTGGACCTCCGGGTACGATCATGGCCTGATTCATGCCATCATTGCCGCCCCAGGGGTCGCCTACGTCGATCCCATTGTAACCAGGGGTATTCGGATCTGTGATGCCATTCACGTTGGGACGAGTGGGGTCGTCAAGTGTCGGAATGTCATAGATATAGTTTCTGCTTCCATCATTCAAGATGGGCATGCCTTGTAACTGAGTCAGATTGACTGAAAGCACGGCAGCGGCAAGCGCGTATTCTGTGGTCCAAGCAAAGTTTTTGGATGGCGCACCTCCATTGGTGTGTCCGCCAGAGCACACGATAAGATAATTTATGCCATTGACCGTAGCGAACTCTAGGCCATTGGTCGCGTGGTTTTCCTCGGAGCGTGGAAGCCCACGAACAATGTCCACTGCGACCCAAGCAGAGCCGTTCCAAGTCAGTCGAGTGATCACGCCAGAGTTGGTATCCAAGTTCAGGTCGCCACCTGGGCCTCCAGTGCGTGCGTCACTCGAAGTGACATACATCACTGGGTTGGCAGCAGTTCCTACCACCGTGATTCCGGTAGCTTCCCGCTCATTGGTCTTGTTGCCCGTCGCGGAACTTCCATCATCATTGTGATTGGGGATGGATTTGACCAAATTGACCTCTTCCGAAGCAGTCACTACATAATCGTTGGGACCATTTCGCTGAATCGTAAAAATGTCAATGGTTCCATCCAACTGGAGCACATACAAACGTCCGTCAGGACCAAATTCTAGCGAGGTGCCTTTGTTGACTCCTCCATTTCCGTTGAAATTTAGGCTACTCTGACCGAAGTTTTGGGCGCTCACACATATCGGCAACGCCAAAACAGATAGCACCAGAGCCATCCTTGCAGAGAGGTTGCGGGGAGCTTGAAGAAAAGTGCTTAACAAGCGAATAGGTAAAAAGGAACTCATAACAGGTGAAAAATAATGGGGTAAACAAGTGACCAAGAGAATGATATAGGGGTAGATGAGGCCAGTAACTAGGGATTCGTTTTTAGGAATTGGGTAATCAATCAATGAGACGGTGCGGGATTCATCAGTGGACGAAGTGAAGGTGATGTTTGATGTGGACGAGACGGGAAACGGTTGCTGAATTACCTGTCAGTTATATTCCTTCTTTTGCTTACACTCCCGTCTCCTTGAAAGAAACTCACCTGCATTTGCAGGAATTTTTCTCGAAAAAAAGGAGGGTTAAGGCAATTGACAGAAGGCATTCACTATGGAAGTGGCGTAAAGATACCTTTTCTCATGGCCTGAGATGGCCGTTTAGTGCCAACGGATAGTTTAGCAGAGTGAACTGACGTACAGGTAGATTTTATTGAATAGTTATTCCAATTTTGACTAAATCCACTTGAAAGAATTCTCCATTTTATGCGCAAAAAGTCATTTCCTGAAGCAGCTAGGAGGGATTTTACAGCACAAAATTATCTTCATATAACATAGAATTATCCAGCTTCAGAAATACCTAAATTCTGCTAATGCCTTGGCTAGCAAGGGTCCGCAGTGTGCTGGAGCGAACGCGGGATCTTCCTCATCGATTCATCTTTAAGGCCATTGGCTGAGCCAGATGCTTCGCCATTCTCTTGTATTTCATTTTTCCTTCATCTACGCTTAATCTAATTTTTCATCATTCTTAATTTAACGACTCATTTCTCTTCATTCATCGCCAGTAGGTTTGTGCAGACATTAATCAAACTTACTTGTATGAATGATACTTTATTCTCTAACAAGCGCAGCAGCGTGCAAAATCTGCTGATTATCAGGTATTTAATTCTGGGAATTTTCGCCATGGCAGCTTTCCCGGTCTATGGTCAATCCCTTGTCAAAGGCAAAGTCACAGATGCCCTGGACCTGCCCATCACTGGGGCCACGGTCATGGTGCAAAACACCACCACGGGCACTTACACCGATGAACAAGGCGGGTATGAAATTCGCGCCACAAAGGGCGACACGCTCGTGTTTTCATTCATCGGCTATGAGATCCAGAAGTGGGCAGTGGGAGCAGATGCGGTAGTCAACGTGAGCCTTTTCGAAAGCGAATATCTCCTTTCAGAGGTCGTAGTGACAGCCCTTGGGATCCAGCGCGACAAAAAGGCGCTTGGATATTCGGTGCAAAGCTTATCAAGCGAGCAAATCAACCGTGTGCGCTCCACCAACCTGGTCAATGGCCTCTCAGGCAAGCTCGCCGGGGTGCAAGTCACCGGAGCAAACAACGGCCTGGCCAGCTCGTCGCGGGTGATCATCCGGGGGGAAAACTCGCTCAACATCAACAACAACTCTCCTCTCTTCATCGTCGATGGCATTCCGATCAACAATAGCATTTATGGTATTGGCGGTAGCAGCAATGATCAATCGGACTTGCCCACCGACTACGGCAACGGCGCTGCCGAGATCAACCCCGAAGACATCGAATCCATCAGCGTGCTCAAAGGTGCTGCGGCCTCTGCGCTGTACGGCTCTCGTGCCACGAATGGCGTCATCGTGATCACCACCAAGTCTGGAAAAAACACCCAAGGCTTGGGCGTGAGCCTGAGCTCGACAACGATGTTCAGCAGCCCGCTGGTGCTTCCTGAGGTGCAGCGCCAGTATGGTGGCGGTTGGGGATTGGGCTACGAAGCGGACTACGGCACCAATTTCGGACCCGCGCTGGATGGCAGAATGGTGCTGCAAGACGGTAGCCCCGGCTTTGAAAATGGGCAAGCAGAGCCTTTTGTTCATCGTTACCGACTCGAAGATTTTTTTCAGACGGGACTATCTACCAATAACCAGGTGGCGATCACTGGCGGTTGGGACAAGGGCAACATCAAGTTGTCCTATGCCAATTCTTACAACACAGGGATTGTGCCCAATACCAACTTGCAGCGCGACAACATCAGCATCAACACGAGTTATCGCCCTTCTGAAAAATGGACGCTCAACTTGAGCGGTAATTACCTCAAAAGCCAAAGCGACAACTTGCCAGTGGCGGGCTACGGCGGTCAGGGTCTGATGTATGCCCTGCTGTGGAACTACACCAATGTGGACATGGACTGGTTGCGCAACTACTGGTTGGAGAAAGATCGCGAGCAGCGCAACATCTTCTCATGGGCTGACAATCCTTTCCTCATTGCCAATGAGCACATCAACGCCTTTAATAAGGATCGCCTCTATGGCATGGTGTCTTCGATCTATGAATTTTCACCTGAGCTGTCGCTGCTCATGCGCATGGGAACGGACTACTCGAATGACTTTCGCTTTTCGCGCCGCCCGCATGGGTCGGTCTATCATCCCAATGGCATGTATCGCGAGCAGACCATCGGCTACCGCGAAACGAACGCAGACTTTTTGCTGAGCTACAATAAGCGCCTCGGCGATGTGTCCACGCGCTTTTCTGTGGGTGGTAACCGCCTCGACCAGCACACCACGGAGAGCCTGATCGAAGGCGCAGGGCTGGCGATTCCCGGTATTTATACCCTGGGCAATATCAACGTGATCCCCAACATGTCGCGCTTTGATGGCCGCAAGCGAGTCAACAGTCTCTATGCTTTCGCAAATCTTGGCTATCAGGATTTTCTCTACATGGACATCACGGCACGAAATGACTGGTCTTCTGCCCTGCCAGCCGACAACAATTCCTACTTCTATCCATCGGTATCGCTGAGCTTTCTGCCATCGGAGATCTTCGACATGGGCAAATCAGTCGATTACCTCAAGCTCCGCTTCAACGTGGCGCGGGTAGGCAAGGACACCGATCCATTTCAGCTCTACAAAACCTACCAATTTGCGACCCTGCCAAACAGTCTCACCAACCTCAGCCAGCTGCCCAATGCCAACCTCATGCCCGAGCAAACGGATTCGTATGAAGTTGGGGTAGAAGGCTATTTGTGGGGAAAAAGGGTGATGTTTGATGTGAGCTTGTACCGCACGATCAGCACCAACCAGATCATCTCCTTTGCGGTGAGCCAGTCGGCAGGATACCGTTCGGTGTTTGCCAATTCTGGTAAAATTGAAAACCAGGGGGTAGAGCTTGTCATGAGCGTCATTCCTGTCAAAAGGAAGAACTTCGAATGGAACCTCACCGGAAACTTTACCATGTATCGCGGTCGCGTGATCGAGCTGTATGAAGACCTGGAGTCCTACATCATCGCACAGGGTCCTAATGGTGTCACGGTCGAAGCTCGTCCTGGAGGCCGTATGGGCGATATTTACGGAAATACTTATGTCCGCAACGAAGACGGAGCCATTGTGTATGCTGAAAATGGCTTGCCTCTGGTAGGGGACCGCGCCAACATCGGCAATTACAACCCCGATTGGATGCTGGGTCTTTCCACAGGAGTTCGCTTTTTTGGCTTTTCGCTCTACGGATTGGTGGACATCCGCCAAGGCGGCATCATCTACTCTTATACCCACGCGATCGGAACCGAAAGCGGCATTTTGCCCATTACCCTCGATGGCAGAGAAAATGGCATCGTAGGCGAAGGGGTGGTGAGAAACAACGATGGTACTTTCAGCCCGAACACGACCAATGTCAGCGCGGAAAACTATTACTACGGCGGTGTGCATCCTCGCCAGAATGCGGAGGCCAATAGCTTTGACGCTTCCTACGTGAAGCTCCGTGAACTCAGCCTGAGCTATTCCATTCCTCTCCAACAGCTGGGCGTTCGTGACCTCTCCCTCTCTCTCGTCGGTAATAATCTGCTGCTCTGGACGCAGGTTCCCTTTATCGATCCAGAGGCTCAGGCCATGAATGGCGGGACCCTCATCCCTGGGATGGAAGTCACGCAACTCCCCTCCACCCGCTCCTACGGTTTCCGTATCAACCTCACCTTCTAAGCTGATCCCTATGAAAAATTTGCTTTATATCTTCCTCCTCGCCTTGGTGCTCGGCGGAACTTCCTGCACGAACAACTTCGAGGAGATCAATACCAACTTCAATCAGCCGCTGACGGTGACCGGTGATTTGCTGCTGCCCACCGTGCTCTTCAACTTCGCCGACTTGTCTGTCAACCGAAGCTTTGGCTTGGGAGACATCGTAGCCCAATATCACGCACGCTACGAGTCCAACGGCATTGACATCTATCGCTGGACCGCCGACGGCAGTTTTTGGGTGTTGTATGACTACTTGCAGGACATTCGCGACATCAAGAAGTATGGCGTAGAGAATGACTTGGCGGGCTACGAAGCTGTGGCGTTGATCCTAGAGGCCTATGCATTCCACCAGCTCACCGACGCTTACGGCGATGTGCCCTACAGCCAGGCCAACCAAGCCGAAGAAGGCATTATCGCTCCGACCTACGACGCACAAGAGGTAGTGTATGACGGCATTTTGGCATCCTTGGTGCGGGCAAACATGCTCATTGACGGCGATGCTTCCGTATCGGGCGACATCCTCTTCGGGGGAAATATGACTGCATGGAAAAAACTGGCCAATACGCTTCGCGTTCGCCTGCTCATGCGCATCTCTGACGTGCGCGACGTCGCTGCAGATCTTCAGCAAATGGTGGACGATCCTGCCACCTACCCCCTGTTTGAGTCAACAGCGGATGATGCGATTTTCCATTACGAAGGTGCTTCTCCGAACTTGTCTCCCTACTCTCAAGGTCGGGGCCGGGAATACGAGTATTTCCTCGCCATGCCTACCACGCGCTTCATCGGGCTGCTTCAAGCTCATGAAGATCCGCGCATCCATGAATGGCTGGGCTACAAAGGTGGCACCACGGAATACATTGGCGTAGATCCCGGACTGAACCTGGGCGACGTGGGCCGCCCGACGGCTTATGCTTCTAAGGACTCTTCCTTTTTCTATGACCCCGCCAAGCTTTCGGCCATCTTCATCACCTACAGCGAATTGAATTTCTTGCTGGCTGAAGCCGCTGCCAAAGGACTGATCACAGGCGATGCGAAGGGATATTACGACACCGGCGTCGCGGCTTCTTTTGCCCAGTGGGGCGTGGAGATGCCCGTAGATTTCCTCACTGACAAAGCGCCCTTTGAAGCTGGAAATTTGGATCGTCTCTACGAACAGAAGTGGTTAGCACTCTACCACAGCTCCACAGAAGCTTGGTTTGATTGGAAGCGCACAGGAAAACCAAGCTTCATCCAGGCTGGCCCCGGCAATATCAACAGCAATCTGGTGCCCGTTCGTCTGATGTATCCTAGCCTCGAAGCCTCTGTGAATGGGGAGAATTATAACACGGCATCGCAGAGAATCGGCGGCGACAACATCAACGCACGCGTGTGGTGGGATCGGTAATTTTGACCAAAATTTGAGTTTCGGCCACATGGATCTATCCCAACACCCGATTAGCAATTCTTACATCAAATCCACTGACCATTAACTACTGGGTACATGGCCTCTCCTTGTTGGGCGGGCCATGTACTTCTCATGTTACTTCTCCACCCTGTCATCCGAAAAAATGATGCGTTCCCTTTTTCTCCTCGCGACCTGTTGTTCCCTTCTGCTGGGATGTAATGAGCCCACGACAGCAGAGGCTCCCCGCAAAGTAGTGTTCATCCTGCTGGATGGAATTCCTGCCGATGTGATCGAACAGGTGTCCACGCCCGCGATAGACGAAATTGCTGCTGCTGGCGGATATACCCGCGCCTATGTTGGGGGTGAAATAGGAACAGAAAGCGAAACTCCGACGATTTCGGCACCGGGTTATATGTGTCTCTTGACATCGACCTGGGCCTACAAACACAACGTTTGGGACAACTACGAGCAGTCGCCCAACTATGACTATTGGAATGTTTTCCGAATCGCTAAAACGGTCCGGCCCGAACTGAAAACTGCGATTTTCTCAACCTGGCTCGATAACCGCACAGTGCTTATAGGCGCAGGCAAGCCCGAAGCAGGCAACTTTCAGTTTGATTACGCCTTCGACGGATTCGAATTAGATACTGTCACCTTTCCCCATGACTCCAATTCGCAATACATTCTTGCCATTGATGAGCATGTGTCTCAGGAAGCGGGCAATTACATCGCATCGCAAGGCCCTGATTTGTCATGGGTCTATCTTCAATACACCGACGACATAGGCCATGCAGTTGGCGATAGCGAAGCATTTTCTGCATCTGTGCAGCAAGCTGACGCGCAAGTAGGTCGGGTCTGGAAGGCGGTGAAACAGCGCCAGTCCATGGGAGAAGAGTGGATGGTGATCGTCACGACAGATCACGGGCGTGACGCTCTCACCGGAATGGATCACGGCGGCCAGTCTGCCAGAGAGCGCACCATCTGGATCGCCACCAATCAGCCTGAATTGAATGAGCGCTTCACGGCTGGCGAACCCGCCATTGTTGACATTGTGCCTTCCATATTGCAGCATCTTGGAGTGAAAACTCCAGCCGAAGTTGCTCAGAAGATGGACGGCGTTTCGTTTTTGAAGTAAAAATGCAAGCGAAAGGAAAATTCATCGACTAATCCTGATCTACTCCCAGCGCTCTCACCCGGATGGCATACGCTTCCCGTGGATTCTCCACGAGGAGCTGATGGATTTGCTTCTCGGTCCATCCCTCTCGCCGAAGGATGGGCAGCAGCAGGGTAAAAAGGAGCGTATGAGGTCGGTAATCGCCGCCTCCTGGCTGTCCAAACGTGTACCACCCTGCATCGTGGGAGATGAGCACCCGATGAAGTAAGTCTTCCTTTCGTAGGGCATTGAGCGCGTCCACATAGGCAAAGAGCCTGCTGGAATCACCTTCATTCGGCTCCATCCAGCCCAGCCCATCCAGTGAGATCCAAGCTCCCTTTCGAGCGAGGGAATCCCGGATCTCGGCACTTCCACCTTGAGCATGTGTCCAGACCCAGGCGGAGAGGTCCAGGCCTTCGGCACGAATGACTGCTGCTTGCCGAAGCGCAGGTTGGTCCGGCCCAGTGTGCGACACAATCGTGAGGCCCGTGCGCAGGTGCGCCCTTGCGGCAGCACGCACGAGCTTTTCGTCCACCTCCGAGAGAACGCTGTCGCTATCTACGGCAATTTTGATAAATCCCGGCTTGATCTCTGTACCTTCGATCCCCGCTCGAAACTCTTCAACCCAACGACCTGCCAACGAATCAGACGATTCAGAAAATGCCCATTTCGGCAAATACTTGTCGTTCACTGCGCCATAATATCCAGTGTTTGTGAGGAGTTGAAGTCCACTGGCCGCAGACAATCGCCGGAGCAGGCGCGGGTTGCGACCGAGAAAAGCTGGCGTGCATTCCAGCATCGTTTCCACTCCCATCGCTCGAACTTCCTTCAAGTAGGGCAATACTGCCTGAAAAATGGCTTCCTCGTCCCACTCGGCGGGCTGAATGCTGTCTGCTCCGCGCCAATCAAGAAATACATGTTCATGAATCAATGTCAGGCCAAGACTGTCTGCTGGAATCGGCCCTAGCACCGTCATCACCATCTGTTGGTCGTCAGGTGAGGCACAGGTACAAACGCAGAAAGTCAGGAAAATTAGAATTGATCGCATGAGCCGACAGTTGAATCGCAGTTGTATGGGAGGAATTTGCGCTTCATGAGCAACAAGAAGTGTTGATTTTAACTATGATCTGCCTGGACGGCAATCACCAACTTGCCTTGTGCCTTTCCCGCACCCAGCCGCTCGATTGCCGCGGGCGTGTCCGATAACGAAAAATGCTGGTCAATGGCTGGAATCAATTTCCCCTCCTCCCAAAGTTTGACAAGGGTCTCTAGGTCCTCGCGATTGGGTTGGTGCATCAAAATGCCCAATTTTTTGCTGGAAAACAAAGAGAAGAGAGGGCCCAACAAGCCCACTTGCAGCAGCGAACTCACGCTTCCTCCGGCCATCACGAAGGCCCCGCCTGGGCGCAACGCACGGAAATACGCCACAACGGATCGCTGAGCTACGACTTCAAAAATGAAATCATAGGACTGCCCATTTCCCAGGTAGTCTTCTTCTGCATAATCTATGACCCGATCAGCGCCCATCTTTCGCATCAATCCCCACTTTTGCCGGCTGTCCACGCCGATCACTTCTGCGCCAGCCATCTTCGCCAGTTGAATGGCAAAAGTCCCTACCCCGCCGCCAGCACCATTGATGAGTACCCTGTGCCCTGGTCGAATCTGCGCAGCTGCCATGCGAAGCCCCTGAAGTGCCAGCACTGCCGCCTGCGGAAATGCAGCCGCCTCGCCAAAGCGCATGTTTGTTGGTTTTCGTGCCAGCAGGTTTGCATCTGCACAGATATACTCGGCAAATCCTCCAAATCCTCCTCCTGAAATATCTCCGAACACCTCATCCCCAGGCCGAAGGTGCGCTACTTGGCTCCCCACTGCTTCTACCCGCCCGGCAATGTCGCAGCCGAGTATTGGATATTTGGGTTTGGATAGACCAAACATTAGCCGAAACAACCGGGGCCTTCCCCGCAAAAGATCCCAATCCCAAGAATTTACGGAGGACGCATGGACTTTTACCAGCACTTCGTGTTCGCGTAAGGGAGGCATAGGAACGTCTTTGAGGTCCAGGACATCCGGCAGTCCGTAGCGTGTGTAAACGATGGCTTTCATGCAGGTAAGATGGTTCAATGGTTCGATATAGATGAACCAAAGAGCGAATAAGTTGCGGTTGGTGCAAGGTTTTCGCAGGATTCCCACGCTTGCATGGCGCTTGTAGCCATCTTCAAGGTAGATTTTTCGGATGAATTTGCCTGACAAATCTTCCCCTATAAGCCATAAAAGCGACGGGCCGTCTCCCCCCAAATGAGCGACTGCTCTTCCGATGACAGGGTCGTGAGAAAATCCTTTGTCATAGTGGCCACCTGTTGATAAGTTCCTGCCAACGTACACACCGGCCAATCCGAGCCATACATGAGTCGCGCTGGGCCAAAAGCCTCCAAGGCCACGTCAAGGTAAGGAAGAAGATCTTGGGCTTGCCAATTCTGCCAGGAGGCCTCGGTCACCAGCCCCGATAATTTGCAATGGACCTGAGGAAACTGCGCAAGCGTCCGCAGATATGTAGCCCAGGTCGTGATTTCTCTTGCCGCAATTGGTGGCTTCGCCACATGATCTAAGACTACAGGAAAATCCTCAGGCAACTGCCGCATCCACGCGATCGACGCAGGCAGTTGCTCCGCACGGATCAGCAAATCATAGGTGTAGCCATGGCGTGCAATGGTCGCTAGCCCGCGGCGAAACGAAGGCTGATGTAAAAACGCCGGATCGGGTTCATCTTGCACCACGTGGCGAAATCCTCGCAGCCGCGGCTGATCCGCCCAGCGTGCCAATCGCTTCTCCAAGTCCTCAGCCCGCAGATCGACCCAGCCTACTACCCCCAGCAAAAAGGGATGTTGAATGGCCAATTCCAGGAGAAAATCCGTCTCCTCCTCGGTCTGCGCCGCCTGCACTGCCACGCAGCCATCAATGGCCAGCTCCCGAAAGATCAGCTCCAACTCCTCCGGCAAATAATCCCGCCTCAATACCGCCATGCTATCATCAATCCAGGCATGGTCCCGTTTCGAATATTTCCAAAAGTGCTGGTGACTATCTATGACCATCGGAGTGGTTGGTTCGATAAACC
This sequence comes from Bacteroidota bacterium, assembly GCA_036835375.1. Lineage (GTDB taxonomy): Bacteria > Bacteroidota > Bacteroidia > J057 > J057 > JANQTF01. The sequence continues at coordinate 15,361 of DAITMB010000118.1, forward strand.
AAAGAAAATAAAAAAAAAGACAAGGACAAGCCGAGGGAAAATCAAATAAATGGTGAAAATGAATTA
>DAITMB010000119.1:0-15236 GCA_036835375.1 Bacteroidota bacterium
CGCCCTGGGCCACACTGCCCAGCGCGCCGGGGGTGATGGACCACTCGTAGTACTCCCCATTGGGGTAGTCCGAGAGGTAGGTTTCATAGGTGCTGGCACACACCTGGTCGAGACCCGTGATGTCGGGCTTCACGATCGGGGTGTGGAGGGTTTTGGTTAGCCAGGCGGAGTGGCAGTGGGGGTCTGCCTGGTTGACCCGTCGCACCCGCAGTTCATGAGGGCCTGGCTCGGTGAGGGTCACCGTGGTCTGCGGTCCGAAGGCAGGCAGGGCCGCGCCGCCCACAGCCTCCCATTCGAGCAGCGTCCCGGGCAAAGTCGGCAGGGCCGTGAACTCCTCGGGTACCCACGGGCAAAGGGTGTCGGGGCCTTCGATGAGGGTGGGCGTGGGAGGCGGGGGGAGCAGTTCGCAGAGCGCCTCATATCCGGCAAGCCGGGAAGTGTCGCGGGGAGAGGAACTATGGCTTTGAGCAAAAAGAAAACCGGGCAAACAGAGCATCAAAAGCCCAGCAAGCCACCGCAATGGATGGAACAGTTGCATAGAGATTGGATAGCATTCGTTGGAGGATCGTGGAGAAACTATTTGTGAAAAAGGCAAAAAAAAGCTGTTGGGATAAAAGGAATGGAGAGCTACCATGCCAGCGCGCTTGGCAAGAACATCATGTCGATCCCGCCCCACACAGCTAGCCGGGTGGAAGGAGACGATGAAAGCAAATCGATTGAACTCACCGATCAACAGAATTACTCGATATGCTAAATATGAGGAATTGCGTTAATAGTTCCAAGCCTGACGCTTGAAAAATTTATCTTTTCAGAAAGTTAAATGATTGTTTAATTATCATAGAGGGCCCGCGCGCTATCTCCCTCGTGAGGGATCGGCTTAGAGGCAATGAGGGAGGAAGAGGAAAAACTTGTCAAGACAGGGAAACCTTCTTCGATTTCTCTGGACTATGGCTATTTTGCGAATGTTCTCCATTCATGGACCAAGATGATCACTTTAACACAGATTTTATGAGTCATTCCCCAATGCGCGCGATCATCATTGAGGACCACGGAGGTCCGGAGCAACTCCAACTCTGGGAGTGGGAACGCCCCGAGCCCGGACCCTCTGAGTTGTTGGTTCGGATTCACGCTACGGCGCTCAACCGTGCGGATCTGCTACAGCGGCAGGGCAAGTATCCTCCCCCCGCCGATGCGAGCCCGCTCTTGGGGCTAGAGATGGCTGGGGAAGTGGTGGGTGCTGGGGGAGAGGTGAGGGGCTGGAAATTGGGAGATCGCGTGTGTGGGCTACTGGCGGGTGGAGGCTATGCGGAGTACTGTGTGATTCACCACGAACTTGCTATGCCGATCCCCAAATCCTGGAGTTATGTCGAGGCGGCTGCGGTGCCCGAGGCGTTTTTCACGGCGTATCAGGGTCTATCGTGGCTTGGGAGGCTACAGGCTGGGGAGAAAGTGCTCATTCACGCTGGCGGAAGTGGGGTCGGGACGGCTGCGATCCAATTGGCTGTTTCGATGGGGGCTGAGGTGTGGGTGACGGCATCGGCTGCGAAGCATGAGACCTGCCGAAAACTCGGGGCCAAGCAAGCATTTGACTATCAAACAGAAGATTTTGCTAAGCTTGTCGATGAACTTACGCATCACAAGGGGGTGGAGCTCATCTTGGACTTCATCGGCGCAGATTACTTCACCCGAAACATGGCTTGCTTGGCGCGCGATGGAAGATTGGTCCTCCTAGGGTTGCTGGGTGGCGCTACCGTCGATGGGGTGAATCTCGGAACACTGCTGCGGAATCGGCTTAGCATCGTAGGGTCTACCCTCCGAAACCGGAGCCAAGAATACAAGATTCGCCTAGCGCAGGAATTGAGAGAATACGTGTGGCCTAGGTTTGAGTCCCAAGCATTTTTTCCTACCATTGATAAGGTGTTTTCGTGGGAGCAAGTCGTGGAGGCTCATCGGTACCTGGAGTCCAACCAAAGCACGGGCAAGGTGGTCATGGAGATTGTGTGAGTTCAAGCCTGGTCGATGGCTTGGTCGATCTCACGTTGCTGGTCCGAGAGGGGATCATAAGAAATTTGCCCAACCTCCTTTTTTCTTTTGGCTAGGTTCCTTAATCTTCTCTATCTTACTGTTCAGCAACAGGTTTTGCCTTGGATGGAGAGGTCTTGCATGAAGATGTTTTTTCCGATTCCGGGGTTTACTTTTTTGGTTCTCTGGCAATGTAGGCAGTTGTAAACCCACCTAAGGGTTTTGAACCCGAAGGAAGGATTGCTGGCGAGTTCCCCGTCATTTTTGTCTGAAAACCACTTTTTTTTGATGCACACCTTCGGCCTTAGAACTCCCTTTTTTTGATGAAGTTGCTCCATCTACGTGTCTTTCTTCCACCGCTTATTTTTCTTCTGCTCACGGTAGGATACAGCATGTGGGACGCTGCGCATTTCTTGCAGATAGCTCGGCAAAGCAACCAGTGGATCCTCGACCATTTTGGTTGGTTATTTTCTTGGAGCACGTTTGCATTCTTGGTCGTGCTGGGGGTCATCTATGTGTCACCGTTAGCCAAGGTGCGAATTGGTGGGGCGAAGGCAAGGCCGATGTTGAGTAAATGGAGATGGTTTTCCATTACGTTGTGCACCACCATTGCTACAGGAATCCTGTTTTGGGGTCCAGCGGAGCCGCTCCATCATCTCCATACTCCACCTACAGGACTTGGATTGACAGCCCATTCGGCTGAAGCCGCTACTTTTGCCATGTCCACCCTGCTGATGCACTGGACGCTGACCCCTTACGGGATGTACACGATCGCCGGGCTCGTATTTGCCTTGGCTTACTACAACCTCAAGCAGCCATTCTCACTAGGTGCGATGGTCTATCCGACAGCGGGCGAAGCTTCCAAAGGCACCCTAGGAACGGTGATTGATGTGATTTGTCTGTATGGCTTGGTAGCAGGGATGGCCGCCTCACTCGGGACAGGGTTGCTATCGCTTACAGGAGGCTTGGAGACGCTCCTGGGCATGGAGCAAAATCATGCGCTCCTGGCGCTGGTGGGGCTAGCAATCGTCGGGTCCTTCATTCTTTCCTCTGCGAGCGGGCTGATGAAGGGAATTCGGATTCTGTCGGACTTGAACGCAAAGGCGTTTATTGCTCTGGCCATTTTTCTGTTTCTTTTTGGGCCGATTCGATTTGTCTTAGAGCTGGGAATGCGTGGAGTGTTGGATTATGTGGTACACTTTTTTCCACGGAGCATCCAGTTGGACCCCGGTTTAGACTCGACTTGGCAGGGCGGCTGGACGATCTTCTACTGGGCCAACTGGTTGGCGTGGACGCCCATCACGGCGATGTTTTTGGGGAGGCTGTCGCTCGGATACACAGTGCGGGAATTTATTCAATTCAATTTGCTGCTTCCTTCCCTGTTCAGCGCGTTGTGGATGATGATTTTTGGTGGAATATCGCTAAGTCTAGATCTCGAGAGCGGCGGAAGCCTCTACGACGTGCTGCGAGCACAGGGAGAAGAAAGCGTAATTTATGAAATATTGAAGGAATTTCCCTTTGGGCAGTGGGTGAGTCTGCTTTTTCTGGGCATCATGTTTTTGTCATTTGTGACGGCGGCGGACTCGAACACTTCTGCCATGAGCGGCATGAGCACACAGGATATTTCGCCCGACAATCCCGAAGCACCACTGCTGATCAAGGCAATCTGGGGCATTCTCATCGGTGCAGTAGCTTATCTCATGGTGACGACTGCGGGAATCGAAGGCATCAAAATGATCTCGGTACTGGGAGGGTTTCCTTCGCTCTTCCTGCTGATTGCGGTAGCGGTCGGCGCAGTGAAGCTCATTGGGATGGCGCGGCGAGGAAAGCTTGGGTAGGGAATCCTGGCGAAAGGAGTAATTAGGAGAAAATGGAGACACCTTAGCCATTCGGTGTGTCTTTCTGACACTTGCTACCAAAATTCTCCCTATTTTGAAACCGCGATTTGGCTACTACCAAACACCTGAACCTATGAGTTTTTCTTCCCCCTTAGCGGCACTCCTTCATTGGGAAGCCACTACCCCGAATAATGTGATGTTTCATCAACCGCTCGACAGCGGCATGAGGACCTACACTTATGCTCAAGCCACAGACGAAATTCGTCGCATGGCTTCGGCCTTGAAGTCAATGGATTTTCCTGCGGGCAGCAAAATTGCCTTGATTTCCAAGAACTGCGCCCACTGGATGATGGCGGACTTTGCCATCATGATGGCGGGATATGTTTCGGTACCACTGTATCCTACTCTGACAGCGGATTCGATCGAAGAGATTTTGCTACACAGTGAGTCCAAAGCCATTTTTGTAGGGAAAATGGATGACTTTTCGAGACAAAAGGCCGGGATTCCGCCGATGCCCATTATTTCTGTTGAGGCGTATGGCATCAAAGAGGCGCTCACATGGGAACAACTCGTAGCCAATCACTCGCCGCTCCAGCAAGTCGCAACGATGCAACCGGATGATCTCATCACGCTGATTTATACTTCTGGCACCACAGGAAGTCCCAAAGGGGTGATGCACACCGTAAAATCCTTTACGAAAGTGCCAGCTACTTCTCTGGACATCATCCATCTGCCCGAAAACCCTCGCTACTTCTCTTATTTGCCCTTGAGCCACGTGGCAGAACGAATCGCTATCGAAATCGCCGGCGTGTTTCGAGGGGCTTCTTTTACCTTCCCATACAGCTTAGATACTTTTGGTGCTGATCTAGCTGCCACGCAGCCCCACATGTTCTTCGCCGTGCCACGGATTTTGGCGAAATTTCAGGAGAAAGTCCTCGAAAAAATGCCGCAATCCAAGCTCGATACCCTCCTCAAAATTCCTATTCTCAACGGCATTATTCGTAAGAAAATTCAAAAAGCGATCGGACTTTACGCTGCCAACCGAGAAGGGTACATAGCCGTAGGTGCTGCCCCCATTGCCGTGAGCCTTCTGGAATGGTTCCAGTCACTGGGTATCACAGTGCACCAAGCCTATGGGATGACAGAAGATTGTGTCTTGTCGCACTACAACTTGGTCGGTGCCAACAAGAAGGGATCCGTGGGCCGTCCTGTAAAGGGCGTAAAGACCAAAATCAGCCCCGAAGGCGAGCTGCGTATCTATAGCGAGTGTCTCATGAAGGGCTATTATAAAGAGCCGAAAATCACCGCCGAAATGTTTGATGAAGAGGGATATCTCAAGACGGGCGATATTGGCGAATATGACCACGATGGCTATTTTACGATCACTGGTCGCATCAAAGATCAGTTCAAGACCGACAAAGGAAAATACATTTCTCCCGCTCCGATTGAGCTGGCCATGCTCCAAAATACCGACATTGAGCAAATCTGCATCGTGGGCACAGGTATTCCTCAGCCCATCGCCCTGGTCGTCCCTTCTGCCAGCGGCAAAGCCAAGCTCAAGGGAAGCCTTGCCGAAAGTATCACCCAGTCGATTCAGTCTGTGAACAAAGAACTTGAAGCCTATGAGAAAATCTCAAAGGCCGTGATCATGAACGAAGACTGGACGGTGGACAATGGACTCATGACTCCGACGCTCAAAGTCAAGCGCAATCAAGTGGAGAAAATACACTCGCCGTACTACAGCACTTGGTATGACTCTACCGACAAGGTCATTTGGGAGTAGGGACCGGCGGAGAATAAAAGGCCAAAAGCCATTGTGCTTGAGGCATGGTCCAGACAGCAAATGGGGAAGAACGACGGTTTCTTCCCCATTTTTTTGTTAGAACGCACCTGGAAAAGGCCACTAATTCGAATCGAGGCTAGACAAGATGCGAAAAAGAGCGACCCCAGCACCTGGCTAGCATGTGCTCAGAGAAACTCCACGTCTTCAGTAAAGGGATACTCCATGAGCAGTTGAATGCCGCGGTCGAGGCTTAGGTCTTCGTAGAGGGTCTTGTATAAGGCCTGGGTAATCGGGCACGGAATCCGATGGAAAGCTGCGAGTGCTTTGACCAGACAAATGGTCTTCACGCCTTCGGCGACTTCTTCCATAGAAACCAAAATATCGTCTAACTTTTCGCCCTTACCGAGGCGAAACCCTACCGTGTAGTTGCGGCTGCGGGGGCTGGAGCAAGTAGCGATTAGATCACCGATCCCTGCCAGTCCTAAAAATGCCTTTGGGTCTGCGCCAAGCGCCTTCCCGATGGTGATCATTTCTGCCATGCCTCTGGTGATCAGCAAGGCGAGGGTATTGTCGCCATATCCGATTCCGTGAAGAATCCCCGCACCAATGGCCATGATGTTTTTCAGCACACCCGCGAGCTCTATCCCGAGCAAGTTGGTGCTGCCGTGTACCCGAAACATGGGGCTGCGAAGGGCGCTTTGACCAGCGCGAATGACTTCTTCAAATCGACTGGCAACAACAGTGGCGGCAGGGTACCCCTCTTCAATCTCGCTGGCAAGGTTCGGTCCGGCCATGCAACCCACACGCTTCACCACGGATTCCTCCATGATGACCTGGGTCATCGTCTTCACGCGCGACTTTTCAAGGGACTGTAGTCGCTGAAGGGTCTCGCCTTCTCGCAGTTCTACATCAAAGCCTTTGGTCGCATGGACCATCAAGTGGTCGGGCCGCAGAAAAGGCGAAAGTTGTCGAATCAGATCGCGAAAGTTCTCCGAAGGAATCACCGGGATCAGCAAATGGCATCGGGTCGCCACCTCCTCAAGGTCATGTGTCGGGATCACGCGAGGATCCAATTTTCGATCCTGATAGCTGCGGGTAGCGAGCAGCTCTTCGACTACCTCGGGCCTGCGCGCGTAGAGATAGACTTCTTGCTGCTTGTTTTTGGCGAGAAGATTAGCCACGACCAGCCCAAAACTCCCCGCACCGATGACCCCAGAGCGGGTGTCAGATGTAGTATTTGAGCCCATATCCTTCGAGACGATTGTGATAGTAGAACAAAAGGTTCATATTTTCAGTGACGAGGGTCTTCTCATCTTGGAAGATCAGGGGGCGCTGGTCATGAAAAATGCCTAAGTTTTTGACCCCGTGCTCCACAATGGAGGGGGTATCATTGATCATGTGCTGCGCCAGGTGCACTTTTCCTTGATCGGCCAAGGTACGAAGCCTGGAAATTACCCTTTCACAAGTCTGTGCAAATTCCTCCCGATTGAGTTGCCGGTCTTCCTCAGTGAGGCGCAGCAAGCCATACAGGTCCAATTTCTTGTGGCGCGCACGGAGCATCTCAAAGGCAACAAAAGCCACCAAGTGACTAGAAAACACGTGGTTTTCTACATGAAATCGCTCCACGAGCTTCTCCCCCAGCATGCGGGTGTATTCGTTGTCTCGCTGCTGATCCTTGGTGATGTCTTTACCAGACTGGAAGTAGGCCCTAATGTCTATGGGTCTTCCATGCATATCATAACTCACTCCTTGCTCATCGACAAAGTTGCCAAATAGATCCATCGGTTTTCCGAAGGACAGCGCAATGTCAGAGCTAGAGCGAAAGGTGTTCCAGATGAAGGAGAGGAACTTGGTATAAGAGGCCGATTCGTCATTGAGAATGTAGTACTGCTCCTGTCCCGTGGCAGTGAGGTGCTGCCGAATGAGCGACTTGGCTTCTAGCACAAAATGGTAGCTCATGACCATGGGCACGATGAATATTTTCTCTGAAATGCCCCTTGGTTTGTAGAGAAAATTTCTTCGCTGGGCTTCCATGGCCGTGCTGAGCAGCCCGAGTTTGAGAGTTTTTTCGATCTCTCCGGACCGGGAACGGGTTCCTCCCGGAAAAAATAAACTGTGCACACCTTCCTGAATCGCGACCGTGGAGTAGGCATCCAAGGTGCTTCGGTAGATGGGATTGCGCTTGCGACGGTCCACCCGATAGGCACCCAGTCGGCTCATGAAGTAAGCCAGGACTTGGTTGTTAAAAAGGTTCAGTCCGGCGCCGTAAATGAAGGCGGGCATTCCGATGGCATGAAGGCTCCACCCCACCAAGATAGAGTCCACATTACTCAGGTGGGTGGGCACGAGGATCACAGTCCCCTTTTTGGCCAAATTTCGAATCTCCGGGATATGTCCCAATAAGTGTACCCGCTCCTGCAACTGCACGCTGTGCCAAATCATGGACTTGATGGTCTTGCCAGCTGAGGCATTGAGTAGCGTAGAGAAGAAAAAGGGGAGAAATCTTTTGGCGAAATGGTAAGACCCAGGCTTGAAAGTGTTCACGATCTCATGTGCGTAGCGGCTGGTAATGTCGCGCAGCATTCGCTGGGTTCTGGCGTCAAATGAGCCGAGGTCATGCTCCAGTTGCTCATTCATCACAAGGTCCTTCTTGATTTGAGACCAAAACTTTCCTTCGTCCTTGGGATCCACCCTCCACGGATCTTCCTTCATTCGGACGCGCTCCAGGAACATCGTTCGCTCAATCAAGTCCGACAAGCTCAATCCCTCCTTGGCAGAGTAACTGCGCATCCGGTCGATGGCATCTTCCATCACCTCCCCCAGGAATTGATCCTTGTGGGTAAACAGCTGGGCGATCGGCCACTGGTGAATGTCAGGAATAACAGGTTCATAGAGAATACCTTCCTTGATATAGTGTTGAATCGACTCCATAATGATTCTTAGGCGCCTTTCGAGGCGGGATGTGGGACTCGTGCAGGTGCGAATTCAGGAAAGCGCCAAACATTAGTGTAGGCCATCTTGGCTTCTAAGCTGCAATGGTTTTGTCATGAAAAGGCAGCAGCACCTCGGCAAGCTCGGTTTTATTCCTTGATCCCCCAAGGATGGTGATCTTCGACTCGATGGAAATCCCGACGCAAATCCGGGGCGTTGGCTTAGGCCAACTTTCATTGGTCCAATCTCTCCCTTCTCGAAATTTGCGATCGTGCCTCTTGCATAGCCCGCCACGTGGAAAAAAGAAGGGGAAAGTTGCTGGTTCCTCTCCACAATAGAAAGCGCTTACACCGCACGAACGGTGATCATGGTCTGGTCACAGTTCCACGCTTCCTGATTCGCTCCGGATGGTCCTTCATCAAAGATCAAAGACCGTGTACTCGCTTGTGGTGCCGCGAGGCTGTCTTGCTTCATTGTGGCGGTGTTGAGTTCAGAGGTAGCAAAGATGACCTTAAAAGTTTCTTGCGCTTCGGTCCTGCCGATGGCAATGTGGCCCGGGTCCACGCGGGCCTGGATGCTGCGGCCATTCAAAGCGAAAGCCTCGGCACCGGGATCTAGCCAGAGACCACCTTGGGCGAGAAGCGAAGGCTCAATGTTGAATTGGCTTCCGAGGTAGAGAAGGGAAACGAAGAGCTTCTCGCCGCTGCGATTCGTGAGCCGGACCCGAAATCGCGGGGCGTCGCCGGGATTGCCCTGGGTCTTCACCAAAAATTCGTAGCCCGTCCTGCCCGGTACAATCAACTGGTCTTGCTGTGGCTCCAGCAAGTCGAGCTTGATGGCGGAAGAAGGAAGGCGGCTGCCGGGATTGCTCATCATCATGACTCGCTCCCACTTGGCGATATGCACAAGGTAGGAAGCGAGTTTTCGCGCTTGAGGCGCAGAGTAACCGTCGAGTTGCTCCACGAGTGGCTGGTCGTCGGCGTCGGTAGGCCGGATGATCACATATTGGTTGTTGCGCACCACCACATGGTAGTTTGCATCGGCAGGTTGAGCGATGTGTCGTAGGTAGATCGAAGGGTCTCCCTCTTCTCCAATGGCGACCTGTGCCGTATTGATCCCGTGGGGATCGTTTCCGCGGACGTGGACCAACAATGGCGAGGAGGACATTTGAGAGATCCTTGCGCGATATCTCACGCCCCTGTCGAGCGAGAGGCTTCCTTCCAGTCGCACCACACTGCTGGCGACCCTTACCTCCTTGACAGATACCTCCCCTTTGGCTTTGCGTGGGTTCACCAGATCCTGGTCCGTGGCTTGCTGATCATACACCGCTAAGCGGGTATCTTTGCTTCCGCCAGCGCGAAGACCTTGTGTCGCACCAGCGTCGATCTCCCAGCCGAGTTGCGCGTTGTGTGAGAGGTAAAAGAAGTTGGTATTTTGGGTGGTGCTTCCTCCCAAAAATTCTAATGAAGCATCGGCGGCCTGCTCAGCGTAGAGTTGAGGTGATTGGTCGGAAGTGCGCTGCTTCACCAAGCCTCTCACCTGGCGCAGCACATCCTGATAAGAAAGGGGACCTACTGCCTGACCAAGCACTTCCAGCAGGCTGTAGGTGAACACGCCCCTTGGTGTGCCGCCGAGCCAAGTCTCTTTGGCGAGCTCAAAAGGCTGCGTGGCAGACATCGCCACGTGGCGGGGAGTAGGAACAATGAGCTTTTCGCCGACATTTCCTTCAAAGTGAAAAGCGCCCCGAGTGTTGACGCCTTCTCTTGGCAAAATATAGCTATCCAGGGGACGAAGACCTTTGAAGTCGGGTGTCTGTCTCACGCGCGTCTTTGCAGGCGATTCTTCCACCAAAGCAGACCGGGTGCCTGAGCCGGAATTACAGCAATCCATGACCACGCTGATGTGGGTCCCTTTGCGGGCGATCATGTCGAGCAGGGTAGCCAATTCCTTGTCAGCCAGGTCCATACCGTCAGGTTGACGGCTATCGTAGGTCACGAGGGTTTCATTTTTCCGATCTTCTTCCAAGGGCCAAAACACCTTGTGCGCAGGCTCTTGAGAGCCATGGCCGGAGTAGTAGAAGACCACCATGTCATCCTTACCTGCCTGGCGAAGATGCTGCTCAAATTGCTCCACAATCTTGAAACGGGTGGCGAATTGATTTTCCAGAATATTGAGGTGGAGCGGAATGCCTTTGCGCTTTGTTCTCAGCTCGACAAAGTCGGCAAATGCACGCATATCATTGACACAGCCCTCCAGAGGAGGAACAGGAGATTGGTATTTGTCAATGCCCACCATCAGGGCGAATATCTGCTTGGGTTGCATAAAATGCGGATTCAAAGTTTTATTTCAAATACGCAAAATATCCTTCCTCTATCAACTGATTTGGAAAAGAGATCTAAAATTGAGTCAATCATGCTGTCCGGTAGAGCATGCGTTGATTCTCACCTCCTGCTGTCAAGTAGCGTTGCTCCTGGCCCGAAAGGTGAATTTGTTCGGGAATTCGGTATCGGGGAAAGGGCTTTTTAATTCTTTTTCCCCCCTCAAAAGCCGGGTTTTGTGATGAGGTCAGCCCCAATGCTTTTCTGAAAAAAAATCGCCTTCGGTCCAGTAGAAGGACTGAAGGCGACATCGATTTTGATCATCCAATGGAAGGTCTTTTCACCCTTATTTCTGCACTTTCAGGACCTTCTTGCCTTGTAAAGTATTGATTTCCAATAAATACATCCCGGCAGGAAACCCGCTGGTGGAGAATGACCATTTGCCCGGACCTTGTTGTGCATTTGCCCAAGCAGTGTGCGCCATTTCTCTGCCTGTGAGATCGAACAGCTTCACCGTACCGCCGCCAGCAGGCAGGTCACTGATTTCCACTTGGAGCAGGTCCTGCATGGGATTAGGATAGGCTAGAATGTGTATTCCCGCCAAAGCATCTGCTCGGCTGAGGTTGATGTCGCGCTGCCCTTTAGCAATCCAGATTCCCCACTTCGCGTCGGGGATCAATACGGTGGCTTGAGCGCCATTCGCTGGATTGATCTTGGTCGGACCAAGGTTGATCACCGCAATCACCTCATCGCCGCCGCTGGTCTCTGCATTGAAAATCAACTTGTCGTCCTGATTGGAGTAAGCGGGCACGCCCAATATCGACTGTTCGAAGATCAATCCCACATTTCCTGTTTCAATATTTGCCGCAAAGACCGAAGTTTCATTCGAATTGGCATCGAAATAATCGAAGGCGATCACGGTCGGGGAGTTGGTCGAAAACACTGCATTTCCCACGCTGATCCCCTGATCGAGGTTGCTGAAGAGCTTGGTGACGAGGCCATCCCCAAATGTGTTGGTCGAGTTGTTCCAGACGCGGATCAAGCCTACATCCCAGTATTCAATGTCGGCTCCGAACTGCGACCCAATGCGGTTGAAAGCATCGTAGAGGACATATTGGCCCGTATGGTCCCAGGTAATGGCATCTGCATACAACACATCGCCCGTGCTGATGCCCGTGGCAAATGTGGGATTGTAAAGGCGATATTTACTCCACTGCTGGAGCCCAAAGTCATAGATCCAGAGCGCGGTGTCAATGAAGCGCGAGACCGCAGCAATGCGGTTTCCATCTTTAGAGACGGCGATGTTATCCCAATATTGATTAGTAGTGAGTTCCGTTTCCTGGGTAGCATTCGGATTGACGAAGATTCCGAAGATATTGTGGTTTACTCCCACAAAGTAGGCTTCTTCGCCATCGTCGGTCACACTGATTCTCCGCTTGTGAGCTGTCTGGCTCAGTGCCTGATAGTTGGTTCCAACGGTAGAAGAGAGGTAGAGCGCCGTAGGATCTGAGGCGTTGATGTCTGTGCTCACAATGAACTCTTGACCGGGATTGGTGGGCACGGTTGGCTCATAGTTGCCGCCTTGTCCATTGAGGATTCCTACCTGGTCAAAAGCAGTCCTGACCGCAGCGACTTCCGCCGAATTGGCACCGTGGAGGTCGGTTGCAGCTTGTACCACAGCGAGGCGTGCATCCAGAAATTGACTCGACCGGGTGAGATATTGCTTGAGTGCGCGGAAAAACACTTGCTCCGCCTTGGCTTTGGTGGTCGCCGTCGCGAATTTGTAAAAAGCAAAATTGGGAATTCCACTGTTGATGTGCACGCCGCCATTGTCTTGGGTGCCCGTGTACTGCTCGCTGGTGTGCCGCGGCTGGTAGCCGTTGTCATTCAGCGAGCTACCACCATTGTGCGGGTCGGACATGTCGCGCAAGGCGCCCGACGGAAAAAACTGCGGTTTCACCACGTCTTCTCCCAGGAGCCAATTATCCCTGTCGATCATCACACCAAAAATATCCGCGAAAGACTCATTGAGCGCCCCAGATTCTCCCTGATATTCTAGGTTGGCCGTCGCTTGTATCACGCCGTGGGCCATCTCGTGGCCAGCGACATCCAGCGACGCTGCCAGCGGCCTGAAAGCCGATTTTCCATTCCCATAAAAGATCGCCACGCCATTCCAAAAGGCATTGTCGAGTCCTGTGCCATCATCATCGGCCACATTCACAAAGGAGAGCATGTCGCCGCCCTGCGCGTTGATGGACTGATGGTTAAAGGTCGATTGGAAATAATCATACGACAAGGAGGCGTTGTGATGTGCGGAAATGCCGAGTGAATTCCAGGTGTTGTTGTTCGAGGTGATCTCGGAATAATTGGCTGTGGAGGGATTGTTGTTTCCCCAGTCTCCCGTGAAAATAAATCCATCTCCAGCAGAGGGGAGGGCCGATGAGGGACCTTTGTACATCGACTTTGCAGCATTCAGGAGGTAATAGACGCCATTCTGCGCCTGAAATACATTCACCGTCTGGTTATTGCCATTGAGGTCGGTGCCGTTGGCCGTGGTGGGACCGATGGAGCACGTGTGATCGTACTCAAGGAGAATCTCGCCACTGTGTGCGTCAATCAGATATTCCCAGCGATGAACGAAATTAGGGCGGGTGGTGACCTCCCATGCCAGCCGCATCTCGCGGACAACGCCCGGCATAGGATACCAGACCAAGCGTGTCTGTGGTCCTTCGTATTGAAGAATGGCTTGATGCTCGGGCGAAAGCGCTACCACTGGGTGGTGGTGAGCTACTTCAGTCAAGGCCAGTTGTCCTGCCGAAAACGCATCGATGGTTGGGTCGGCAGAAGGAAGTTGAGCCATGGGTGTCATTCGGCCATTGACCACAATGCGGCCTCCAGGATAGGTATGCACCCGGATTTCGCGGCTTCTGACTGGAATATCTCCCCAGATCTGAAAGAATTGGACATGACCGATGCCAAGATCATCCAAAGAAGCTTGGCCTGGCTGGAGCGATAGCCGCACATCGTTGAGCGGCAAGATCGGACTCATTGATTCGAGAAGGACCAACGCGTTTTCCACGAGCGCTTCTGAGCTGCTTGGAACAGCACCGCTTTCGATACGATGTCCGGAAATCCAAATCGGGGTGCCATCCTGCGGATGGTAGATGATGTCGTAGTTCGCAATTTGGGTCAAAGGGCCTGCACTTCTGCGCTCATTGGGGGTGCCGGGGATCGGCACAAAGTCCGAAGGCGGGAGCATCATGTGAAGGTGTGGCGCCTGAGATTGAAACACCGGGACAGGGCTTTCCTGCGAAGGAGCTGGCTGAGCGGATTTTTCCTTGTTGGAGAAGCTTCGATAAGGCGCTTGTGCGTGGGAGAGTCCTCCGATAAGCACGGAGAAGAGAAAGCAAGTAAAAAGTCGTTGCATGGCAGGTAGATTTTGGAGTAATGAACCAGGAAAGAACTTCGCAGGGAAAAGCACTATTCAGTAGGAAGAACAATTGCCTTGAGGCTGGCATACATCGTCCGCCAAGTGGGGTCAATTTTAGGGTCATCGCTTGCCCAAGCGATGCGATTGTGGCCCTCTTTGTCTCTCCATTCTACAAAATGATAGAAGTTGCCGTAGCTTGTGTATTGGAAAGTGTCGATGGCCGAAGCTTCGATCTCTTTGAAGAGCGCTTTTGTCTGAGCGCGGGGCAATTCTCTCAGCAAACTAAAACTGTCTTGAGCCATGCTTTGCTCAAAGAGCTGACCGGTTTCGAGTAAGGCATACGTGGTCACAGCGCCCGTGAATCCCCCGCCAGAACCGAATCGGATCTGGCGCTTATCGTAGCTATCTGGTCCAAGCTGGCTGCTCTTGCACGTCCAACAAAGGAAGGGAGTCAATAAAAGAATAGTGAAAGTAGCCAATCGATTCATAAATGGGGAAGATTCAATGATTGGGAAGTGGAATCGAAAGGGAATATACGAAATACGGGTCAAGCTCCAATGTTAATTATAGCACGTGTATCAGCGATCAAACTGGGAGACGATAATCTCTATCTGTTGAATTCCAGGGTGGAAAATGTCCCGCTGTGTTTCCAGTTTCGGGAGGACGCACCGCGCTGGCTCCATGCATCTTTCAAAGGCATTTGAGCTATGTAATGGCCTTTCGATGACTCGACCTCGGGTCGAAAACTCAGGTCAAAATATGTAGGTGCACACGTTCCAGGCTTGATCCATTTCCTCTGAAAGATGAGTACGGGCCCAAAAAAACGGTGCCATCATGTTGATGACACCGTCGTGCTGTCGGGATGGGCAGATTCGAACTGCCGGCCCCTCGCCCCCCAGACGAGTACTCTAACC
>DAITMB010000120.1:0-15124 GCA_036835375.1 Bacteroidota bacterium
ATAAGAATTGAGTGGGATCAATGGATTCCTATAGTTCCCCCTGAATTCAGGAGCAGGTATTAAGGTGATAAATTCACCCCGAAAACTTGAAAAAATGAGTCGAAAATGCCGCAGTTTCAGCAAAGAAATCAAGGCAAAAGTAGCCTCAGAGGCGTTACGAGAATGCGAAACACTTCAGGATCTGGCCAAAAAGCATAAACCTCACCCCAACCAAATCGTGAGTTGAAAGAAGGTCATTCAAGGTAGGATACCGGGACTATTTTCGGGAAAGGGAGTGCGAAGCCGCCAATCGGAGCGAAGCAATCACACGCTTGTATGACGAAATCGGTCCGCCCTAGACTTGTACTGAGCGTAGTCGAAGTATGGAGCGAAACGGGCAAAATAAAAGGTTGAAGAACTATAGCTCGTCCAAACGTAAGCAGCTGGTCGAGGCCAGCCATGAGGAGTTGAGCGTTCGCCATCAATGCGAGTTGCTGTCGGTGCCCCGCTCAATGCACTACTATCAGCCAGTCGGCGAAACGACCCTGAACCTGGAGCTGATGCGAAAGGCGGGCATCATAGCGCATTATCCCACTCCCAAAACGCGTTTGTAGTCCCCTAACCTTCAGATATTTCCCTATCTTTTCGAGGGGCTGGAGATCGTGTTAGGGCGAATCAATTGTGGGCCACCGATATCACCTCCATTCCCGTCGAGGGGGGGCTTCTTCTACCTTATAGCCATTATGGACCTCTACAGGCGTTATGTCCTGGCTTGGGAACTATCAAACAACATGGAAATTCAGTTCTGCCATGGCGCCTTAGCGGGAACCCTGAGCCAAGGCAAGCCTGAGATATTCAACTCCGACCGGGGCAGCCAATTCACCTCTTTTCTGCTCACGGGGAGGCTGTTGGAAAGAAAAAGCAAGGGTAAGCCGTAATGAGAAAAATCGATTGATGGATAATATTTTTTCTAAAAGACTATCGCACAGCTTGAAATACAAGGAGGTTTATGCTTTTTCTTACCGCGATGGGCAGAAAGCCTACCGGCGAGTCGCCAACTGGATTTAGCGATACAACGAACTTCGCCCTCACAAAAGCCAAAACTACGACACGTCGAAATAAATGCAATTTACATTACCTCGAATAAGATAATTCTTTCACGACTGATAAAATCGTTCCTTTGAATTAATTACAATCTCACCTTCAGTGGTCTGATGAATGGGGAAAACCTCAAATTTTTGCCTTCCGGCACCCACAAGCAAATGTATTTTCTGTTTTGGGGGTTGGGGATAATACCCAAATCCCAGCTCGCCATAAAGCACCCCGGAGGAATCACCTGTACCCAGTAGGATACTTGTTTCTTTTCCCAATTGTTGAAAACTGACAATCAATATGTTACTTTTTGATTGCTCAGCAAATTTGTAGTTAATTCCAAATGGGTTGACTTTAGCCCCAATCTGTATTTCGTCGTCTCTGCTAAATAGCGGTGAGTTGACTGTAACAGGTGTGAAAGGATCGATATCTTGACAAAAGACATTAATTACTAAAAGTGTCGTAATAAATATAAAACAACAGACTCGTCTCGCCCTATGTCATATTTTGATTGAAAGATCACGCTTACATGAATCCAAGTTCTGGCGTCTTTTCCGAATTAATTTAAATGAATATCTCCCATTTCGCCGAAATCCCAAACAATTTTCGGCAACTATCCGAGTAATCAAACAGTATCGTTGCCCTCAATGGGCAATCGATAACTTTTGCCTTTCGCTCCACTGCCCAGCAAATATGATCCGGCAGGTCAAGCAGTGGTAAGGAAAGAAGAAACTCCCCTCATAATTTCGGGACCAATACAGTGACAATACCATTCATGGCCACCATTTCGATTCTTTTCTCAGAAAATAGCATTTGAAAATCGGCAATTTTGGAGCGAATAAAACATCTCCCCCACCTTACTCCAATTTAATGAATGCAAGCCCGCTGTAAGCAGTCATGGGAATCACGAGCTGATTGGCTGTGGGGTCGTAACACATAGAGGCCGCACTGGGAATGTTTTCGGCAATCAGCTCCGCAGACTCTCCGGGACGTATGCGAAACACACCGCCTTCGCGCACACTACATACGTACTTGGTGCCGTCAGGCGTGATCACCAGGCCATCGCCACCAGGTTGCGTGGATGCTTCCGTGTTGAGCAACTCCCCCTCTCGTGAGTAGGTCAGCACACTGGTATTCCCATAATTCACGACGACAATGTTTCCCTCCGGATCAAACGCAATGCCGTTGGGTTGATGGAGTGGGCCGCCAACGGCAAACACAGAAATATCTCCTTCGGGAGAAATTTTCCATACCCGCCAGGATTGTGGATCGGGATTACTTCCCATGTCCCCGGTTTGTGTGGTGTACATCATTCCGTCTTCCGTCACAGCAATATCGTTGATCCAAGGGGAATCCTTCAAAGTGATGGATTTCACAGGCGCTCCCGTCTTCATGTCAAACTGATGAATGACGGCTCTGCTAGGATCGTCCTCCCCAGGACCGTCCTCACGATCGCAGATGTAGAGCATCCCGTTCACAATATCGCTGCCCAGCGGATCATTCAAGACTAGCGGAGGCGTGAGGCTGTTGCGGTCCTTGGGTTGCTGAAGCCCTATCCATCGAAGGGTATGCACCGATCCGTCGTGGTTGATGAGTGAAACAAAGGCATCGTTGGGCTGCATACTCTGCGATACACCGCGATTCACCACCACAAGGAGGTCTCGATCTGGGTCGTATGAGCAGCTTTCTGCAGAATGGATCGCACCATACACTTTCACATTGGAGGTCATAGGGCTAAAATCGCCGCCTACCGGGTTGACAGGCAACCCCAAAGGATTCCCAACCGGATACGCATCTGCCTGCACCTGCTGTGCAAGGAGCGGACTCAACAACAAGTTCATCTCGAGCACGAGCAGGCAAAACATCGGTAGGCGCAAGCTTGCAATTTTAGCCAATCCTTTGACTTTCGTGCTGTTGGGATCTGGTCTTTTCATCATGATGTTGGTTATTTGCTCGCTGAGAGAATTAATTGCTGAAGAGTGTTTAAAAGCCAGTTTTTCACAAAAAAACCTATTTCTGTCCATCCTTTCTAAACATACCAAATCTTCCACAAACCTCACCCACACCTATCCAGAAACCAGGATATATCCTGCGGCCTTCTGACCGCTACGTTAGCTGATAGAATCATGCCTTTGCACTCTCCATGATCAGTTGGATGGTCTTTTGGATTTGCTTGTCAATGTCTTTGATTTTGTTGACGGAGTGAATGATGCCTCTTCTTTTGCCGAGCGTGAGGCCTTCGAAGATGGCCTTCATGACTTCGTCTTGCGCCAGGATCGCTTCCAACACTTCTGGTATTTCTACACCCAAGGGGTTGGGATCTTCTCTCAGTTCAAAGGAGATGTTGTCCCCCAGGGTTTTGCCGACTGCTGATAAGTTTTTGGCTGATAAAATGATGAAAAAGTTTCCATCACCTAGGTGATTCAGTCCACATTGGAAGGTGATTGTGTTGTCGAGCGTGCAAATGAATCGCGTATGACGCTTGTTTTGAAATTGATGGATGATCTCGGCGTCAATTTTTAGGTAGAAATATCCTCCCTTCCGCTTCTCTAGCTGCCCAATGACTTGTTCGCATATGAAATGTTCCATTTTGTCCCTCCTGGTCTTTAGATCTGCGAAGCTTTGGGTTGATGCATAAGTTAACACCCTTCCACCATATCCTGCCCAAATGTCAATAAGTTATTGTCCGGGTCGAGCAAAGAAAACTCCCTTTGTCCCCAGGGTTTTGTTTCCAGGCTCCCATGTGGGTGAATGGCAATTCCTTTATCCAAAAAATCTTGATACAACGCCTCCACATTGTTTGTCCTGATATAAACTTGCCCGTAGTTCTCGGCTGGATCGAGTGCTTTGAACTCAAAAAAATGTATTTGTATGTTGTCTTTCTGAATCATGAGGTAACCATCGAACTCGCTACCTCCAATATCTTGAAACCCCATTTGCTGGAGGTAATATTCTTTTGTCACCGCCTTGTTCCTCATCGGCAACTTTGGATGAATGTTTGTGAGCATAGCTTTAGTTTACTCCTTTTCAAAAATCATGATATGAAGATGCCACAGTTTTCCCTGCAAAGAACCGTTTGATTCCTTCACGAATCCACTTTTAACGACCATATTTATCGTTCAGGCCCTCTCCATTGAATATTTTTTGGAGGCATTTTTCGATTCTGGATTCTCTCGTTTGGGATTGCTTGGGCTGAGAAAAATAGATGATGTACCCCCTTTGACGACCCGGAGTCAACGCAAAAAATGCTTTCTTCAGCGCCGGAAGTTCTTCGAATTTATTCATCAGCTCCACGGGAATAGGTTCCGGTTTTTGCTGCAATTCTACCCTCAATCCCGCTTTCTCCACTTCTACGGCCTGAAAAATATACTCTTTTAGGATTTCCGTCTGCTCCAGGATACTTTCTGGGTCGGTGTATTTGATCAATCGGGAGGATTGTGAGTGTTCCCCTGGCTTGTCAAGGATCCCGTGAGGATCTTCTAGCAATGCACCTTTGAAAAAACTCAAGGAACAATAATCCTTGAAAGCGCTCACAATCGCGATGTTTTTGGAATCATGAGTGTAGCAGGGAACGCCCCATTTGAGTTCTTCGGTCAGCCCGCAGTCCAGTACAATTTGTCTCAGGATTTCAAGCTCTTCACGCCAATCGTTGACTTTGCAGTCGGGAGTTCCCCCGAATTTGCAGCGCATGCAGCCGTCGATGAGGTATTTATCTACTTCAGAATTCATGATACTGAAAGTGATATAGAGGAAAAGATTCTCCTATCGGCAGGCCTGAAATACCACGAAACCACGGTTAACAATAGCAACAGCGCAGGTCCGATATATTCGACAGCGTCATCTCCCTGAGCAACGTGTGAAAATATAGCTCCTGACATCACAAAGAAAAACCCCGCATAGGCCCATTCTTTCAACAGCCCATACTTGGGAATCAGAATTACCAGCGCACCCAGTAATTTCCATACTCCGATGATGGCTAGAAAATAAATGGGATACCCCAAAGCTGTCATCTTCTCCACTTCTTCTTCCAGAGGAATCAGCTGCACAACCGCCGTCGTAACCATTCCAAGGCACAACCAAATGGTTGCTATCCAATAGATGATCTTGTTTCGCTTTCTCATGGTGATTGGGGTGAATGGCTCATGATTTCTTGAAGTTGGTCATGTGCCATGTTGATTCCTTGCACAAAAGGCAGCCTCAAGATGCTGTCTCTGACTGCGACCGACTGGTAGATGATGTGCATGGTGAGTCTGCTGGTGTCTGGCGTCAGTGGCTCAAAAGATAAAAACTCGAGTTGGACGGGAAAACGAGTGTTCTCCATTTCAAATGTGCGCGTGATTTTCTCGTGTAGCACACATTCATGGATGGTACCGTTGAATCGGTGTGTATTTCCCAAAGGATCGGTGGTTTCAAACTGATAACTTCCGTGTCGCTTGGAATCCAGTTTCAGCACCTTGGTTCCCATCCATTGCTCCACCGCATCGGGTTCAATGAAAGCGGTAAAAAGCAGAGACAGGGGCAAGTCAAATTCTCTGGTGACAACGAGGTCCTGCTTGCCATCCTCTGCACTGACATTTGTTTTTCGCTGTCTCATGACCTAGTGGGTTGGTTTGTACTTTTTCATTGAGGCCTCCAAGGCATCGAACCTATCCTCCCACATCTGGCGAAATGGCTCGACAAAGTCCGCCACTTCTTTCATTTTTTGGACATTCGTGAGATAGAATATTTCTCTCCCGAGCTGTTTTTGCTCCAATAATTCACACTCAGTGAGTATTTGCAAATGCTTCGAAACGGTCGGTCTGGCCGTGTCGAAGTTGGAGGCGATCGCACCCGCAGTCATTGATTGCGAGGCCACCAAGAGCAGGATCGCCCTTCTGGTAGGGTCGGCGATTGCTTGAAATACGTCTCGTCTCAGATTCATCATGAAGTCATTTGACTACCTAATATACGCGTAGCCATTTAGCTACGCAACTATTCTCGAATTTATCCGCAAGCTTTTCTACGTTTCTAAAATAAATAATTGACTGTCAGTATTTTGAATTAAATCTTGCTGCTTCTTTTCTCACACACCGCCCCGCATGCGGCATCTGGATCGAATGAATCGAGCATCTATTTTCAGTCTGTCCATCATTTGTCCATTCCGCTTTTCAGGTTTTGTAGCTGAGATCATGGAGGTTGCGAGGGTGATTATCAATCCTTTCACTCTCTATCTACCCACATGAAAAAGCCACATTTCAAGTTCTTAGCTTCCCTGCTGTTGGTATTCAGTTTCTTCTTCCTGGCGTGCGACAAAGACAAAGAGCCGATAGGAGAACTTGACTTCGCCGCAGTCGTGAACCAAAGCGGCACGATCGAGAATCCACCTGTCTTCACTGTGGTAGATACGCTGCACGGCGAGGCTTCCCAAGAACTCATTGATGACGACATCTGGGCTTGCAAGGCCTTTGAGGTGGATCTTTCGCAAAACGCAGATGAATTTGTGCTCTTTGCCTCCAACAATGCTGAAATCGTGTATCCGGGCAATTTCCTTCAGGGGAAATCGGTCTCCGAGGGCGCTCCCCGCATCATCCCGCTGAAACGCGGCTCCGGCACCATCACCATCAATACCCTCAACGGCTCTACCATTGTGAAGAAGACCGTGCCCGAGGTCAGCTTTTCCTCCATCGCACAGGCCACCAACGACCTCATCGGCAGCAACAACGGCACCCTTACGGCCAACATTTCCTTCACCCGCGAGGAGGTGCGCTCTCTGGATGAGTTGGGGGTAAAAATGAATGCGCAATATGCTAGCCTTGGCACCAAAGTGAAGGGCTCCTTCAGCTACAACAGCTCAAACTCCTTCAGTAGTGTGTTTGTCAAGGTGACCCAGTCGCTCTACTCCATTGTGTATGACATCCCGAATGTGTCCACGGCTTTTGACCCCAGCGTGACTCCCGCCGATTTGCAAAAATATGTGCAACCCGGCAATCCTGCGACCTACATTTCCTCCGTCAACTATGGGCGAATATTTTACTTGTTGATCCAATCGACACAGAGTACGGAGGAAATCAAAGCTGCCGTTACAGCCTCGTTCAATGGTGGTCTTGTGAGCGGCGGGGGCGGCATCAAGGTAGAGAGCGTGAACGAATTGTCAAATGTGAACGTCTCAGGCTATGCCTATGGTGGTGACGCTGGACTGGCTGCTGGTGCCCTGATCGGTGATATGGACGACGTGAAAACCTTCATCGAAGAAGGCGGAGCCATCAACAACGGCGCGCCGATTTCCTATGTCGTGCGCAGCTTGGAGGATCCCTCCATCGTCGTAGCCGCTAATCTGGCCACCAAATACACTGTGACGGAATGCGAAAATGTGACTGGCGGCCTCGTCACCTTTACCGATGCGCTTCAAAGCGTGGGCGCCGCCTGTTTTGTGGTGGGCAATAACGTGTCCAAAATCTCTCTCTTTGACCGCGTCTCCAACCAATACGTGAATGTTAACGCCAGAACAGGCGCCATCACCGGCCCTTTTGGTATCTGGCAATGGGGTGTAGATAATACCCATCCCTTCCGAAACAGCGGTGTGGGCGCTTCCGTCAATATCCGCACGGACAGTGACCCCAGAAAGACTTATTTTTTCAGCAAGGACGGCACCAAATATTCGGCCTATCGACCTGCAAACGGTTCCTTTTCGCCGGTGTACGAATTATGGCAGTGGGGCACCCCTTACAGTTGTCCCTTCACCGCCATCGGTGCCGCGATGGACGTATCCGTCGGCACACGAGAGATCGCTTGCCTGTTCAACTTTGAAGGCACAGAGTACACGCTGTTCGAGTCGGGTCAATTCAGCGTGCCGCGCTCCATCAAAGACCTACAAGTCCGCAACCGCGATGCACCAGTCGCCATACCCTTTGATGCTGTAGGCGCAGCGCTGCGTCTGCACGTGGTCAATAGCGATGGGTCGGAGAACAGCCGCGTCGTGATGGCAATCTTTGACGGAGCCGGGCAAACATACGTCTATTTCGACATGGACCGCAATGTGATCGTGGGACCGCTGGCAATATAGGACTTGCCCAGCATCAGGATTGCAAGATCATACAATCAAGCCTACACCAGCGCGGAGTGAAAGCGTGCAAGAATGCTCGTTTTCGCTCCGCTCCATCTTTCGACATGGCGTGTTGTTCACGAATGATTCACATTTCGCTGACCATTCCTTGCGACTGCCAGCCGCAGAATCTCTCTTTCCTGTTCCCTGAACCTAGTTTCACCCCAAAATGTGAAAAGTCGCTTACAGACCGTGAATAACTTGCTGAATTGATTCATCTGTATCAATCACAAGCTTTTTGCGAAGGCGATAGCGGGCTTTGTTGACGCTGTCAGGTGTAATATTGAGAATCGCAGCCATTTCCTTCGTAGAAAGGTCCATCTTCATGAGGCAAATCAAGCGACGCTCGTGACCGGTCAATCCTTCAAAGGATTGGGCAATTTTCTCCTCGAAGCCTTGATATACCGTGAGAAAAATTTCTTCGAATTGCTCCCAGTCGCCGTCATTACGCATATTGGCATCGATGGCTCCTACCAATGGCTTGAAGCGTTGACGGGTCTCTCCCTCCACCTCCAGTTGCTCAATGTCGCGCTTGAGGTGTGCAAGGAGCTGGTTTTTTGACACGATGTGGAGCGTGCGAGTGGTCAGTTCTCGTTTGTAATGTTCTACATCTCGTTCCAATGCTTTCTTTTCCAGCTTTTGCACGACTTCGCGGCGAAGGCTGCGCTGTCGGTGCCACAGGAAAGCGAGGATCCCAAGGGCAAGGATCAAGACACTACCGATCCACAGCGACCGAAGACGCAGCGCGCTGAGATCGGCCCGTTGACGCAACAGCTCATTTTCCTGCACTTGCCGCAAGAGAGCTTGCTCATTTCGCTCTATCTCAAGGCGGGTTCTGAGCTCTTCGATTTGCTGTGACTTGGTCGCATTGTAGAGCGTGTCACTCAGCGCGTGGTAAAGGCGATAGTCTGAGAGCGCCTTTCGAGATTCTCCCATTCGCTCCTGCGTCTCAGATCGATAGAGGTAAGCCTGCCGAAGTGCTTCGGGCGCGCCAATACTTTGGGCGATTTGAACTGCTCGATCGAGCAAAGGTAGTGCTGCTGAGGGACGTTGCATGGCCAGATAGGTCAAAGCCATTTCAGTAAGCGATTCGAGGGTGTAATCCGCCGAGCGATCTTGCTCGGACAGTTGATGGCCCTCTGTCAAGCTTTTCAGCGATGCAGTAAATTGACCTTCAGCTCGTTGCACCCTTCCTAAAATAATCTTGGCGGCGGCAAGCACATCGGTGGCCCCCATTTCTTGGGCGAGAACGATGGCAAGCTCCAAGTGATGGCGCGATTCTGGGACTTGGCCGAGGGCAAATAACGCTTTTCCAATCTTCTTGTGGGTCTCGGCCTGGTAATAGACATCCTCCCGACCTTCGTAAATCTCAAGGGCTTCGCGGCTATATATCAGCGACTGGCCGTAATAGCGGTGATCCATCTCCAGATCGGCGATGTGGAGCAAAATATCTGCTTTGCGGTGAGGCTTGTCGAACTGCTTGTGCAAGGCAAGAGCCTCTAGGTAACTGCTCATCGCCAAGGAGTGCTTGCCCTGCTGGTGGTGTACTTGGCCTCGCAGGTCATAACTCGTGGCCAGCTCCGATATATCTTGGCCGGGACTCGTCAGCAGGATGATGTTCTCTCTTAATAAATCCAGAGCATAGTTATGATTGCCTTGCTCGTAGGCCAGAATCGCGGAGGCGTGTCTCCCAAGGATCAATCCCTTCTCGTGTCGGATCGAAGCGTTGATCTGAAGTGACTGCTTGAAATAGTACATAGCAGAATCCACCAAGCCAGCACTGTGATGATACACGCCAAGATGATAATAGGCCAAGCCCAGAGCGATGCTGTCCATGGAACTGGTAGCGATTCGTAGCTCTTCCACGGCA
Organism: Bacteroidota bacterium; assembly: GCA_036835375.1. Taxonomy (GTDB): domain Bacteria; phylum Bacteroidota; class Bacteroidia; order J057; family J057; genus JANQTF01. Next base: position 10,023 of record DAITMB010000120.1, read on the forward strand.
AAACTTCGTGCACAATCAGGGTCTTTGTAGAGGCTTGCGTAAAAAAGGTGACTGAGTGTCCTAAGCTGGTTTTTGGGCGTTTGCTGCTCCGCTAGGGATGCCAAGAGGCTGTCGATCCGAGAAATGCTTTGTGCAAAGCATCCCATCGGCGCGAAGCATAATAGGAACAGCCAAGCACAAAGATTTTGCATCATCAGCTTATAATTTCTCTCTTTCAGAGAGTGCTACAGTCAGCAGACAACGATTTGCACTGGTATGAAGCGGAAAAATTCCCACGCCTTCCTTTGCGACCATTGGTAGCAATATTTTGGAAGCCCGCCTACTGCTTTAGCCATCTACCTTGAACGAGTCCCTGATCTTCGGTTTGGATCCGAAGGTAATACATCCCGGGCGGAAGCACACTGACATCAAATGTACTAGGCTCGTAGCCAACCTTTCGGACTTCAATGACTTGTCCCAAAGCTCCCAGGAGCATACAACTGCCGGGCACACCTTCTACCGTGAGGGTTGTCGTAGCAGGAACAGGATAAAGCTTCAACCCCAACTCGAGCGCATGCGTGACCAGCACCTCGACCGTAGGGGAATACGAAACTTTCCCATCAATATCCCGCTGCTGGAGCCGATACAAATACCTCCCGTCTCCCGGCACACGATCTTCATACCCATAGGTTTGTGTAGTGTTAGAATTTCCTTGACCAGCCACAAAATCCAGTGATTCCCACAGCAATGCATCAATGCTTCGCTGAACGAAAAATCCCTCATTTTGAATCTCAGAGGCAGTTTCCCAGCCGAGCTTTACGGCATTTCCGAGTTGGGAGGCGTGAAAAGTCAGCAGTTCTACAGGAAGACCCGCCGGAACCACTTCCATGCTGAACACCCCTGAGCCATTGATCAAGCTAAATGCCAATCCAGGAGGCGGCGGGGGAAAGTGGAATATGGGAGAGCCTGTGATGGTCCCACTGACCGTGATCAAGTCAAATGAATCTCCAGAACTGGGCAGAAATCCTCCTTCGAAGCTCACCTCAACTTCAAACCCGCCCAGGTTTGCATTCCCAACCACAGCCAAATAGTCGTTTCCACCAGAAGCGCCATTGCCTGCGGTACCCTCTACTTTGGGGCGAAGCACAAGCTCGCTGAGATCAAATTCGGAGGTTCCGGTCTCCATAGAGATGACCGAAGGGGCATCTCCAAATTCCAAGGCCCCATCCAGGGACAAATTTCCGATTTTACGAATGATCCCTTCTCCTATCAGGGTTCCTGTAACTGTTTGGGTAAGGCTTCCTTCCGTATTCACCCACACAATGTAGTTGGTGTTCAAGCAGCTCAATGTTCCCTGATTCAGGAAATTACTAGGACGATTTGACCGCCCACTCAAATAAATTGCATACTGCGTACCGTCGGAGACTTCTACCGTTCCTTGATTGTCAAAAAGATTGTATGCCCCTAAGGAAGCGCCACCCGCCACGTCTATGTGCATTCCATAGCTACCGCAATCCTTGACCTCGACCAACCCGGTATTGGTGAAGTTGATGGCGTCGTTGCTCTGGTTATAAAGGTAAATATTTCTCGATTCAAAATTTTCAACCTTCAGTTCCCCATCAATCTGAATATCTGCTGTTGATCCGGAATACACCCGCACAGTGAATCCGTGGGCCCTCGTACCGACTCCGTTGAGGGACAAAATGCCGCCTGAGACAACATGGAAATTAAGATGACTTCCTGAATAAAGATACACCTCAAACGATTTAGCTACTGCTACAAAACCTGATGGAACCACAATGGTATCCGTGACTGCATTTAGGAAAAAATTGACATCATCCGCAGCCAAAGGCACCCCCACCGGACTCCAGTTATCCGGGTGGTTCCAATCGTTGGATACAGTCCCAATCCAAGCTTTATCAACTGCAAAAAGTCCAGATCCAGATAGGGGGAGCAACAGACACACCAGCGCTATGCTCACTTTCCAAAAGTGTAAAGAATTTTTCATGAGTTTGTAAGGGGTATGGGTGGTAGAATGAGATCTACTTGGGTGACGAAAGATCCCAACTCTCTGCGAGAATGCACGACATCCCCGCTTGAGTAGTCAGATTCCTCGCGCTAACGGTTATGCTAGCATATTCCATACCCGAAACATCTTCGAAGCTAAATTTTATAGGACATCAATATTTTCGAGGTATTCAGCGGCTTGTTTTAGGGTTGCCGTCAGCTCCGATTCTGACATCCTTTCCAGTGTTTTGTAGGCAAATCCGATCCTGGGGTGCTTGATGAGCAAGGATTCATGACGCTGGTAAAAGTCCCAATATAGGCTATTGAATGGGCAGGCTTGCTTGCCATGACGCTTCTTTTGATCATATGCGCAACTGCCGCAGTAATCCGACATTTTGTCCATGTAATTTGCGGAAGATACATATGGCTTACTACCCACCAATCCGCCATCGGCATACTGGCTCATGCCTCGAGTGTTCGTAATTTCTACCCACTCAATGGCGTCGAGGTAAATACCGAGATACCATCGATCCAATTCGTCGGGAGAGATCCCCGCAAGCAATGCAAAATTACCAGTGACCATCAAGCGCTGAATATGGTGAGCATAGGCATGGTCCAGCGAGTCCCCAATCGCTTGAGAGAGGCAATTCATCTTGGTCTCTCCCGTCCAGAACCATCCAGGCAAAGGCCGATCGTGACCGAAAAAGTTGAGCGTAGCATATTCCGGCATATGCGCCCAGTACACCCCTCGCATATATTCGCGCCACCCCACAATCTGACGCACAAAGCCTTCTATTTGCGCCAAGCCAATATGATCTTGGTGGGCCTGCCAGTGCGAAATGGCTCGCTGCACGACTTCCAGGGGACTCAGGATCTTCGCATTCATCGGAAAAGAAATCCGCGCGTGAAAGAGCGCCCAATGCTCGCGGCTCATGGCGTCCTGATACTGCCCAAACCAAGGAAGTCGTTTCTCTAGAAATTCATCCAGCACCATCAATGCTTCCTGGCGCGTAACGGGCCAGGAAAAGGCTTGAGCGTCTATTCGCCCAAACGTCTTGGCACCACAACGATCCAGCATTTCTACCAGCGCCGACACGTCCTTTCGAATCAATTCCGGCTTAGGAATGGGCACCTTGCCGTCATAGCGATTGCGGTTTTCTGCATCGTAGTTCCATTGACCCCCGGCCGGGCTTCCGTCCGCTTCCAACATGATGTCGAATTTCTTGCGCATCCGTCGATAAAAGGTCTCCATCAAGTAGGTCTTCTTTCCCCTGAACAGCTCGGCCATCTCGGTTCGGGAAGTGAGAAAGTGCTCGGTGTCAACGCTTTCTGAGCTGATTTTCAGTCGCTGACATATTCCTTGAAGCTGTCGATCCAGGCGATATTCGTCGGGAAGCTGATAGGCAAAATGGGTGATCTCGTGCCGCTCTATCAACCAAAGGAGGTTTTCCTCCAGTTGCTGCTGGTTTTCAGGATCATCCAGACGCAGGTACACGAAGCGGTGCCCCTCCGCTTGACGTTCCTCTGCAAAAGCCCTCATCGCCGAAAAGAATGCCACAACTTTTTGGATGTGGTGCATGACATAATCGGTCTCCTGCCGCATTTCCATCATGCAGTAGAGGATGTCTTCCTCGGTTTGCTCAAACCAAGTATGCTGAGCGTTGAGCTGATCGCCAAGAAGAAATCGAAGAGTACGAGCCATGATATTGAGTTTGGTAGGATAAAGCCATTCGAGCCAAAAAAGGTTCGAGACGTTGGTAGGTTGAGCCAGGCGAAGATCGAGAAAGAAAATAATGGCACATCACACCTGATCAAATACTCCTCCTTCCTTACCTACCAGAAAGTTTTGTCCATATTTTAAATCAATTGACTATCAATTACTTATAATTTAGAAATGGCCATTCTTTAGGCAAGCTCGTCCTGATTTTCCCGTTACCTGCTTTTTAGATTTCTCCCTAAATGCCCTGAATAGACATGCGATGTTGCACCTGTCATCCAGTATTTCACCCAATAATCTTCAATCAAGATGGACGTTCACCACACCTTCCGCAACCTCAAGTTCGAGGTAGAGCAAATCCTCCTCACCGTCACTGCCCTCGAAGAACGCTACGGCATGGGATACCTCATCAACATCCTCCAAGGCCAGCAAACTTTCCTCCGCAACGAATCTCACGCAACCCTGAGTTGCTTCGGTGCGCTCTCTACAGCCACCCGCGACCACCTTCGCCGGCTGATCACCCTCATGCTCAAAGAGGAATACCTCCTCGTTTCAGATCCCAGATATGGCATCCTGCAGCTGAGCGAAAAAGGGCACGGCTTCCTAAAGTCTCCCCTGGACATGTATGTGGATCCGAAGGCTATCCAGGAAAGTGGATTCGAACGAGCGCTGCGGGCCCGACTCAAAGACATTCGTAAGCATTTTGCTACGGAAGAGGGCAAACCACCTTTCCGAATATTTACCGATCATACCCTGGAAGCACTTCTTGAAAGCAAACCCCAGTCAGTCGAAGATCTCTTGTTGATCCCGGGAATGGCGCACTACAAAGTCAATCGCTATGGCCCTGCGATCCTTCAATCTTTTTTGAATCTGGAAGAGCAAAGGGCGGATTTCCTTCGCACGCAATTGCTGCGCCGTGTTGCAACCCCCAGCCATCAAGCTGTGAAGACCATGTTTGAGAGTGGTCTTTCCGTAGAAGAAATCGCGCAGCGCCGCCAAGTGAAGCCATCTACAGTCAACAGCGCGCTCCTGGCCCTACACCAAGCAGGCGATGTGAACCTCAAGCCTTGGATAGAGCACACCCTTCCTCAAGAGGTGCTGGAGCGAGGCGCTGAGTGGTTTCGCGAAAAAGAAAGTCCCCGCCTCCAGGAAGCTTTTGAGACATTAGGTCTCGATTATGACACCTTGAGACTGTGCAGACTGTATGTCGCTGACTTTCACAGCTCAGAAATAGAGCTTTCTAAAGCTTCCTGATTCATCACTTTCGCAGGTCAACTGCCCGTTTTCGTTCTCTCTCCTCTGCCTTTCACTCGCTAGTCATACTTCTTTCTTTTTCTCGCACAGCGAGATGGCAATGATTTGTCCTTTTTTCATCACAGGACCCTCGAGCTTTCCCCTC
>DAITMB010000121.1:0-14815 GCA_036835375.1 Bacteroidota bacterium
GGGAGCTTTGCCTTTTTCAGGATCATGCCACAAGTCGATGGGTTTGTCCACTTTTGGGGTAAATGGCAATTCAATTTTTTTGCCTTGGCCAGCAGATGCATATGCGGCATAAATGACCTCCAACACCGCCCGCCCAAGCCTGCCATTCACGAGCGGTTCTTGCCCCATGCGCACACAGGTGATAAAGTGCTTGAGTTCATGGGGATAGCCTTGATTGAAGGCTTCTTCAAAAATTGGGAATGTCCATCCTGTGGTGGTATCCGCCTTTTCCATGGCATAGCCATAGCCTGAACGGCTATACGCGAGGGCTGCATTGCCCATGAACAAATCGGCATACACCACACCTCCTGTGCCGTGAACTTCACTCCGGTCATCCATTCCACCATGCTTGGCCCAGCTATTTTCGGCGATGGCCGTCACCCCTTGCTCAAACTCCAGAATCACGATGGAATTATCCTCGCCCGTGGTCCTTCCCTTGTGAAACACCGTATCCATGCTAGCGAACACGCTTCGCACCTTGGCATGACCCAGCATCCAATAAAACCATCCAATGGCGTGACACCCCATGTCCATAAGGACACCACCGCCAGCTTGTTTCACGTCATAAAACCAGTCCGAATGCGGTCCCGAGTGCTTTTCTGATTGTTTGAGCAAATAGATCTTACCCACGGCCCCTTCTTGGACCATGTGTCGCACGCGCTCATATTTCGGCGCAAAACAAAGCTCCTCGGCATACATGAGGTAAACCCCGGCTGCGTCGCACGCCGCTATCATGGCGTCGGCCTCTTCGAGGGTCACGGCAATGGGTTTTTCGACAATGACGTGCTTGCCTGCCGCTGCGGCCTGGATGGTGGCTTGTGCGTGGAGAAAATTCGGCAAACAAATGTCCACGACCTCGCAATCGGATTCGGCGAGAAGTTGCGCGATGTTGTCATACCACTGAGGAATATCGTGCTTTCGTGCAAAGGCTTCGGCCCTGGAACGATCGCGGGTATAGACAGCCACGACTTCGGCTTCTGGCACAAACCGCTGGTAGCTTTCGAGGTGAATGTCGCTGATGAAACCTGCGCCGAGGATGGCAACTTTGGTCCGCTGCATAGGGAGAGAAAATCAGGGGTGAGGAATGGCAAAGCGAGCCTTGCTCCAGTTTCGGAGCCAAAGGCCATCTCAATATTACCCGCAAGGCACCTCATTGTCAAGCCTGATTCGCTGTTTGCCTCCCAAAGATCCTGACATTTGGAGCAACCGATTCACCCATCTGCTGCTACAACCCAAACAGGCGCGGCAGCCACATCACGAGCGGCTCTATGAAAGTGATCAACATCAGCACGAAAACCATCGCAATCAGAAATGGAATGAGCGGACGAATGACCTGCCCCACAGGTACTTTGGCGACCCCACTTCCTACAAAAAGGATGGTACCCACCGGGGGCGTACACAGGCCGATGCAGAGATTCAGCACCATGATCAGACCAAAATGGACGGGATCCATGCCCAAATTCGTGACGACTGGAAGGAATATGGGCGTAAAAATCAACACCGCTGGCGTCATGTCCATGAAGGTGCCGATGACCAGAAGGGTGAGGTTGATGATCAACAGAATGAGGATGGGCGAACTGACATGGTTGAGCATCAGCTCACTGAGCAGCTGTGGCAGGCTCAAGTAGGCAAACAGCCAAGACATGGCCATGGACGTGCCGATGAGAAACATGACCACAGCCGTGGTTTTTGCACTGTTGAGAAGGATCTTGCCCAAGTCGGTAAAGCGAAACTCCCGGTAAACCAAGCCCAAGATCAAGGTGTAGAGAACCGCGATACCCGCTGCTTCTGTAGCAGTGAAGATGGCTTTGACAATTCCGCCCACGACCAACACCAGCAAAAACAGCCCGGCAAAAGCGTCCAAAAAGCTTCTGCTAACTTCCCTCCAAGTCGTCCTTGCCCCCCGTTTGTAGCCTTTTCTCTTGGCCTGGTAGGCGGCAACCAGCATGAGAGCCAGCCCCACCAATATGCCCGGGAGATACCCCCCCATAAAGAGCGCAGCCACAGATGCCGTGCCACCGCTTGCGAGCGCATACACAATCAGCACGTTGCTCGGCGGAATGAGCAACCCCGTGGTCGAAGAACTCAGGTTCACTGCTGCACTAAAGGGTCGTGGGTAACCGTCTTCTTCCATTTGGTCGGTCATGACCGAGCCAATGGCTGAAGCCGCAGCCATCGCAGAGCCAGAAATCGCCCCCAGGAGCATCGAAGCAAGCACATTGACCTGCGCCAAGCCTCCGGGCAAGCTTCCGACCAGCGCTTTGGCAAATCGAATCAGGCGCTTGGCGATTCCTCCTTGATTCATCAGATCCCCTGCCAAAATGAACAAAGGAATGGCCAGCAGCGGAAAACTATCCACTCCGGTGGTCATGCGCTGGGCCACCGTAGTGATTGCAGGCATGGGAGAAATGCTGAGCAGCAGGGTGAGGGCCGTTGAAATTCCGATCCCAAATGCCACCGGCACACGCAAGGCGAGAAGGCAGAAAAAGCTGCCAAAGAGTAGTAAAATGCTCCAAAACTCCATCATTTCAGGCTGGCATTTCGAATGGTGTACAAGGTCATGAGCAAGCCACTGATCGGCACAATGGTATAAACATAGCCCAGCGGCACCTGAAGCGCAGCCGACTTTTGGCCGAGGTACAAGGTGGTGTACACCAGTTGACTCCCCCCGATGACCATCACTACGAGCGCGAAGGCAATCACCGCCCCATATACCACCAGCATCATCCTTCGGCGACCGGTAGGCGAGGCTTTTTGATAAAAATAATCCATGCTGATGTGTCCATGAGAACCCACCACAAAGGCAGCGCCCAGCACAGTGAGCCATATCAGGCTAAAGCGGGCCAGCTCTTCGGTAAAGGAACTAGGGTCTCCCAGCAAAAAACGAGAAGCGATTTGCCACAAGACATTGATCACCATGATGGAAAAAATGATCACGAGCAGCACAGACACTAAGCTGTCTATGACCTTGCAAATGCGCTGAATCATCATGGGTGAGATTGAATTCGTTGAACAAGACGCTGCAAATCGGGATCGGAAGCGACTTGCTGCCGAACAGATTCCGTGGCTTCAAAGAAGGGCGATTTTTCCGGACGAATCACCTCAACCCCTGCTTCTTCGAGGATTTCCATGCAGGAGAGCACCGAGGCTGCCCAGTATTTCTTTTGATTTTGGAAGGAGGAATCCGCTGCCGCCATGAGCCATTGCTGCTGCGTAGCGTCTAAGCGATCCCAAGCCTTGGTGCCGATGACGAGCACATCTGGCACAGCGCTGTGCTCATCGAGAATGTAATATTTGCAGACTTCGTGGTGAAAGGAAGAAACAAAAGAAGGCGCGTTGTTCTCCGCGCCATCGACCACCCCTTGCTGGAGCGAGGTGTACAATTCCCCGTAAGCCATCGGCGTGGCCGCACCTCCTAAAGCTTTGACCATTTGAATAGAAGTCTGGTCATTCATCACCCTGATTTTCAACCCCTTGAGATCAGAAGGGTGATATACGGCCTTATCTTTCGTATAAAAACTCCGGCTCCCTGCATCGTAAAAAGTAAGGCCTCGAAGCCAAAAGGAAGAGCCCCGCTCCAGCAATTCATCACCAATCGGTCCTTCTAGCACATCAAATCGGTGCTGCTCATCGCGGAAAATATAGGGCAACCCCAAGACCTCGTAGGCAGGGGCAAAGCTCGTCATGACTGCTGCGCTGACCTTGGTGATGTCGAGAGAGCCAATTTGAAGCAATTCGACCACTTCCCGCTCTGATCCCAGTTGGCCGTCAGGAAAGATTTTGACTTCAATGGTTCCATTGGAAAACTCCCGAACCAAGTCTCGAAAATCTTCTATCCCCTGATGGACCGGGTGTGTCACTGGCAGGCTGTGCGCCAGCACGAGGGTCTGGGTTTCGCTCTGGGGGGAACAACCGATGAGCAGAAATCCCCAGCCTATCAGCCAGGACCGCAATAAGAATGAGAGCAAAGAAACACGCATAAGTAGGTAGTCGTAGCAAGAAAATCTGTCACAGCAGGTGCGCAAGGCAGGTAACACGCTTCATCCAGGGGCTTTCGCACGCACCTAGCGGGCTCTGCGATATTTGGCAATGCTGTTCATGGCAGCACTCGCAGTCTTGGCGATCCAGTCATACTGGCCTGCCTGAAGCACTTCTTTGGGGAAAAGCTGCGACCCCATGCCGACACAGGCGACGCCTGCCTCAAACCACGCCTTGAGATTTGCATCGTCGGGTGTCACGCCGCCGGTGGGCATGAGCAAAGACCAGGGACAAGGTCCCAGCACTGCCTTGACGAAGTCGGGGCCGCCCATGCCCGAGGCGGGAAATATTTTCTGAATGTCGGAGCCCAATTCTTCTGCTTGCGAAATCTCAGACAGCGATCCGCAACCAGGCACCCAGAGCACCTTGCGGCGATGACAAATCTTGGCTACCTCTGGGTGAAGGATCGGAGACACCACAAAATTAGCGCCCAGCTGTATGTAGAGCGAAGCCGTCGCGGGATCGACGATGGAACCTACGCCCAAGATCATCTCAGGAAAGGATTTTTGGGCGTGAATCACCAATTCGCGAAAGACTTCGTGAGCAAAATCGCCCCGGTTAGTGAATTCGAAGATGCGGATGCCTCCTTCGTAGCAGGCACGCATGACTTCTTTTGAGGTGGCAATGTCGTGATGGTAAAATGCCGGAACTAAACCCGTGTCAAGCATGGTCTGTGCGACCCGAAGTTTATAAAATGTTGCCATTGCGAATGGGTTTGCAAAAATCAATGGGTAGAAAACCGTGTTCCTTCCAGCCAGTAAAGAAGGAAATTCTTGTCAGAGTATTGGCAGCGAGCCAGATTCTTTTTTAGGGCTTAGGCTTTTGGTAGCTGCTTTTGGCAGATTCCGACCCGCTGCGCCTTTGCATTTACTTATCAATCAATGGTGGCCATTGGACTGAATCCTAGCGGCTCACTCGCCCGCTTGCATCTCCTGACATGAGCTTTTCAACTTCGGAGACAGTCACTTGATTGAAATCACCTGAAATGGTGTGCTTCAAGCAAGAAGCCGCCACGGCAAAGTTCAGCGCTCGTTGGTCATCGTCGTATTTCAGTAGGCCATAAATCAACCCTCCCATGAACGAGTCGCCCCCACCCACGCGGTCCACGATATGCGTGATCTGGTAAGTAGGTGCTTCGAATAGCGATTCGCCATTGTAGAGCACGCCAGACCAAGAGTTGTGGTTGGCACTGAGAGATCCGCGGAGGGTGACGATGACCTTTTTAGCCTTCGGGAATCGAACCATGAGTTGCTGACACACGCTTTGGTAAGCAGCAGCTTCTACGTGTCCCTGGGTCACATCCACGCCTTCTGGGTGAATGCCAAATACCTTCTCTGCGTCTTCTTCATTTCCCAAAATCACATCGCAGTAGGACACCAGTTCTGGCATGACCTCGTTGGGCGTTTTGCCCCATTTCCAAAGATTCTTGCGATAGTTGAGGTCCGTGGAGACGGGCACGCCTTTGGCCGAAGCGGCCTTGACAGCCTCCAAACACACGGCTGCGGCGCCTGCTGAGATAGCCGGGGTGATGCCTGTCCAGTGAAACCAGGTCGCGCCCGTGAGCACCTGATCCCAATCGACCATTCCGGGTTGGATCTCCGACATTGCCGAGTGCGCGCGGTCATACACGACCTTGCTTCCCCGGCTCACGGCACCAGTCTCGAGGAAATAAATGCCGAGCCTGTCGCCACCCACGACGATCTGGTCTGTGCCAACGCCATATTTTCGCAGCTCCATACGTGCCGCTACGCCTAAGTCATTGTCGGGAAGGCGGGTCACAAAGGTACTGGGAATACCATAATTGGCGAGCGAAACGGCGACATTTGCCTCTCCACCACCAAAAGTAGCCTCAAAGTAGGTGGATTGCTGGATCCGCTGGTAGCCAGGTGTGGCCAGACGCAGCATGATTTCTCCGAAGGTAACAACCATATTTTTGTTTCAAATTGCGAGGTTCGTGGGATGAAATTATAGAATCCTCTGGAAAAGGACAATCGATTGCACGAATATTTCCTAGAGGAGCGAGATTTCTCGTATTTTGTCAGAAGTCGAAGAAAGGGACACATCCAAACACCTCCTCCAAAGGCGAGTTAGGTCGAAAGGAAATTCAGCGAAAAAGTACATTTGTCTCTATTGACGGAATTTTTGCCTCGCACCTGTACAGAGGGGAATGAAAAATCTTTCCCGAAGCCTGTAATCCCGACGAATGACCCCATGACCCCCCAAGGTCGGTTTTCAGCGATTCTTATGGAGATTTATCCCAAAAAAACGACCATTCACGACATCGCCAGGGAGCTTGGACTCACAGGCTCGACCGTCTCGCGCGCCCTGAATGATCATCCACGAATCAGCGAGGCCACCAAAGAACTTGTCAGGCAAAAAGCCATAGAGCTGGATTATCGGCCCAATCACATCGCTGCTCGACTGCGTATGGGCAAGACCCACACCATCGGATTGATTGTGCCCCGCATCAATCGCACCTTTTTCGCCAATGTGATCCACGGCATAGAGATGATCACCTCGCAAGCGGGCTACCATTTGCTCATTTGCCAATCCAATGAGCAGCTCAGCAAAGAAATCGCGAACCTCGATACCCTGCGCAGCAGCCGGGTGGATGGCGTGATCATTTCTCTCTCTGCTGAGACCAGCGATGCCAGCCACTTTGACTCGATGCTCAAGGCGGGGATTCCGATGGTCCAATTTGATCGGGTGCTGGATTCGCTTCCTGTCCCTCAGGTCGTCAACGATGATGATGCAGCTGCTTATGCGCTGGTGCGCCACATGATCGACCAAGGCTATCGCCGAATCGTTCACTACGGCGGCCCGCAATACCTGAGTCTCTACCGCAACCGCTACGAAGGATATCGCCGCGCGATGGCGGAGGCTGGGTTGGAAATTTCGACAAACACCCCGCCGATCTATGCCCTCAGTCAGGAACAAGGATTGGCTGTTACAAGAGATCTTTTCTCGGCAGTCCATCGCCCAGACGCGATTTTTTCGGCAAGTGACTACGCCGCGCTGGGCGCCATCCACGCCTTACAAGAGCTTCAGCTCCGCGTCCCCGAAGAGGTCGGGGTGGCTGGCTACGCCAACGAGCCTTTCACCGCTTTGATCCATCCTGCCATTACCTCCGTAGAGCAATTTGGCGAAGAAATGGGCAGACAAGCAGCGACCCTTCTTCTCGATCTCCTTGCGCCCCCCAGCGGTCCCGTACCCGTGGTAGCTCAACCAGTGATTCAACAAGTCAAGGTGATCCCCAAAGTCCTCTATCGGGCTTCCACCCAAAAAAAACCTTAAAATAAGGCTCACAGCACGCTCCCGATTCCCCATATTTCTCCTCCCAAACTCCCAACTCCCAAACTCCCAACTCTCCCAAACTCTCCCAAACTCCCAACTCTCAACTCTCCCAAACTCCCAACTCTCCCAACTCTCAACTCTCCCAAACTCTCAACTCTCCCAAACTCTCAACTCTCCCAAACTCCCAACTCTCCCAAACTCCCAACCCTCCCAACCCTCCCCCATGCAAACTCCCTCCGAAGAGCTAAGTTATGAGGAGCTTCTCCGTCGATCCGCACCAAACAAGACCAAGATGGAGGACCTCAAGACGGAAGAAATGATTCTCAACCTCGGGCCGCAGCACCCGAGCACCCATGGCGTGTTGCGACTCGAGATCGTCACGGATGGGGAGCTAGTCGTGGAGGTCATTCCACACCTAGGATACTTGCACCGATGCTTTGAGAAACATGCCGAAGCGCTCAGCTATCCACAGATTCTACCCTACACCGACCGGATGGATTACTTGTCTTCAATGAACAACAACCTCGCGTTCGTCATGGGCGTGGAGCGAATGCTTGGCATTGAGCATGACATTCCCAAGCGCGTGGAATACATCCGGGTCCTGGTCTGTGAGTTGAATCGAATCGCTTCACACATGATAGCTTTGGGTACCTATGGACTGGATGTGGGCGCCTACACGCCATTTTTGTGGACATTTCGGGACCGGGAGCACATCGTCAATCTCCTAGAGTGGGCCTCCGGCTCGCGCATGCTCTACAATTACATCTGGGTGGGAGGCTTGTTTTTTGACTTGCCCTTAGGTTTTGAGCAGCGCTGCCGGGAATTCGTAGCCTATTTTCGACCTAAAATGGTAGAGCTGGACCGCTTGCTCACGGACAATGATATTTTCATTCGGCGAACTGCTGGTGTCGGCGTGCTTCCCCTTTCCCTTGCCGTGAATCATGGTTGCTCGGGCCCCATGCTTCGGGCCTCGGGCTTGCGCTGGGACCTACGGCGGGTGGATGGTTATTCGGTCTATCCGGAGTTGGAATTTGAAATTCCGATTGGTCAGGGAGCCATGGGGACGCTTGGCGACTGTTGGGACCGATTCAAGGTGAGGGTAGAAGAAGTCGAGGAATCGCTGCGAATCATCGACCAGTGCCTTGATCGACTCGAAAAAGATCATGCGCGCAGTGAGACATTTGATCCTCGCGCCTTTTGCCCGCCAAAGGTGCGGCCCAAAGCTCAGGAGTTCTATGTGCGAGCCGAAAATCCGCGCGGGGAGCTTGGCTTCTTCTTCATGGCCGACGGCAAAAGCGACAAACCTTTTCGATGCAAGGCCCGCGGCCCAAGCTTTTGTAACCTCAGTGTGCTGCCTGAAATCTCTCGCGGCGTACTGATCGCGGACTTGGTCGCCATCATCGGCTCCATTGACATAGTGCTGGGAGAAGTCGATCGATGAGGTAAGCGATGGATGGGTTGGGGCGATACAAAATTTATGAACAAGCAAAACGCTGTCGCAGGCGCAATTTTTACTGAATATTTGGCACAATCAAAGCGAGTTCCTATATTTGAAGCGTTACTTATATCGAAAGCATCTATTCTCCTCATATTCAAGCTCATGACCACCGAAAAAACGAACATCCCATCTCAAATTGTCCAACACTTCTGGACTCATATCGTCAAAGCTTCTGGAACGAAATATTTCCTTGTCTTGGTTTTTGCTGTGGGCTGGATGATGATCTTCGATCGATACAACGTGCCTGCCCAAATCAAAATGGCCAACCAAATCAAGCAAGAGAGCACGGACCTCAATTGGTATCTTCGCGCGAATGAGCAACTGGACGACCAACGCGTCCGACTTGAGACCAACGAAGAAGAACTGGAGCGCATCGCCCGAGAAAAGTTTCTCATGAGCAAGCCTGGGGAAGTGGTGTACCTGATCAAGTAAGCTGCTAGGTGGTGTCTGGAGAGCTTGTGATATTGTATCACCACTTATGTACCCAGTGCATTAAGGTTCACTCAGAAGAAAGGTTGCTGAGTGTTACAAAGTGATCATACTTTCTAAGTGGTAAAATCATGAAGGTTGTGTCTCCACGAAGGCACGCTAAACATCCCTAAGAAGATTTCCTACATATTTCTGCTGCGAACTTCGCCGGGCTGCTTGTTTCTCCCGCGAGAGAAAGGCAATTTTACGGCCCGAAATTCATCGAACTCAGGTCCACGAGAACCCATAATGTGGTCGCCAGGGCGCTGAACTCACCTTCCTCATCATGCAGCATAGCAGCATTCATCAACTCCTTCAAACGTCGCCACAAGGGCAAGAGGTCCTTCTTCGTGGCTGGGTCAAGACCTTCCGTGCGAGACGTTTCATCGCCCTGAACGATGGCTCTACGATCCTCAATGTGCAAGTAGTGGTGGATTTTGAGCAGTATGAGGAGGATTTTCTCAAAAAAATCCACACAGGAGCGGCCATTCAAGTCACGGGGAGCCTCGTGGCCTCCCAGGGGAGTGGCCAGTCGGTAGAAGTGATAGCGACCGCGATCCACGTGTATGGAGAAGCAGACCCTGCCACTTTTCCGATTCAGCCTAAGAAGCATTCCTTGGAATTTTTGCGGGAAAAGGCCCACCTTCGCCTACGCACGAATACCTTCAGTGCGGTATTTCGGATCCGCCATGCGGTCTCCTATGCCATTCACAAATATTTTCATGAAAAGGGCTTCTTTTACCTCCATACGCCCATCATCACGGGAAGCGACGCAGAGGGAGCTGGTGAAATGTTTCGGGTCACGACACTCTCCCCTACCCTGCCACCACTGAACGACGAGGGGCACGTGGACTTTAAAGAAGATTTTTTTGGCAAATTGACACATCTTACCGTGTCTGGGCAGCTCGAAGCCGAAGTAGGGGCCATGGCCTTGGGTAAGGTCTATACTTTTGGTCCTACTTTTCGGGCCGAAAACTCAAACACTACCCGCCATTTGGCTGAATTCTGGATGATCGAGCCAGAAATGGCCTTTTACGACATCTGGGACAACATGACCCTGGCCGAGGATTTCATCAAGTTTATCATCCGATTTGTGATGGAAAACTTCTATGATGACCTCGAATTTCTGCATAACAGGATTTTGGAAGAGGAGAAAAACATGAAAGCTGAGCTACGTCGGTCCATGCCGCTGATCGACACGCTCAAATTTGTGGTGAATAACGACTTCGCCAGAATTTCCTACACTGAGGCCATTGAGCTGTTGCTCAACTCAAAACCCTACAAGAAAAAGCAATTTGAATTTCCGGTAGAATGGGGCCGCGACCTGCAAGCAGAGCATGAGCGCTATTTGGTCGAAAAGGAATTTCAGCGTCCGGTCGTCGTCACGGGTTACCCCAAAGATATCAAGGCATTTTACATGCGGGCTAACGACGATGGAAAAACGGTTGCCGCCATGGACGTCCTCTTTCCCGGTATTGGGGAAGTGATCGGTGGATCGCAGCGAGAAGAGCGCCTCGACCTGTTGCTGAAGCGCATGGAGGAAATGAACATTCCCGAGGAAGAGCTATGGTGGTACTTGGATTTGCGAAAATTTGGCTCCGCACCACATGCGGGATTTGGGTTGGGGCTTGAGCGCTTGGTGCTGTTTATCACGGGCATGAGCAACATTCGCGACGTGACCCTCTTCCCCCGCACACCGAAGAGTGCCGCGTTCTGATCCGTAGAGAGGATCCTTGTGGACTAAAAATGCCAGATCGTATCACTTCTCAGCTCCGATCCGCCGCATGACTTCGCTGATGCTAGCTTCGCTCACCGGAATCGCGGCTTCACCGATGGTGATTTGCTGCCCTCGAATGGAGTCAACTCTCTTCAAATCCGCGATGTAGGACTTGTGTACACGCATGAAGCGTGAAGAAGGAAGTTTTTCTTCAATGCTTTTGAGCGTTGCTTTGGTGAGAATAGGCTTACGCTCACCCACGACAAAAATTTTCACGTAGTCCTTCATGCCCTCCACATAGCAAACTTTGTCCACCGTGATTTTCACCAAGGCATACTCTACGTTCACAAAAAAGTGATCGGCAGCTTCTTGAATTGCCACTTCATGAGAGATTGTCTCCGCAGTATCGGCGGGGACTTTTTGTTGCGAGACTGCCTGGCGAGCCAGAAACTGCTCCCTCGCGCGAAACACGGCCTTGGTAAATCGCTCCATGCTCACTGGCTTCATGAGATAATCGACCACCTCCAGTTCGTAGCTTTCGAGCGCATAATTCGCATACGCGGTAACAAAAATGACCAAAGGCTTTTCCCGCAGGCTTTGTAAAAATTTGGTTCCGATCATTCCCGGCATTTGGATGTCGAGAAACATGAGATCCACGCGCTCTTTTTGAAGCAAATCCATCGCTTCAAAGGCGTTTTTTGCAGCACCTACGAAGCTAAGGAAGGGAATCTGGCGAATGTTTTCCTCCATGAGCTTTCGGGCCATGCTTTCGTCATCGACAGTGATGCAGCGGAGTGACATGATATCGGGGTTGGGTCCAAAAATTTAGCGAAGAAGATGTGCCCATAATAAAGCCCCTTGTTGAAAGGAACCTACGCATGGAACTTGGGGGGTGGCGATGAAAGAGCAGTGCAAGTCACTTTCGCAGGGCTTTCTCACGCCGGGTGATCTCGGGATTGACGACTTGAGCGTAACTATCGACCTTGACAAACAAGCGTAATTCTATCCGAAACCAACCATCGTCTTGAGTAATTGAGAGTTCGTGACTCTTGGGGTAGAGTAATTCCAGGCGGCGACAAACATTCTTGAGCCCAATTCCAGAGCTCCCATCTTTATCTTCGGCAGATTCCGGCGCAATCTTGTTGCTCACATGAAAATGAAACTGCTGCCCGATGACTTCGCTACGAATGTCGATCACTGGCTCCACGAGGAGCCCTACGCCATGCTTGAATGCATTTTCTACGAAGGGAATAAGTATCATCGGCTCAATGAGAAGTGTGTCTCCGTGCCCTTTTCGCTCGAAGCGAATGTCCACATCATCCTCAAATCTGGTTTGCTGCAAGGAAATATAATTTCCCAAATAATCCAGCTCCTGATCCAGGGGGATTTGGTCTTCTTGCGGAGAATAGAGCATGTAGCGCATGAGTTCGGAGAGCTTGATGGTCACCGACTCTGCCTGGTCTGACCGAGAGCGAATCAGGTACACGATGCTGTTGAGCACATTGAAGATAAAGTGAGGACTGATTTGCGAGCGCAGGAACGAGAGTTCGGAGGCAAGGCGAGAGGCTTTCTCTTCCTGGCGCATTTTTTCCTCCTTCTGAAGATAGACTAAGAGGCCGTAGCCCGTGCTAATGGCCGTGACAAAGACTACCGGTATAATGACCCAAAACCAACCGTTGCCACGATACAACACTTCAGCGGGCACGACCCATTCTTTGTAGCTGAAACTTAGAAAGGACCACCCCGCAATAAGCAAGAGCAACGACAATAAATAGAAACTTACTCCCCGCAGCCGAAACACCTTGGGAATGAGCCATTCAGAATTGATCAGGAAGAGAGGAATGTTGCCGAAGGAAAGCGGCAGCATCCAAATGGAAAAGCGGACAAATTTTTCATTATCTCCTGTATTAAAGAAGGGAAGGCCGATCCAAACCGTCCAAAGAACGAGGTGAAAAATCCAAGGAAACAACTTTCCTGGCGGAATTCGTGAAGGTCGAAGATCCATAATGTGCTGGAAAATAGCACTTTTCCCTATGCTGAACCTATCCAGCCAAGGAGAAAACGACGAAAGCCCGTGCTTAGGTCGAGGAAAAGGGCGCTTTCGTCTATCAGGGCCATTCATTGACTCCAACAGGCGAACATCGTCAAGGTGTCGCTGTTCATCTACGTAGCCGTTGCCTTGGTCTATTCGCCTGACACCGCGGTGGCTTCCCTGCCTTCCTTTGCCGTAAGAGAGGTTCGAAAGTTTCTATCTGGACGCGCATCGCACCCATGTACCTGAGTTTTTAACTTACCCAACTTACGTAAGCTTTTTCACACTCGCTTTCACATTCATTCGGGCAACGAACATATTCTCATGAAAAAAATACTAATCCTCCCTCTCTTGATCCTCGGCCTCTTTTTCTCTGAGGCGATTTTCGCACAAGGCACTCCTCCACAAGGCGCCCCGGGCGCTGGCAGAAAAATGCCCACCGGTCGCTTTTACGGAAAAATTTTGGACGAATCGGGCACAGGTGTCGCTTATGCGTCTGTGCGTCTGTACGGGATGCGATTTGATACTACGACCAAAAAAATGGAATCGGCCATGATCTCAGGTCAACTCACCCAGTCCAATGGAGAATTTAGCCTGGAAGATGTCCCACTGATAGGAAAATTTCGGTTGAAAGTCGAGGTGCTTGGCTATGCTGCCTTGGACCAAGAGGTGAGTTTTGGCTTTGAAGCGCCTGCAAGTGGACCCGGACAAGGTGCGCCCACTGGGCCGCCACAGGGAGGATGGGCTGCCATGGCGGGGGGAATGGAAAAAGACCTCGGGAACATCAGGCTCTCTGTAGAAGCACTCAATCTAGAAGAAGTCACCATCGAAGGTCAAGCATCTGCGGTGACATTGGCACTGGATAGAAAAATATTTAAAGTAGATCAAAACGCTGTTTCGGCAGGTGGCACGGGCGTGGATGCCTTGCGAAATGTCCCTTCCCTCTCTGTCGATCTCGACGGTAATATCACGCTTCGTAATGCCGCGCCGCAACTTTTCATTGATGGGCGACCTTCTACCCTTAGCCTCGATCAGATCCCAGCGGATGCCATCGAATCTGTCGAAGTGATCACTAACCCTTCGGCGCGCTACGATGCTGGCGGCGGTCAAGGCGGCATTGTGAATGTGGTGCTCAAAAAAGAGCGGCGATTGGGCTACAATGGAAGTGTGCGCGGAGGCATGGATACGCGACTTGGTTACAATGCTGGCATCAACTTGAATGCTCGTGAGGGCAAAATCAACGCATTTGTCGATGCGAATGTCAATGATCGAAGAAGCTACGGTGTAGGTGAGACGTTCCGTGAAAACCTCTTTGGATCACCGTTGACGAATGTTCTTCAGGAGAATGAGACAAATTTCAGCGGTCGTTTCCTCCGTGCGCGAGCCGGCTTGGACTGGTTTGTCAACAACCGAAATACTCTCACTTTCGAAGGATCATACACTCAAGGAAGGTTCACGCCGCTGAGCACCTTGGACATTCGCACCGATTCGCTTTTCGATGGAAGAACCGCTTTCAGCGAGGCTGTTCGCCTGTCGGAATCTACCCGTATGTTTGAAAACATCGGTGGATCGGTCTTGTTCAAGCACCTTTTCCCCAAAAATGGTCATGAGTGGACCGCTGATATGAACATCAACCAAGTGAGGTCGATGGGTGAGGGGACTTTCTCCACTGCCTACATTTCACCGGCCATCCCCGAGACGCAAGAGCGGCAATCCAATGAAGGCGGGA
>DAITMB010000122.1:0-14676 GCA_036835375.1 Bacteroidota bacterium
GAAGGACGACCGTTTGGGCTTGATATCCCGGATGGCTGATCTGAAACTCCACGGGGTAGGACTTGACGTCCATGGAAAAACTTCCATCAGGACCGCTTTCGAGGATCTTGGTCCAGCGAAGGAGCCCTCCTTCATAGGAAGATGACTCGACCCTGAGCGTAGTGCTGGACAGCGGCAATAGATTCGAAGCATCCATTACCCTGCCCGCTAAGACTTGAGAGAGCACTGGGTGAGGCAGCGAAGAAAGGACAATGAATAGGAGGAATAATGGGTGTTTCATAGTAATTCAAAGGTAGGGATATGTCGGAGAATCTTGATTTGGATCGAAGGATTACCGAATGTTGTGACCATGTCCGTCATAAGATTTTTTCTGCTGATGGGGCTAGCCGCGACGGCTTGCCAGTCCTCGCCATATGCCACAAATGTTCGCAGATCTGTGCCATTGACGCAGATAGCGTGGCGAGAGGGCGTCGGTGCAGCATGGCTTTCTTCTTTTCGCGCAGCGCTACCGATGGTCGATGACACGTCGGGCTATGTATTTGATCCGCTGGGGGTGGTCCGAATGGGCTGCCTTTCAGACCATCTTCCTTCCGCAGATCGCTGCGTCTCGCTCACCCTTTCCTCCTTGCTGGCAGAGGCACTGCAGCACACAGATGCTTCACCCATTGATCGGATCGAACGGATTCTTTATCACCGATATCCCGGACAATCCAGTGAATTTTTGCCAGATCCACGACTTATGGCTGCTTTTGAGCAAGGAGACACGCTGTGGATCAATTTGTTCATGCCATGTGAGATCAGCAATATCGGACCAAGGAGCGCGTGGAGTGTGACAATGGAGACCGAATATCCCCTCGAAGGGATCACGACCCTGCAATTGGAAGGAGATCGGGCAGAAACATGGACCTTGGCTTTTCGACAACCAGGCTGGACCGACAACCGTCCCGACCCAGATAGTGCGATTAGGTATCGATGGAGAAGCAATCAGAAACTTGTCGCAGACTTAGCGGGGACATTTCTCTACCCTGAATTGCGCAATGGCTATGCTTACCTCAGCAGAACATGGCAACCGGGAGATCGCATTCAACTGCGCTTTCCGATGTCGCTTCGCAGGCTGATCTATCTCAAAAGCGATGGACGCCACTCCCTCAGTTTGGAGCGTGGCCCTGTGGTATTAGCTACGAAAAACGATCCAGAAAGCCAACTAAGCTTCCCGGATCGGGGATATTTGCAAGAAAATGTATCGGAAGACGGCAGGAAGACCTGGCACTGGGCCGACTCCTCACAAGACCTTACATTTAGGCTCTGGCCTCAGTGGGAGAGTCGCGACTCCCTGCGGTATCAGGAAGTCTATCTTCAGGAGGAATAACCGCAGCGCATCGCTCAGGCTTCCGTCGCCTGATGCTGGATAGCTTTGCTTGCTCCGGCCAGGAGCTTGTCGCGATTGATGGGCTTGGAATAATATCCATCAAATCCCGCCTGAAGAAAGCGCTGCTCATCTCCCGCCATGGCGTAGCTCGTGACCGCAAAAATCGGGAGTGATTTAAAGCGCTCATCTTGCTTCAATATTTTCATAATGGCCTCTCCGTCGAGGCTTTGTCCGCCGAGATTGATGTCCATCAACACCAGAGAAAATTGATGCTCCTCTACGGCCTGAAAAGCTTGCTTGTCATTGAGTGCATGGATAGGAACAGCGATCTTTGCGATCAATTTGGTCAGTACAAGAGCATTGATTTCATTGTCTTCGACAATTAGTACTTTATGGTTTCCCATTACAATCGGGGTTTTGTGATGTGTAGGGTAAGTGCATCTGGGGCAAGTTGGGGAACAAGAGATTGAATTTTATGTCAAGAAATTAGGGAAGGTAACTCATGTTGGAATTGGGGTAAAAAAATCCGGAAAGTGCTGCCCTGACCTTGGGTGCTAAATATTTCGATGCGACCTCCGAGAATTTCGATGACACGCTTAGCGATGGAAAGTCCCAGTCCTGCGCCTTCGTAATTTCGATCCAAGCCCTCACTTTCTTGAGAAAACTTTTTGAAAAGCTTTTCTCGAATGAATGCGTCGCTCATGCCAATCCCCGTGTCCGAAACTGTGAGGAGTACCTGATCGATGTTTCCGGTGGCAACCATGGTTGCATGAATTTCCACAGCCCCTTCCTTTGTAAACTTGATGGCATTGGAGATCATGTGATCCAACACCTTTTGAAACCAAGTCGGGTCGGTTTGCAGCAATATGTGGGGACTTATCTGGCAGGTAAATTCGAGGCCTTTCGCCTTCGCTTCTGCTACGTGCGCTTGAGCCGAAGGCTGGCAAATGGACTGGAGCGACACAAGCTCCCAGTTGAGACTGGAGGTAGAAGCCTCCAGTTGTGACAGCGCCAATACTGAATCGAGCGTGCGGAGCAGACGTTCTCCCGAGAAGCGAATCATCCGGGCGTAGTCATAGAGCTCCTCATCCTCCGTGTAGGCATCGGTGATGATATCAGCTAAGCCGAGGATGCCATTGATGGGCGTGCGGATCTCGTGGCTCATATTAGCGAAAAAATTCGCCTTGGCGATGTTGGCACTCTCTGCGAGGTACTTCGCGCGCTCCAGCTCAAACTGATTCTGCTTCGCCACGGTCACATCCGTGATCCGTATCATGAGCCGCTCTTCTTCTCCCACAGCAAGGATCGTGTAGGCAGTGTTGCCCCAAAACCATCCTCGCTGGACCTTGAGAAACTTTTCTTCACTCGTCCAGGTCTCCCCTTGCCGGAGACGGCTGACCGTGCTGAGAAGGAAATTCTTATGAGGGGTTTTCCGAAAAAGCTTCAAAATAGAATGGCCTACCATGTGGTTGCGCGACCCGCCAAAGAGCTCTTCCGAACGCTTGTTGGCACTGACGATGAGCCCTGTCTCGGGATTGGCCAAAAAAATGGCATCGTAGGAATGATCGAAAGCTGCCTCCATTTCTTGCCTTGCCTGAAGCACCAGCCCATCTACCTGACGATTGCTGATGATCTGAAAGTGGAGTCCAAATAATCCCACAATGAGAAAAGAAAGAAAAAAATTAAACACATAGGAAGCGCTTGGTTTCATCTCTCCAAGATGAAATCCCATCGGATCGAACTGGACAGCGGCCATGCACAACAGGCAAAATCCTACGAAGCCCATCATGACCAACAAATATTTTCTTTCGGTGATGGGATCCAACATCATGGCGGCTCCCAAGACGATCAGCAAAAATGCAAAATGCTCTCCGCTGCTGTATCCCAGAAACGTGATGGTGATCACCGTGTTGAGCGTTGCCGTGACGATGATGATCAATTTGGCGAGCAGAAAATGCTGCTTCTCAGTTAAAATAAGCGCAGAAAACCAAATGGCAAGGGTCAGAGAGTGAATGATCGCGGGAATGTATTGACCCTCACTCAAGTAGGTGAAAAGGTGGGGGGTGAGAATGAGTGCACCAAGTAATGCAATTCGGTTGGTGATACGCACCTGCCTGGCCCGCCGCGACACATCTTTCCCCTCAAGTCCCGTGGAAGAGATGGCTTCCCACATCAACATCACCTTGTTCATAACTTTAATTCTGGGCACAAGGTGAGCTTTTCTGTTGAATCAAAAAATCCAATTGATGGACCAATATTACGGAACTCACGAGTTCTTCAATTCTGGAAAATATTAATCCCAGATTAAGACTATCAGGCCATTTGTGGCCAAAATGCAGAAAAGGAGCCGTTTGCACGGCTCCCTCTCCTATTGGTCTAAATGAGTTTCATTTGACAAAAACAACGCAAATAGACTCTATCTACCTGAGCAAACGACTATTTTTCAGCGCAGTACCCTTTTCTTCCCGGCGAAATATCTATTCCTCCAGTATTCTTCCATTCGCCGTGCATCGGCATGATCTGCTGTTGTTCATTTCATCGCATTTGATCCCTGAGCAAAATCCTTACACGCAGCACAGGCGTACGCGGAATAAACAAAGTAAGCAAGACCCTTTCGGGTCTTGCCACCTAGTCAAGGATCGAAGGTGAAAAATGAAAAGAGAACGAAAATTCTGAGAAAGGCGGTTATGTGCGAAATTTCGTGTGGTTAACCAAAACTGGCCATGTTGTACCATCTCCTTGTTCGCCAACTACTACAGGAAGATGATTTGCTTTCTCAATTATATCACCACGCGGTCCACAGGGTCCTGCATTGATTCTGGCAAAGCGATCCGCAATTCTTTCGCATTTTTGATCCACAGTTTCTTGACAGCGAAGAGCACATTCTCAATGTCGTCGATGGTCAAGTGATTGTTGATCGTGAGTCGGAGCCCAGTCTCTTTGTGAGGCACGCTCGGGAAAGCAGCCAAATTACAGTAATATCCTGCTTGCTTGATGTCTTCGCTGATTTTGAAACCCAGGTCGTAATTTCCCAGCTTGATGAAGCGAATAGGACTCAGGCTATGGCTTGCTGTGGGGAGCCCCAGGGCATCAGCGGTTTGTTGGAAGGTTTTGATTCGGCGCTTCAAGCTATTGTGGAGCGCGGGCAACTCACTTGAGAGGTGAATTTTCACCGAGGCGATCGCAGCTGCCAAACTCGCTGGCTGCATGGGGCCTGAGAAAATCAGGGTTCCTCCCCAGTCGCGTACCATTTTCTTGGCTTCTATTGAAGGAAACACCAGAATGCCTCCGACACTTCCGAAACTCTTAGCCATCGACCCGGTGAGGTACATCCGCTCCAGCCACTGACCTCCCAAGGCCTCCAAGGCATAACCACGACCGTGCATGCCATGCCAGCTCACCCCGTGGGCGTCATCTACATAAAGGTGAAGTTGCTCATATCGATCATGCAGGGTCTTGAGCTCTTGCATCGGAGCGCCGTCTCCAAACATAGAGTAAATGCCGTCGGCAAGATACCAGATTTTGTCGTGCTCATCTTTGAGCTTCGTGATGCGCTGCTCCAACATCTCCATGCTGTTGTGGCGAATCATCTCGACTTTCACGCCGCGTGCCTTCACCAGTTGCGCCGCCATGTGCACACTCGCATGGACTTGGTGGTCCAAAATCACTACATCATTGTCGCCTACCAAGACCGGCAGCATAGAGCAGTGACCCAGCGTAGTGGTAGCAGACACGAGCACTGGTCTGTGAAAAATCTTCTCCAGCAAATTCTCCAACTCTTCATACAGCCCGATGCTCACATAAGAGCGCGAGCTCGAAAACTGGGTACCGAAGCGATCAATTGCGTCTCTGGCCGCTGTCTTGAGTCGCGGGTCGAGTTCCAACCCGAGATAGCTGCAAGAGGAAAAATTGGTGTGCGCCTTCCCACCAAACATGACTTCGCGGCCATTGAAAGATTCGTCTTCCGTGCTAAGGTGGATGACGCCTGCTTGAAGTGCCCTATCGACCGTTTCTTTCACGGCAGAGAGGTATTGGCTGTTTCTACTCGATCCTGACATGAAGCTTGAGTGTAAAGAGTGTCTGATGATGGCATCAAAACTAGGGCCTCGAGCTGCACGCTGAAAGGTCAAAATATTCGGGATTGTACCAACTACGCAGGAAAGATTTCTAAAAAAATATGCTTAGAATAAAGGAAAGTATGCAAATCGATTTATTCACAATCCGTTGATAATAAACGAAATAAAGAGAATCAACTACTTTTTCTCGACTAAATCGAGCGCTAAGAATCACAAGAAAAAAGACATGATTGTACCAATGCCCTATTGTCGCAGAAGGGGGCCTTGGACTTTTTCCCACAAAAATTTTTCCAGGACCGATGCTACCTCTCGGGGCGTCTCCAAAAAGGAAAAGTGACCACTGTCTTGAATCAGGGCGAGTTGTCCCTGACTACATCGTGCGATCAGCTTTTGGGAAGCCTCCAACGGCGTCGCATCATAGCTCCCATGCACCACCAGGACAGGGACCTGGATCTGCTCCATTTGGGCATAGAGATTATAGAGCTGCATCTCAGGATCTTTGTAGAGGAGAGAGAGATGTTGCTGGCGCATGATCGGACGATCTGGAATGTAGAGCTGCAAAGAATCCAGCGCGTCCCTGTGAAAGACCGATTGGGCAAAACTAAAGCGATAAGCCGCTAACACTGCTTCAGGCTCCGCATTTTGAAATCCTGGGCTACCAATGAGTTTTTCCTGCATCAGTTGATCCTCCGCGTTGAGGCGCGCTTGAAGGGTCTTAGCTGCTGCTTGCTGGAGCCCAGCCTCTGCTGCCACAGGGTTAAAAAACACCAAGCCAGTGACCCGATCTGGGTACTGCGCGGCGTATTTCATCGCGACGAGTGCCCCCCAAGAATGGGACAAGAGCATGATCGAATCCACCCCCAAGTGCCCGCGAAGCTCCTCAAGGTCTTCTATCCAGCGGGCGAGTCGAATGTCGCTGGTGTCGCACGCCGGCGAAGAAAGCCCCGAGAGTCTCTGGTCATAGTACACCACCCTGTAGCCTCGGCTGAGGTAGTCCAGCGACGGAGATAAATAATGATGACTCATGCCTGGGCCGCCGTGAATCACGACCAACGTGGGTCCCTCGCCGATACTGCGCACAAACAGCCTTGTGCCCCCAATGTCTAAGTGAGTCGTATCGGCCTGCGGAAGCGGTGACATGGCAGAAAATAACGTCGGGGTGTCCCCCAATGGAGCCTCCGAGCCTTGGGAAGAGCTCTCGCAACCCATCACGATCAAACAGCTGGAAATGAGGAACACGAGTAAATATATTCGCTTCATGAGATCAAATAAATCAAATTTATTGGAGGTAAGCTTGATTGACCAGTTGCGGAGTCTGCAATTTAGTCCTATTTTTCTCGCAAAGCATGACGGAATCATCCTGCCTGCACACCGCTTGGCATCCAATCCTTTTGCCAGGCTTGTCGAACCGGTACATCACATTTATTATGAAACTACTCGCTACCTCCTGCCTCCTGATCGGACTATCTTTTTCCTCCGCATTCCTCCCCGTTACCCTTAACGCCCAGACTTGGGACCGCGAACAGCAAGATCCTGCGGCGACCGAAGTCTGGACGCCGCGCCCGCCCAAGGTGACACCTGGCGTCCACACCGCCCCTCCCTCCGATGCCATTGTCCTATTTGATGGGAAGAATTTTGATCAATGGCAGCACGGCGACGGTTCTCCGGTGAAATGGAAGTTGGAAGATGGAGCCATGACAGTCGTTGGTGGGAGCAGTGGCATACAGACTAAAATGGGCTTTGGGTCTGCTCAACTTCATGTGGAATGGCGCTCCCCGTCAGTGATCAAAGGAGAAGGACAGGGCCGCGGCAACAGTGGAATTTTTCTCATGGGCCAATACGAATTTCAGGTCCTGGACTCCTATGAAAGCCAGACCTATGCCAATGGCCAAGCAGGTTCGGTGTACAAGCAGTCGGCCCCCTTGGTCAATGCTTGCCACGCTCCCGGAGAATGGCAAGTTTATGACATCATTTTTATGGCGCCTGTGTTTGGCGAAAAAGGGCAACTCATACGACCAGCCACGGTGACCATTTTGCACAACGGCGTCTTGATCCAAAACCATTTTACCCTCGCTGGACCCACCCAGTACAAAGGCGCAGCTCAGTATCTCGCGCACCCCGACCGACTGCCACTGGGATTGCAGGATCACGGTGACGCGGTTTCCTTCCGCAACATTTGGATCAGAGAACTATGAGTCAGTCCATTTATCAATTGGGCATTTTTGCTTGCATTCGCATTCCAAGCTTCCAAATTGGTCTGTTGATGTTGATCGCTTCGGGTCCGCTACTGGCGTTCGCACAGGTGACCTACACGCTGGCCCCCAGTTCGGTCGTGGCGGTGGAAGGCGGATCTACCATTTCGGATTGGAGCCTCAAGGTCAACACAGTCCGAGGCGAGATTACCTGGTCGACTGATCCGATCGAAAATCCAAGTGCAAAGATCATTGCCGCCTCGTTGCGGATCCCCGTCACAAGCCTCGAAGGGCGCGACGACATCATGGACCAAAAGACCTACGCTGCTTTCGCATCAGAAGCGAATCCCGACATTCGATTTGACATGATCAGCGTGGAAGCCCCTTCGGGATTTCGAGCGGGAGCCACCGTCACCGTGAAAGGCCCGCTAAACATGGCCGGACAAACGCAACAGGTGAGCATTCCCCTCCAAGTGAACCATGGGTCGGGACAAGCACTGAATTTTGTGGGGGCCACCTCCTTTCTCATGAGCAGCTGGGGCATGGAGCCACCCACCGCCTTCTTCGGCACCCTCGAAGTCGAGGACAGCGTGACGGTACAGTTTCAACTTGTTTATCAAAAATCATGAAGAACCAGTGGCATAAAACCGGGTTGGCGCTGGCCTGGAGCATAATGTGGACTGTGAGCAGCCTCTGGGCACAAGGTAGCCTTCCCAGCTCCGAAGACAGCATTCCTGGCACGGGAGTTCGGTTTCGCATGGTGCTACTCCCAGCCGGAGAGTTTTTGATGGGAAGTCCTGAGGACGAAGCAGGCCGGGAAGCAGATGAAGGGCCACAGCGAAAAGTCATTTTGCCTGCTTTCTGGATCGGTGCTTTTGAGGTGAAATTCGAAGAATATGAGGTGTTTCGACAAATACATCTCGACACCGAAAACCTCACTGCGTTAGGCGATACCTATCAGGCAGATGCAGTCACCCGACCCAGTCCGCCCTACGAAGATCCTTCCTTCGGCATGGGCACCACAGGCTATCCAGCTTCGAGCATGACGCAGTACGCCGCCTTGAGATACTGCGCGTGGCTCTACAAAAAGACTGGCATTTTTTACCGCTTGCCCACCGAAGCAGAATGGGAATACGCCTGCCGAGCGGGAACGACCACCGTCTGGTCATATGGCGATGACCCAGCCGGACTGGACGAAGTGGCCTGGTATTACGGCAACAGCGCCGGGGTTTTTCATCCAGGAGGCCAAAAGGCGCCCAATCCCTGGGGCCTTTATGACATGCACGGCAATGTGGCGGAGTGGACCTTAGATCAGTATCAGGAAAATTTCCTCGCAACGCTCCCCGAGGAAGGAACTGAATCTCCCTGGCAACAGCCTACCAAGCTTCATCCCCGAACCGTGCGGGGCGGGTCATACGACGATGATGCGGCAGAAACCCGTAGCGCTGAGCGGCTCAAGTCTGACTTAGTATGGAAGGCGCGTGACCCCCAAATTCCCAAGAGCTTTTGGTGGAACACAGATTCGCCCTTTGTGGGCTTTCGCTTGGTGAGGCCCGCCGTGCAACCCACGCCAGAGGAAGCAGCGAAGTTTTGGAAAACGGTCTTAGACGAATAAGTTCAGCTGAATCAACACCGAATCCTGTTTCACATTTGTCACCGCGATGCGCCCAGCAACTCCTACTCGCATATTCACACATAAATTATTCTGATGATGAACGACCCCAAATCATTTTCCCGCAGGCAATTCGTCAAAACCTCTGCTTTGGCAGCAGGCGGCGTAATAGCTGCCTCCAGCCTGGTAGCCCGCCCGACAGGGTGGCTGACTGGAGAAGATACCATACGCGTGGGACTGATCGGCTGTGGCGGGCGCGGAACAGGCGCAGCGGTGCAGGCCCTCAGCACCAAGCAGCAAGTCAAGCTCGTGGCGATGGCCGACGCCTTCGAAGATCGCGTCGAAAGCAGCTACAAAGCCATTACTTCGGAAGAATTCCATGACTGGTCCAGTGGTGAATCCATCGACGTCCGTGAAAAAGTAGATGTGCCGCAAGAGCGCCGTTTTCATGGATTTGATGCCTACGAAAAAGTCATTCCGCTGGTAGATGTGGTGATTTTGGCTGCGCCTCCGGGATTTCGGCCCGACCATTTTGAGGCCTGCGTGAAGGCCGGCAAACATGTGTTTATGGAGAAGCCAGTAGCAACTGACGCGCCCGGAATTCGACGGGTGCTCGCAGCGGCGGAGTCAGCTAAGGCACAAAAGCTCAATGTCGTGGTGGGACTTCAGCGCCACTATCAGACAGTGTATCGGGAGTGGGTGAGTCGAATCCACGACGGAGCCATAGGCGAGGTACACACCTCCCGGGTGTATTGGAACAACCCGGGCGTGTGGGTCAATGATCGGGCTAGCTTGGAGGCCAAAGCGGGTCGCAAACTCACCGAGATGGAGTACCAGATGCGCAATTGGTACTATTTCAACTGGCTATGCGGCGACCACATCGTGGAGCAACACATTCACAACCTGGACGTTAGCAACTGGGTGTTCAACAGCTACCCTGTGCGAGCACACGGATTCGGGGGGCGCGAAGTGAGAAATGGCAAAGATCACGGCGAGATTTTCGACCACCACTTTGTGGAGTTTGAATATGCCAATGGCGCGCGGATGTTCTCGCAGTGTCGCCACCAGCCCGGCTGCATGGATCGCGTCACCGAGGCTTTCCAGGGGAGCACGGGCAGAGCGCCAGCGCCGGGTTTGCTCGAAACCAATACGGGCTCCGTCATCTGGGATCACAACAGCAAAAAAAATCCCAACCCGTATCAAGTCGAGCACGATGAGCTGTTTGATGCCGTCGCAAAAGGAGAATTTCGCTACTCCGATGGAACCAACGGCGCCATGTCCACCATGACGGCCATCCTTGGGCGTCTCGCCACCTACTCAGGGAAAATCGTTGAGTGGGACGAAGCCATCAAGTCCGAAGTGAATCTCTTCCCCACCCAGCTCGCCTGGGATGCCAATCCTCGGATCATGCCGGGTCCCGACGGATTTTATCCTGTAGCAGTCCCCGGCGTAACATCAGTTTTGTGAAAATCATTCTTTCGTTTCTCACGTGTTGGTTGTGCCTGTCCGAGGGATGGGCGCAGAACAATTCCCGCTGGGAATATGCACATCCTCAGATGGGCACAACCTTTCGTGTGGTCCTGTATTCCCCAGACTCCGCTTCGGCGGCCACCGCTTGCCAGGAAGCCTTCCGCTGGCTGGATTCACTCAATGCCAAGCTGTCGGACTACCTTCCTGAGAGTGAACTCAGCCAACTGGGAATGCGGTCAGGGACCCAGGAACCCTTCAAAGTCTCACCGTATTTGTGGGAAGTATTGGTGGAGGCGTGGCGAATTGCAGAGGCCAGCGACGGCGCATTCGACCCGACCGTCGGCCCCCTGAGCCAAGTGTGGAGAAGGGCATTTCGCCGAGAGGAATTCCCCGAATCCGACCGCATTGCAGAAGCCAAGCAGCGGGTGGGATTTGGTGCCCTTCGCCTCCTGGCAGATTCGCAGTCGATCCAGCTCCTCATTCCCCACATGCAACTGGACCTCGGGGGCATTGCCAAAGGCTTCGCTGCCGAAAAGCTCGTTCAGCGATTCACACAGGCGGGCTTTCCGCATGTGCTGGTGGATGCAGGAGGAGATATCTGCCTCGGATATCCCCCACCTAACAAGCCTGGGTGGGAGGTGCTGCCGCTTTGGCCAGACACCCAGTTAGAGCCGCTTTTATTGGCAAATACCTCCATTGCGACCTCTGGTGACACCTATCGGTTTTTGGAGTGGGAAGGCAGCAGATATTCGCATGTCATTGATCCTCGCACAGGCTATGGCGTCTCCAAACAGCGCCTCGTCACTGTGCAAACCTCCTCCGGTGCACAAGCCGATGCGCTGGCTTCCTTGGTCAGTGTTATGGGCGGGGATGCCTTTCCAATAGCGGAACGCATCACAGGCGAAGACACACCGCTCCAAATCTGGCTCTGGGAACACACTCCTAAGGGCTGGATTCTTGTCGAATTTTCGAATCTATGATTGTATTGTGGCATTCGACAAATGGCAGAGGCAAGCGGCTCTACGTCTGATTGTTTCGATGCGAATGCTTCTTTTTTCCCTTTCCCTACTACTTCCCATCTTTAAGGATCATGATGAATCGCAGAACTTTTCTTCATCGTAGCAGCTTGGCCACGGCAGCAGTTGGGCTTCCGCTCACATCTACCTGGGCTGCTTCTCCTGCATCGGACACTCCCTACAAGCTGAAATTTGCCCCTCACCTCGGCATGTTTGCCCATCATGCAGGAAAAGGAGAGGTGGAGCAGCTGGAATTTATGGCTGACATGGGATTTCACGGCTTTGAGGACAACGGCATGAAGGATCGCCCGCAAGCCGTGCAGGAGGCCATGGCCGCGACCATGGCAAAACGCGGCATCACCATGGGCGTTTTTGTGGCACACAAGATTTATTGGAATGAGCCCCACCTCGCCTCTGGCAAGAAAGACCTGCGCGACGAATTCTTGCAGCACATCCGCGACTCCGTTGAGGTCGCCAAGCGGGTCCAGGCAAAGTGGATGACTGTCGTGCCGGGGCATGTGGATATGCGTCTGGACATGGGCTATCAGACTGCCCACGTGGTGGAAGCTTTGCGGCGAGCCAGTGAAATCTTGGAGCCGCATGGGTTGGTGATGGTGCTAGAGCCACTCAACTTTCGCGATCATCCCGGCCAATTTCTCTCCAAAATGGCGCAGGCCTACGAAGTTTGCAGGGCGGTGGATAGTCCCAGTTGTAAAATCTTGTGTGACTTATACCATCAGCAGATCACCGAGGGCAATTTGATTCCAAACATTGACGCGGCTTTCAGCGAAATTGCCTATATCCAAATTGGCGACAATCCAGGCCGAAAGGAGCCGACCACTGGCGAAATCAACTACGCAAACGTCTTTGCACACCTTCACAACAAAGGCTTTGACGGGATCTACGGCATGGAGCATGGGAATTCGAAGTCAGGCAAAGAAGGAGAAGCAGCGGTCATGGCCGCTTATCGCAAGGTGGATTTCAAGGAGTCATGACCAGGCAGCAGCGACGACGATCTTTGACCATTGATCATATTCATTCGAATATTCGGAAAGTCAGATGTTCACAAAATCTGACTTGTCTTTTAACTTCACGCACTGTATATCAGCGCTGTGTCGATATGAATAATAAAAACCCAATAGACACAAATAGCTGTCTTTCAAGTACTTGTGTCTAGCTGTATAAAGCTAACAGACAATTCTCTGTGTTCGGCTCAGTCTAAAAACAAAGCCCTTTCTTCGGGGGATGGCAAGCGGCAACTTTCCTTTTTACCAAACCAGCGGTAGCGATTGCGAGCCACCCAGTTATAAATCAAATCGCGCAGCGGAGCGGGGATGATGATCAGCGCATAAAACAAGGACCAGGGAAACCCCAGCATTCTAGCAATCCGAAGCGCGGCAGTAGATTTCGTGTACAACTTTCCATCTTGAAGCAGATAGACGGTTTGAACATCCTCCGGATCCACGCCATGCGAGATCAAAATGCGTTTTCCAGCCTCCATTTGATTGGCTGTGTAGCGAAACTGACCTTTGCGATCTTTCCGAATCACAAAGTCGATGGACTGGTTGCACAAGTGGCAAACGCCGTCAAATATGAGTGTTGGATTCATTGCGCTAAAAATAGATCAAATCGAGATCACTTCCACCGCATCAACGGCATAGGACAAAGATGGTTCCGAAACAGGGCCTATTGAGCAAGTGAGTTTTTCCCAACCTCGCGGGTTTTGGGGGAGGAAAAATCCGCAAAACCTTCATATTGCCATCCCCGCAGTCCTCGCGGGTTCAGGAAAACCTGCGAGGTCATTTCCCCAACATCAACCCCACCCTGCGTTCAAGCGCTTGAGAAATGCGTCGCGAAGGCCGGAGCTGAGGGGCAGGTGGTGGTCTCCTACTACTACTTGCCCTTCTCCGAGTTCTTCTACGTGGTGTAAATTGACGAGGTAGGAGCGGTGCGTGCGCTGAAACGAATCAGCCGGTAGCATGTCTTCAAACTTCTTCATGGACATGGTCAAGAGGTATTTTCGCTGCGTTGTCACGACCTGACAGTAACTCCGATCGGCTTCCACGTACAGAATATCATTGTGCAAAATCTTAATCATCCGATCCTTGAAGCGCAGAAAAATCCGATCGCGAAGCAAATAAACTTCTTTCTTATCCTCTTCCCCATTGTCGGCTGTTGGCTCCATTCCTTCAGGCCGTGCAGCCAGTTCCATTCGGCTCGCCGCGAGTTCCAGGATTCGTTTCAGTCCGGTCTTTTGAAATGGCTTTTGAAGAAAGGCAAAGGGCTTGGCGACTTTTGAGCGCTCAAAGGTGTCATCATCTCCATTGGCCGTCAAAAAAATGATCGGAAGGTTGTATTCTCTGTTCAAAATCTCCCCCAAGACGATCCCATTCATGTCCCCTTTCAGGCGCACATCGAGCAGGGCCATGTCGGGCATGTTTTCGAGCACAAGGGGCAGGGCGTCCTCGGCCCGGGGCAATACCGCGGTTACCTCATAGCCCATCTCATCCAGAAAATGGGCGATTTCCATCCCGATCAGCATCTCGTCTTCCACGATGAGTACTTTTATTTTCTGCTCCATGTTTCCTTCCAATTTACCCAAAGTGCCTGTATTCAAAGTCGATATTCACTGGCAACTTAGCCCTGCTCATTTTCCCCACGCGCATCGTGCAGCCAAGCGATGGTGAAGTCAGTATTTGCCAAGCCCTTTTGGGCACCAAGCTCTCTTCAAAACCCGAGGCTGCGCGGGCAAAAAACAGGCCTGTAGAGTCCAAATTCCCCAAGTTGGCTTGCATGCGTCCCTCCAATCCGTACAATCGGGGATGCCAGTCATGGCTGCCCATTTGCTCCGCCACGTTCACCCCGCGCTTTGCATACGCCAAAGCCGGCTTGAAATTCTAGGCAGAAGCGATATCTGTCATTTGCCGGAGCAGTTCCAGGC
>DAITMB010000123.1:0-14658 GCA_036835375.1 Bacteroidota bacterium
TCAAGCGGCAACACGCCTGCGCGCGGCTGGAGAAATCCCGGATTTTCCACACAGCCCATCGACCCCATCAATCCAAGGATGGCTATCCAGCAGTAAATTTGTTTCATAAGCAGTTCACGCTTTTGCGGCAAGAATACAAATGTAAGGCCAATTCAGCGTAGCAAATCGAGGTAATAGCGTCTAAGATCCGAAGCCCGGGAGGATTGTAAATCCCCATTCGCTATCTATATCGAAAAAGGAGATCGAACCGTTGACTGAGGCTAAAAATAGCTTGAACCTTGGTGCAGAAATGACCTGTGAGTATCAGCGCAGGGCTTACCACTGATAGGTCAGCCCAAGACAAAAGCCATGTATGATGGACTCGTAGGTGCCCCCAAATCGCGCTGGCTCCAAGATCGCAGAGCGCTCTCCGGAGAAAGCAAACTGGTAGGCAATGTCAAGATGGAGCCGGCTGATGATGGCGCATCCCAGTCCAGTGGTGAGGCCGAGCCGCGTGGCGTCTGGAAATTCTGGGGAGAGGAGTTCTTGTGGAACGGGGGAATTTTCCAGGTACAACCCAGTGCGAAGTGACCATCGCTCGTTTGCGGCATATTCTGCTCCACATCGCATCGAGGAGCTGCTCTGAAATCTCTTTTCTGGGTATTGCGGAAACTCTCCTATCGTCTCTTCCAACACATACTTCATCGAATCGAGGATACTCCATCCTGCGAGGTTCAACTCGGCTGTGATGGTGAGTCGAGGCTCGGGTTGGTAGCGCATGCCAAGGTCGATGCGTCCCGGCAGCCAAAATGAAAGCTGAAAGCTCCCATCGGGATAGATGTTTTCCAGCGAAGCAGGGACGGAAAAGTCTGCCAAGCCATTCTCAATGTCCACCTTCATGGGGGAGCGCACTACAGCGGAGAAACTCAGCTGATCCTTTGGCTGAAAAAATATGCCTGCAAAAAGTCCTGAAGTGAGGTCGGTACCGCCCAAAGCTACGCTCCCAAAGTCGAGGTTGAAGCCTCCGGCATCGCTCAGCGCCCGACGACTTAGGAGGTTGACAGCGCCAAAAGAACCCCCAACACCGAAGCCGAGGTGTGAGTTGAGTTTGAACGAGGCACTCAGATGAAGAAAGTAGGTGTTGAGCGCAAATTCCTGCGAAATAAATTTCCCTTTCCAGTTGTCCGGCCAAGCAATCGAGGTTCCAAAGGGTTGATTGAGAGCCAAGCCGAGGCTCAGGCTGCGTTTTTCGCGGTGAGGGGTAAGCCGGATCACGGCATTGAAATAGACCGGGGAAAGTAAAGGGGTGACAGTGCTGTCACTGTAAATGCTCGGACTTGCTTCCCGAAAAGAAGTGCTGGTCTGAATCAAGGTACTTCCCGCTTGCAAGGAACTTTTGCGATGAAAACACATGCTCCCAGGATTGAACGCCGCTGCCGAGGGATTGTCCCAAGCCGCCACGCCCGTGAAGCCCATGCTCATTTGTCGAGGTCCAAAGTAGTTCCACTGGAGGCCGCCGGGCATCACGGCATCGGCCTCCAGTGGTATCCAATGGGCTAAGATGAGAAAGATAAGGAAGCGTTGTTTCATCATCGAATTAGGCATCGAGAAGGGAGAATATCAAGGGCATTCGGAATATCTATTGCCAGAGATGTCGTAGCTTTGATCGCTCATGATGCTCAATCTTCGACATGGTACGTGGTAAAAAAGTCGTGGTGGTGATGCCTGCCTACAACGCGGAGAGCACCTTGGAGGCTACTTATGGAGAAATCCCTTTGGATATTGTCGATGCAGTCATTCTCGTCGATGACCTCAGCCGCGATCGGACGGTAGAAAAAGCACAGCGTCTCGGCGTGCATCATATCATCAGGCATTCGGTCAATCGTGGATATGGTGGCAATCAAAAGACCTGCTATCGGGAAGCACTGCGCATCGGGGCAGACATTGTCGTGATGCTCCATCCCGATTATCAATACACCCCAAGGCTGGTTGAATCGATGGTGTTCCCTATTGCTTATGGTCTGTTTCCGGTCATGCTTGGGTCCCGGATTTTAGGAAAAGGGGCGCTCAAAGGCGGCATGCCTCTTTATAAATATCTGGCCAATCGCTTCCTCACGGCAGTACAAAACCTGCTCTTAGGCCAAAAACTTGCCGAATATCACACAGGATATCGAGCTTTTTCCAAAGAAATTCTGAACTTATTACCCTTGGAGGAAAATAGCGATGACTTTGTGTTTGACAATGAAATGCTCGCGCAAATTGCTTATCAAGGCTATGTAATCGGCGAAATTACCTGTCCGACCAAGTATTTCCCAGAGGCTTCTTCCATCAACTTGAAGCGGAGCACGATTTATGGGCTAGGTGTGCTGAGGGTCTCGCTGCTGTACCGCTTGAACAAATGGGGCTTGCTGCGCTCCAGCATCTTTGATTTTCGCGCTGGAAAACGCCTTCATTCGATCACCGATGAAGACGATACCCACCCTTCATGATTGACATGTCACTTGATCTTCCTCATTCCCCCCTTTGCTTATGAAAAAGCTGTTTTACTTCCTCATTCTTCTTCTTTTGCTTGCAGCCGCTGCCGTCGCTGGCTTTTTCTTCATCGAAGTGGACGACGAACAATATGCGCTGCTGGATTTTGTGCCAACCGATTTTGTGTACCTCATTGAGTCCGACGAGCCTGTGGAGGACTGGCAGGAGTTAAGCCGTTCTAAGGTGTGGCAGAGCATCAAGAACAACTCATTTTTTGCTGATATCACCGAAAACGCGGACTATCTCGATTCCCTGCTCAGCTCCAATGAAGTGGTGGTCGGCCTCGTGAAAATAGGGAGCATGGCGATTTCAGCACACATGATTTCGACCCAAGAATCAGATTTTCTCATTTTGGTGGACTTGAAAGGAAAAGGGCGCAAAGCCGCCAAATCCAAGCCAGTCATTACCCAACTCCTCAGCTCCTTTGATTATGAGGTGAGCACCGAAAACTATATCAACAACACCATTTATAAGCTCTACGACCCCGCGTACAAGGAGAGTATGTACATGGCCGTCGTGGGCAATGTGCTTTTATTTTCCTACACCGAGTCGCTGCTCAAAAAGGGGATTCTCCAAAATGGCCAACCTTCTATTCGCAGCGATGCCGATTTTTTGGCGGTGAAGGACAAAGCGGACGCTGGCGAGCTATACAGCATTTACCTCAATTATCAGCACCTCAACCGACTCATCAACTCCTATTCCTCCGAGCCTTCTGAGATGCTAGCCGGGCTGAATGAGATCCTTACCTATTCGGTGTGGGATCTTCGCCTTGATGATGACCACGTAGAAATGGACGGCTATGTTCGACAAAATGACTCTGTGCCCTCCTACCTCACTGTATTCGGCACCGCAGGGCAGGGGAAGATTGGTGCTCCGGGCATTTTGCCCAGCGAAACAGCCACCTTCACCAGCATGGGATTCAGCGATTTTTCTCAGCTCTATCTCCAACTCATGCAACAATTGGAACAAAGCTCTCCCGAGGAGCACCGGGAGATGGTCAAGCGCAAAGGCCAATTAGAAAAGCTACTCAAGATCGACGTAGAGCGAGACCTTTTTGATTGGATGACAGAGGAAGTCGTCACGGCTGTGGTGCCAGTGGATCAAGGGCGGCGCTATGCCTCCTATGCCCTGCTGCACTTCGACGATTATGCTCTGACCAAGGAGCGCCTTGATTATCTGGCCGAGCGGATTGGTCGAACGATGGTGAAGTTTGAGGAGATAGACTATCGGGGCTTTCCCATTCGCTACTTGGAGCTCAAAGGCTTCTTCAAGCTTTTTTTCAAAAAGTTATTCAGCAAAATCGAGCAGCCGCACTATACCTATCTCGACAACTATGTCGTGTTTTCCAATGATACCAGCTCCCTTCAGCTCCTCATCGACCGCTACCTTGAGCAGAATACCTTGAAAACTGCCAATGGCTTCGATGATTTTATCGGTGAATTTTCCAAGACCTCCAACATATTTCACTATTATCAAGCGGAGCCTTTCTACGGCTACCTTGCGGCGACACTTGATGTAGAAGCGCGAATGGATCTTCAGAAGAGTCGGAATGACTTTTTGGCCTTTCCTCACTTCGGATTTCAACTTTTCCCGTCCAGCAATATGTATCGCACCACGCTCTACAGCAGCTTTACTCCCCCGAATCTGCCCTAAATCTCAGCTCGCAGAGCATCGCAGAATTCGCTGCCTAGAGGGATGAGGCAGTGAATGGATGGAATATTCTCGATTGAGCGTGATGAACTCCGGCGATTTATAGTGAGAAAACAGAGAAATAATGCTAATCTATGTCTAGGAGAGCGTAGAGAGGACCCGGCGTTATTCTTTTGGTGGAGACCTTGCTTGAAATTGGCACTTTCACAGCTTGCTCAATCGGGGGTAGGTTTCCCTTCGTAGAGATCTTTCACCCCAATACTCACACGCAGGGAGCTCGCGCTTCGAACCATTCCATCCTTCGTGAATGGGACAAAAATGCGACGGCTGAGGCAGTAAAATAACACCCATGAACGCAAGCGAATTGCCCACCCCGAGGATTTTGTCTATCTTTCCTGATCAATCAAAGCTCATGAATATCAACCCTCAGGAGATTCAGGAAGCCACGTTAGTCACAAGAGAAGAGGCAATAGCCGATTTTCGACTATTGTATCAATCCCGAGAAGCCAGCCTCATTGGAAGACGAGAGGTCCTCACTGGCAAAGCCAAATTTGGTATTTTTGGAGACGGGAAAGAATTGCCACAATTGGCATTGGCTAAAGTATTCAAACCCGGAGACATTCGCTCCGGATATTATCGAGACCAGACGCTCATTTTTGCCACCGAACAGGCCTCTATTCGAGAGTTTTTTGCACAACTCTACGCACATCCCGACCCCGAAGTGGAGACCTTTTCTGCTGGAAGGCAGATGAATGCCCATTTTGGATCGCGACATTTAGATGAATTTGGACAGTGGCTTGATCTCACCCTGCGGCCCCTTTCTGCCGCAGATTCCTCCCCCACGGCTTCTCAAATGCCCCGGTTGGCGGGCCTCGCCCAAGCTTCCAAGCTCTATCGCCATGTGACAGCCTTAGAAGGCATCAAGGGCTTCTCTGTCAACGGCAATGAAATTGCCTTCGGTACCATCGGCAATGCCAGCTGTGCCGAAGGGCACTTTTGGGAGACCCTTAATGCCATCGGGGTGATTCAAGCTCCGCTCGTCATGTCGATTTGGGACGACGAGTATGGGATTTCCGTCTCGAATGAGTTTCAGCTTACCCGCGACCTCTCCGAAATGTTGTCGGGATTTCAGCGCAGCGAGGGAGGCAGGGGATACGAAGTCTTTCGCGTCAAAGCCTGGGATTATGAAGGGTTGGTGAAAACCTATCGGGAAGCCGAATACTGGGCCCGTGTTCACCATGTGCCCTGCCTGATCCATGTGGTGGAAGTGACCCAGCCGCAGGGACATTCCACTTCTGGCAGCCACGAGCGCTACAAAAGCCCCGAGCGCCTCACCTGGGAAAAGGAATTCGATTGTCTTCGGCAATTTCGGATCTATCTGCTGGAGCGTGGCATGGCTACTGAAGAGGAACTTTCCGCTTGGGAGCAGGAAGACAAGATCTTGGTCAGGGACATCAAAAACCAGGCTTGGCGGGATTTTCAAGCGCCCATCTTGGCCCAGCGCCAAGAGTTGGCCCACCTGCTGCGCAACTTACCGGGCGATCAAGCCCAGGACATCCTCTTTCGGCTTCAGCGAGACCCTGCGCCCACCCGTAGGGTCTTGCTCCAGACCGCCCACGATGCCCTGCTCTCTGCTTGGGGAGCTCCTCCGGCTGAGTTAGCGGCTCTCAAAGCTTGGGTCATCGACCGCCGTCTCGAAGGCGAGCGTCTTTTTGACTCCCATCTTTATAGCGAATCCGAGGACTCTCCCCTGAAAGTGGTCCCTGTGCCCCCTGTGATGCCAGCAGATCCACAAGTGCTCAGCGGCTTTGAGGTGCTCAATCGCACCTTTGAGGCCATCATGACCCGGGACCCGCGCGTCGTGGCCTTCGGCGAAGATGTAGGGCGACTCGGAGATGTGAACCAGGGATTCGCAGGCTTACAAGAAAAATTCGGCAAACTCCGCGTTATGGATACCGGCATTCGAGAAGCCTCCATCATTGGCCAAGCCATTGGGTTGGCGATGCGTGGACTGAGACCCATTGCCGAGATCCAGTACCTCGACTACTTTTTGTATGGGTTGCAGACGCTCTCGGACGACCTCGCTACCCTGCACTACCGCACCCGCGGTGGCCAAAAGGCCCCAGCAATCATTCGTACCCGAGGCCACCGACTGGAAGGAATATGGCATGCCGGATCGCCCCTGGGCATGATGATTCATGCGCTCCGGGGTGTACACCTGTTGGTGCCGCGCAATATGGTCCAGGCTGCTGGATTTTACAACACGTTGATCAAGGGAGATGATCCCGGCGTGGTGGTCGAAGTGCTGAATGGTTACCGACTCAAAGAGCGCGTGCCAAGCAATCTCACGGAGTTTTGCCTGCCTCTCGGTGTGCCCGAAGTGATCAGGGATGGCAACGATGTCACGGTGGTGACCTACGGAGCCTGTTGTCGCATCGCGGTCGAAGCAGCCGCCCAGCTCGATCAGTGTGGTATTTCTGTGGAAATCATTGATGTGCAAAGCCTCCTTCCTTTTGACCTGGAGCACCGAATCGTCGCTTCCCTTCGCAAAACCAACCGGATCCTCTTTCTCGATGAAGATGTGCCCGGCGGTGCGACCAGCTACTTGTACCAGCAGGTGATTGAGGTGCAGAAAGGATACTATTGGTTGGATTCTCCCGCAAAAACACTCACAGCCAAAGCTCATCGACCCGCTTATGGCGACGACGGCGACTATTTTTCCAAGCCACAAGTGGAAGACATTTTCCGCGCAGTGTATGACATGATGCACGAGGCGGATCCCAGGGCATTTCCCAAATGGTAGGTAGGGGTAGTGGCCGGAGGCCATCCCATTCTCAGGAAATAACGATCAAACGAAAAGAGCTGCTCCATGAGCAGCTCTTTTCGTTTTGGACGGACCCCGCGTCGTGCCAGGGTCTGTGAGTGACTTCGTCAAGTTTAGAGATAGGCCCTATGGCACTGTGGGCCTTAGGATCCTTTCTATTCTTCACCTACGGAGGCGGGGTCCTTCAATAGCCTTTCTCCCTCCAGCATGGAGATAAAATCGCTAGCTGTAATATGCTGGTTCTCAGGGGTAAATTGAGACTCAAGATAGGTATAGACCTTGTCTTGACGAATGGTAGAATATGCTTTATTCACCATTTCCTCGTTTTGTAAGGCGTATTCAAGGTAATTTTTCACCTGTTCTTCAGTGAGATTCATTCCACTGCGAGCGAGTGTCTGAATGACCTCACTTTTAATGTTGTCTATAATTTCGTGTTCGGAGACTTGAAATTCTGTTCCTTGCCCGATTTTCTCTAGTATCAAGGTCCAAGAAGCTGATTTGAGGT
Organism: Bacteroidota bacterium; assembly: GCA_036835375.1. Lineage (GTDB taxonomy): Bacteria > Bacteroidota > Bacteroidia > J057 > J057 > JANQTF01. The sequence goes on from DAITMB010000123.1 coordinate 7,491, forward strand.
GTTTGTCAAAGGAGGCCTCAATCTGCTCAGGATTTCCATCCTCCCTGCTAGCCAACCATTTTTTCAAAAACGCCTCTGGAAGCTCCATAGGGTGAGCAGCCAATAGCGCAGTCTGAAGTTTGTTGCGATAATACAGGTTGGCAGAATCCGCGAGCTCTGCCCTCATTTTATCGGACAAGATAGCAAGGAAAGTTTCTTCTGTCAGTGGTTCATCAGTGGCTTCCCAATTATAAGCCTTGGCGACTTTATCAAAGAATTCCTCGTTAAGCTCGGCTCTCCCCATCCGGTTGATTTTCTTCAGTTCGAAGTGAAGAGACTTACCGCGAAGGGCTTCTACTTCCTCTGCTTCAATGAAGACAAGGGAAGCGATTGTTTCGGCATCTTCGGCCATTGAAAAGATATCCAGCGGAAAAATGTCTCCTACCTTTTTGCCGTAAAATGGCTCAAAGAAAGCTTCGTTGCCAGTCCGAGAGGGATTGAGCGCAAACATCCGGTCAAACCCATGCTCTATGGCTTCACCAGCTTCATCGACTTCCAGTGCCCGACCGTAGAGAAGGTCATCTTTTTGTACTTGCTCAGGATTTGTCACGCCACCAAATCGCTCGCGGTATTTATTCACCTCTCCAGTTAGATAAGGCTCATCCACATTGATATCGTACTTGGGAGGCACGGCTACCGCGGCAAGGTTGACTTCAAGTTCGGGTTCCAGCCCAATCTCGAATTCAAAAACGAGCTCTTTCTCGCATTCGATATCGTAGAAGTCAGGATCTTGAACTTGCTTGAGTAAAGGGGAACCGATAATGGAAATCTTATGTTCATTGAGGTATTCACTGACTTCTTTGTTCACGATTTTGCTGACTTCCTCTGCGACCACTTGCACCCCTGCCATCCTGCGCACAAGGCCGAGAGGGATCTTTCCGGGACGAAATCCCGGGAGGTTCATTTTTTTGGATTGCCGCTTAAGTTCTTCGTTGACAGCTGGCTTATAATCCTCCGGTGAGAGTTTCACTTGAAGGTCGGCGGTCAGATTTCCTGTGGATATTCGGTTGATTTCCAAGGGGTAGAGTATTTGATGGAGGTAAACGGGACGAAAGTAAGTGGGGAAAAGACATCTCCAGCATGGCTACCGATGAAGGGCAGGACATGTGCCGAGAAAAACACACTGCAAAGATGAAAAATCGTGCTGCCAACCCCAAGCTGACAGCACGATAATTGATGGAGAACCAGTGCGGATGAAGGGACTCGAACCCCCACGCTTATTAGGCACCAGATCCTAAATCTGGCGTGTCTACCAATTTCACCACATCCGCTCAAAAGAACCACACCGCTTGACGAACGGCGGCCCAAATGTAGGTTATTTTTTCAAAAAAGGAAAGAATTCAGCACATTTGTTCTTCCGCCTCCTTCTTTTTCGCGCTGTCAACTACTTCTGAAGTACCATCGTAAAGGAGGCAAGATCGTTTACCGTATGAATTCATCTACCACCCACCCTGATCCTTACGAACAGGAAGTCATCCGCGCTTATCGGCGGATGATGCGACCGCTCAAAATGCTTTCCAAGGCAGAACGAAAACTGCTGCGCAAAGCCTTTGAGATGTCGCGCGAAGCGCACAGTAGTCAGCGCCGCAAATCGGGCGAACCATACATTCTACATCCACTGGAAGTGGCCCGGATCGTCGTGGTCGAAATGGGCCTCGAAGATGCCACTAGTGTGATTTGCGCCTTGCTACATGATGCGGTGGAGGACACATACCTTGAGCTCGAAGACATTCGCCGTGAATTTGGCAACAAAGCCATGGAGATCATTGATGGTCTCACCAAGATTTCAACGAGCCCCAAGATCGATGGCGAACTCGTCTCCCAACAAGCGGAAACATTTCGCAAAATCTTGCTCACGATCTCGGACGACATGCGCGTAGTCCTCATTAAACTGGCAGATCGCTTGCATAACATGCGCACCCTGGGCTCCATGCGCGAAGAGTCCATGCGCAAAATCGCCTCCGAGACGCTCTACATTTATGCTCCTCTGGCGCACCGACTCGGCCTGTATGAGATCAAATCCGAGCTGGAAGATCTCTCTTTCAAGTTTAGCGATCCGCAGAAATATTTAGAAATCGGCGACAAGATCAAGGCTAGAAAAGAGGAAGCACAAGCCTACATTGATCGGTTCATCCGAAGCATTCGGGCAGAACTGAGGCCATCTGGAATCAATTTTTCGATCAAAAGTCGTTACAAATCCATTTACTCCATCTACTCCAAGATGGAGCGAAAAAACCTCCCGTTTGAAGAAATCTACGACATTTATGCCGTGAGAATCATTGTCGAAACGCGGGAAGAATCTGAGCGGGAAGACTGCTGGCGGGTGTACTCGATCGTGTCAAAACTCTATCGCCCCAATCCTAAGCGTGTCAGGGATTGGATCACGATCCCCAAAGAAAATGGCTACGAATCCCTCCATACCACGCTCATGGGACCCGATGGCCATTGGGTAGAGGTTCAGATCCGAACGACGAGAATGGATGATTTGGCGGAAAAAGGGATTGCAGCGCATTGGAAATACAAGGGTACAGGCGAGACCTACGAAGATTTGCTCTCCGAATGGATCGGTCGCATTCGCGACATCTTGCAGAATCCCAATCTCAACGCGCTGGAGGCCGTGTTGGAATTTAAAAATAACCTCGCACCGCACGATGTCTTTGCTTACACGCCCAAAGGGGCGCTGCTTCGATTGCCTCACAACTCGACTGCTTTGGATTTTGCTTATAAAATTCACACCAACATCGGCGAGACTGCCATTGGTGCCAAAATCAACAACCGAGTCGTGACCCTTGACGCCAAAATCAGACCAGGAGATCAGGTGGAAATCATCAATTCGGTCAAGACCCAGGTTAAGGAAGATTGGCTTCGCTTTGCTGCCACTACCAAAGCCAAGGACAGCATTCGAAATGTGCTACGGAAGCAGCGCAAAGAGACTGCTGATATGGGCCGTGCTGCCTTCAACTGGAAAGCACGGCAATTTCAGGTTGATGAAAATCACCCCTTTGTCGATGAACTATTGGCTTATTTTATGATTCCCTCCAAAGAGGAATTTTTTTATCGACTAGGGGAAAAAAGGATCAACACTGATAAAATTGCCGCTTTCATCAAACTTAAGCAGGAAGGCAAAGAGATCTTGGCGGTGGATCCCGAGGAAATCACGCCGCTCAACGGACACGGCCAGGAGGGAAAAGGCCAGCCCCGGGTAGATTCTGACATGCTGGTTCTCGGGAATGAAATGAACATTGACAAGACGGTACTGGCCGCCTGCTGTAATCCCATTCCCGGAGATGAAATTCTGGGATATAGCGAAGCGGACAAAGTGGTGATTCACCGGGCCACTTGCCGAGAAGCGATCCGGCTGATGTCTGCCTTTGGGTCGCGGATCATCAAGGCCAAGTGGCGATCAGAAGCGGCGAGCAGTGTGGAGTTTTTGGCTGCTGTGCGCGTTCGGGGCCTGGATAAGCAGGGGATGCTCATTGATTTGATCCGAATCATTTCGCAGCGAATGAAGCTCAACATGCGCGCTGTCACTATTGAGTCAAATGAGGGAACTTTTGAAGGCTTGTTCAAGATCTTCGTGAGAAGTTCGGCAGAATTAGAAAAGTTGATCACCAATCTTATCAGCTTGGACAACGTGTACACGGCTGCGCGTGTGGATGTGCATTCTGGACAAGAGGGCAGCAAGTAAGTGGAGGAACTGGGATTTTCGAAGCCAGGGGTCGGTTCAAAGTACTTCCCGAATTCGATCCACGATAAAGTCGCAGAATGGCCAGGAAAATGGCTTGATGCGGCGATTTGAAGGTTTGATGGACCATTTTATCAATTTTGAAAAAAGATATTGAGGTGCTTCCAACCCTGTATCGGTCGGAAAGTCCTTTATGTATGGGGCGTTTCAGAATCTGAATTGTAGTTTATTTAATTGAATAATTCTGTAAAATAATTTTTACATACCGAGGAACATATAGATATAGAATCCCGTATCTTTTACCATCATCACGATCACACTTCCTCTCGATCCAACTACTTCGATTATGCCACTTATTTTACTCCTTTGCTTCTGCGGAGGCTGTTTCCTCACGTTGTTCCCCAAGACGGGCATTGCATTGATTCTGGTTGCTTCCGCCTGGACTGGAGGCAAAAGCTACCTCGCGAACAGGTCTTCCGCGCCTGAAGCGAATCCGGAAAAAAGGTCGTATGTTTCCCACTTAGAGTCTGAAAATCAATTGTCGACTTCCACATGGGTACCACCTTCATCTTCCGCCCCCATTTCTTCTTAGGATTTCTCTTGATCCTTTTTCAAGCTTGTAGCCAACCAGCAGAACAGCAGGTGGCTGATCCGAGATATGAAGTCATTCCAGCCTTGGATTCGGCAAGCCAAGTATATTATTTTCAGGAATTTACCGGCGACATTCCCGGCCAGACTGATAGCATCAAGATGGCCACAAGCAACCTCGGGCAGGGGCGCTACCTCGTTTATGAGATCTACAACGAATATCTCAATGCGCAGGAGCAGCGCGAGCTGGATGTGCTGGAGACCATCATCGACACGGGCGACACGGTGATGATGCAGAAAGTGCGGGACCAGCGATTTGTATGGAATAGTGGAGAATTAAAGCTTACCCGCTTCGATACCAAGAGCGTGAGGCTGGATGAGGTGTATGAAGTAGCGGTAGGCGACACGATCTACCTGGTGTACAATCTCTACGGATATGCTCATCCTGAAGATTTTACCCCGTCGCACCGCATTTTTTGGACAGAAGATTTCGGAATTTTTTTCTTTTGGTATGGCAAATGGCACACCCTGGAGTTGGTAGGGACGAAGGAGCCTTACCGGGAAGAAGCCTTGCTAGCGCTGAGATCAGAGATTCGTGATCAGCTGGCTATTCCATTTGATCCGATTGCGCCTGAATAAAAAAAGCCCCGGCTTTTGGGCCGGGACATACTTTTACCCAAGAACCTTAAGCGAAAGATCATCTGTCAATGAATGCGCAGAGGTTGCGGATCCGTCAACATTGCTTCTTTCTTCAAGACGAACGCATGTGAGTAACCAGTAGCAAAAGAGCTGAGAAGAGTTTACCCAGATATGAAGAGAATGATAATCTTCTGAAAAGTGGATGTTCGCCATTCTTCTCCATCAGAAAACCTCCATCACGAAACCACGCTCACAAAACCACCATCACAAAGCCACGCTCATTGGCACTTACTTTCTTCAAATCGCCTGCTCTTGATTCCAGACCGGGGTGGCGTAGATTTCGAGCAAATGAGTTCGCAAGGCCTCGGGTTCCCCACGTTTGTCCGATAATTGCTTCGTCACGTGCGCCTCAAATCTTGCTTGATCAGCCGAAGTATATTGGGATGCATGTCGATTTCCATCTTCGAGCAAGTCTGCCGCCAAAAAATTGTTAGGCCACAGACGAAATTTCAGGTGGATTTCGCGGTCAATCAGATCGGCGAGTTCGCGGAGCCAAGCGTTGAGATTGCGGGGCACAGGCAGATGCTCAGCCCACTCTGCGATAGCAGCACCAATCGCTAAGTGGATTCGCCCTTTTGGTTCGCGAATGCCTTTGATCATGGCCTCTTTGTCGTCCTTGGTGTAGCTCAGCCCTCGCTGCACATGGTAGCGTTCTTCGGCCTTGAGTCCGTCGCAGGGATCAAATTCATAGGAGACTGCCATCGGCGTGAGGTTCAGCGCCAAAAAGTCGGACAAAGGATCGGCTTGGCCACTAAGATGAAGCATTTTGAGCAATCCCGTGTAAGTCTGGTCATTACCATCTTTTGTCCTCCCACTTCGCTGGGCCATCCACACCGAGTCGATTCCCGAGCAGATCTGTTCGCGGATATACCTGGACAAGCGCTGCGAATAAGGGAGCATGTCTTGCCTTGCCACCTCCCGATGCACCACAAAGCTCTTGTTGAGCTTCATGAGGTCGGTCACCAGCCCCGAGACCATCAAGTTATCTCCTATGGCAATCTTCGTGGTACGAAGGTCCATCCGATGAAGCAGGACGTTGAGAATGGCCGAATCAAGGATGATATCTCTATGATTAGACAAAAAAAGATAGCGGCGATCAGGTCGCAACTGTTCAAACCCTTCCCAGGTCACCTCCTCTGCACTATCCTGAAGAATGCGCCAGATGGCATGGCGAATAAATTCTGTCTGAAATTGCTCCACACTGGCTACGGCTCGAAACTTGGCTGCGACTTCTTCGCCGGGTTCGCCAGGGAAAAGGTAGCTCATCAGCATGAAAAAGGAAGGCTTCTGACTGAGGCGAAGCATCACTTCCGGGACCTCCTCAGGATGATAAGGCCGGATTTCTTCGTAGGATAGGGAATGTTCATTCATGTAGATAGGTTCGGGGGAAAGATAGGGAAAATCCTCCCAACTTAATGGAACCGAAGGAATACATCAGGTTCTGAAAGGTACCCCGAGCTGTGCTTGAGTAGAAGAGGTGTACGCGGAATGAACAAGATTCTTTGCCCGTAAGCGCATCACTTTATGGGATAACGGTGCTTCGCATAGGTTCCAGGTTTTCTTCCAGGTGTACATTCACCAGGGTGAGGTCGAGACAGGACTTACACTCCAGGCCCACGGCATAGCCGCGCACGGTGAGATTGCGCAAGGTAATCTGGCTGGCTTGGTCCAGACAGACCCCGGTTCCTGTCAGTGGTTGGCCCATCTCAAGGTTGCTCATGCCTTGCAGGACAGCACCTTGAAAGTCGAGATCAATATAGCGGCCTCGAATGGTCACCACAGGCCCTTCTTCCTCTGATAAGTTCGGGATCAAATAAGTTCCGGTGCGCACCCTGCCGGATTCCTGTAAAGTAATGCCGCGAGCAAGCGGCTGCCCTTCCTGGCTGCCGCCACAGTTTGGGAGCATGGTCCCGAGGACCAGTGTCAATATCGCGATACCCGCGTATCTCCTCTTCATGGGCGAAAATTACAGAAGGAATCGAATGGATTCAACTTTTCATCGCCAATTTAAGATAGAATGTCTGCTGACCTCTACACCCATCGCGCGCTGAGGGCTGCCTTGTGACAAGGTTAGCCGAATGTGCCTCCTTGTCAACCGCATTTTATCGTATTGCCCATTCGCGATTTTTCACCGAAGCAAATGATTTTTGTTTCTGC
>DAITMB010000124.1:0-14623 GCA_036835375.1 Bacteroidota bacterium
ACAGTCGCGCGTGAATGCCCTGAAATTAGCTCGCCTCATGTTGCAAACAGGTGCCTCAGTGGCAGAGGTCGCTCGTGAAACAGGCCTATCCGAGGAGGAACTCAATCGGCTGATAGGGGGATGACGTTTACGCCCAAAGGCTGATTCATCCTCCACGAAAGTAGGTCCAGGGTTCGGGCAACCCTTCTGGCACAGAACACCTTCAGCGTGGTACCCGACCTGCAAGACCGGCCCGTGAGCCACCACGCCACCGGTGGTTACTTTCTGCGGCTACATAGCGAAGGTGCAGTGGTTGAGAAGCGGGAGCAGGGACGTTCTTCAAGATTCATCACAGAAGGCCGCAAATCTTCAAAGATTGGAAACGCAGATTCTACTCTGGGCAATCCGTGTTAAAATCTTGTGTGATCGCGAATCAATAAGCCCCTTTCTGCGTTCCCACGCAGCGCTCACGTCGCAAGCTGCATTTGATGCAACTGGAAGTAGGCTCCCTGCGCAGCGAGCAGTTCCTCGTGCGTGCCAGTCTCCACTACTCTGCCTTTGGAAAGCACCAGAATGTGATCGGCTTTTTGGATCGTCGAGAGGCGGTGAGCAATGATGATCGACGTGCGGCCCGACATGACCGTTTCCACAGCTTGCTGGATCACTTCCTCCGATTCGGTGTCAATGTTGGCAGTGGCTTCATCCAGCACAAGAACCTTTGGATTGTAAGTCATCACCCGCGCAAAGGCGATAAGTTGCCGCTGGCCGAGAGACAACGTAGCACCACGCTCCCGAACATTGTAATTGTAGCCATCGGGCAACCTAGTGATGAACCGGTCAGCGCCGACACTCACAGAAGCCTCTACCACTCGCTCCCGAGAGATGCTGTGGTTATTGAGGGTGATGTTGTCGTGGACGGAGCCGGAAAACAAAAACACATCTTGCAGTACCACGCCGCACAGCGCCCGAAGCGTGTCAAGGTCGTAGTCACGTACGTCTCGCCCGTTGACCAAAATTCGACCTTGCTGAATGTCATAAAACCGGGAAATCAAGTTGATAATAGTCGATTTTCCCGATCCGGTAGAACCTACCAAAGCGAGCTTTTCGCCAGCTTCCAGATGAAAACTCACATCTTTGAGCACCCAGTCTTCCTTCACATAGGCAAACCACACCTTCTCAAAGGTGATCGAGATTCCCTTTTCTGCCTCAGGAAACACCTGTTCCGTGCCGGGATTGTCGATGAATTCCTGGGTATCTAGGATTTTGAAAATTCGCTCGGCGCTCACCATGCCCATTTGAAGGGTATTGAATTGGTCTGCGAGCTGCCGCAAGGGCCGAAAAAACATCTGGGTGTACATGATAAATGCTACGAGCTGTCCGCCAGTCACTTCCCCTTCCAGGACGTGACCTGCGCCATACCAGACCAACAATCCGAGGCTGAGCGCAATGATGATTTCCATCACCGGAAAGTAGATGCTGTAATATGTCACCGAGTTGAGGTTGGCTTTACGAAGCTTTTTATTGACCTCTGCAAATCTTCTGGCTTCTTCCTCCTCCCGGTTGAAAATATGCACGATCGGCATTCCCGATATGTGCTCTTGCAGGAAAGCATTCATGTCGCTCACGGCTTTTCGCACGCGCGTGAAAGCCCCCTTCACTTTGTTTTTGAAAATGACCGTAGCCAAAATCATCAGCGGCAGGGTCGTCAAAGTGACCAACGTAAGCTGCCAATTCAGGTAAAGCATCACCACCAAAATGGCGAGCAACTGGAGCAGGTCGCCAAATATTCGTACCATGCCCGAGGTAAATACATCGTTGAGGGTCTCAACGTCATTGATGGTTCGGGTCTGAAGGGTGCCGATAGGGGTGCGGTCAAAATAGGATAGCCGAAGCGACATGATGTGGCGAAAGACCTGATTCCGGATGTCGCGGATAATGCTTTGACCCAACCAGTTGGTGAGAAAGGTATTGCGATACATCACGATGGCCTCCACGAACAGCAGCCCGAGAATGATCAGCACGATGCTGCGTAGTCCGAGGGCATCGCCCGTAGCAACAAATCGGTCGAGGCCCATTTGGACCAACCAAGGTCTCACGGGAGCCAGCACAGCCAGTAGGACTGTGAGAGACAGCGCACCGGCAAAATGCCATTTGTAGGGCTTGACGTAGCGCATGAGCCTTCCGAGCAGGCCTTGATCGAAAATTTTTCCAGCTATGGTGGGTTCGCTCACGGGGGATATAAGTTAATGCGCTGAGTAGAGACAGATCTGAGACCTTATCTAAGCCTTTGCTCGGAATCGGGGTGGAAGTTAGATCGACCGCGGGTCCAAAGATACATGACGAAATTGAAACGGCGGTATGGGGGAAAGGTTAGTGGGATATCATTCAGGAAGTTTTGTAGTGGGTGGATAAAAAAAGAAAAATTGAGAAAATATGCCCATATCACCCACGTCCGAAAGATAGAGGATACCTATTGGAATGTGGAAACGTGTACCAAAGCTTGGCGCTACGTTTAGCATTCTAAAGTTTTTTATGCCTTATGTTTAAAAGAAAGCAGATTCCAATAAAATTGGCTTAGTTCCATAATTACGATCAAAGTGCTAACATCCAAACTTTATCTAGTAAAAAGTGTCGTGGGCAAGGGTGATAAATGAATATTTCGATTATCGTTTTGCCATGCTGAGCAACTACTTTGCTAGTAATTCATTTTATTTCATCTGAAAATTGGAATATATTTTTTTATTTATTTAAACTGTTTCGCAATCGGCAGTTTCGCGCTGGCTGTAGAATTATGCGAGAAATCCATTTATTGAACATAAATTAATTATGGAAAAGTTTGTATTTATGTCAGCCTTTTTGGCACCATGCTGATGGCCTGAGAAACTCAGGTCGCTGTTGTTCTCGAAACGGCAGAAATTGTAGCAGAGCAGGGTGGTGATGAAGGGCCTGATTCAGGCTCGGAGCTTAAGCTTACGCTGAGTTTTTTTGAGCAAAGTGGCTGGGGTACCCTCCGCGCAGTCCCCAGTGGGTATGAGTAAGCGTATCCCGAGGTGGCTGCCTTACCGGAGTTCACCGCCTATCTTTTTGAAGTTCCGGGTCAGCCTATGTGCGAGATCTACGCTTATGACCCTGACATGCCACCCAGCGGAGGACCCAGACCAGGCTTCGAGGCGCTGTGTACGATGAAGCTAGGCAAAGCCAGCCATCCTAGAACTGGAGTTGAATTTATAACGTGTAGTGGTTCCAGCGATGAGTGTTCTGTAGTGGACGAGCCTGGTGGGGGAGTGACCATCATCATTTGCCCAAAGCCCCTCGTGTGATACGATGTGACCCTAATATGTAGCTACCATCATTTTTCAGTAACCACATGTTTGTTGTGATATTTTGATCATCTTCATGATCCTTCGAGCATTTACAACCAATCCCACCCTATGAGGTCGAACTATTGTGCATTTTGGTGCGGAGGCGCCCTGATAATCATAAGCATGGTCTTGCTTTCCTGCCGCGAAGAGGCCAAGATCTCCGTTTTGAAATTGGATAAGCGATCCGAATTTTCCCTGCCCAATGGCATGACAGACAACCAATTTATCCTCAGTGCAATGCAGTGGGGCGATCAGCTACAATACTGGAGTACCTTGGACTTAGTAGACCAAGTGTTGACGACCTATGATTTGACCCAGCGCACCATTCTAAGTCAATTTCGGGTACCTCGACCCGTTCGGCCCTCCTCAAAATCATATGGATTCTATTGTCATACCCTGGACTCAATTCTGGTCGGGTACAATTCGTCTGAGCGTCCAGGCGTCTGGCATGATAGTACCCTGCTCCTAGTGGATAGAAAAGGGCAGATACTCCGATCGATCGACTGGCGGCAGGCGCCAGTTTGGCAGCGAGCAAACCCCACCCTTCATCCAGATTCCGCTATGCGCTTTGGTGGGTTAGAACTTGTATTTCGATCTGGCCAAATCATCGTGGGGCTTTCCCCTTGGAATCATCTGATTGGGGACTCTCTATTTTCCAGCTTGACCCCGCATCCCTTGGGTGTGTTTGATATACGGGGCCGGCAAGATTCGTTCTTCCTACTGCCCTTCAAAACCCCTGCTATCGTGGGGGAATATGCTACATCGGCATACAAAATTCCGGCAATCAGATTCCTAGAAGGGCGGCGCTTCGTACTGTCATATGAGCACACAGCGGATGTGTGGATCGAAAACCAAGCGGGAGAGTTGGAAGTCGTGGAAATGAAGTCCGCTTTGTTTGAACCACCAACCCCCATAAAGCTTGAACCTTCGTTGTCCCTTTTGGAAAAACAAAAGGAGCTAGATTCTCACCATGATATCGCGAAGGGACTTCTGGGGGGAGTAAGCCACGACCCCTTTCGAAAAACCTATTTGCGAATGGTCGTCTATCCCATGGACTCACTTGATCATGCTTCGAGGAGTAGCACACAAAGGTCTGGGAAGCTGATATACGATGAAAACTTTTCGAAAATAGGAGAATGCTTGACCCCCGAGGGGTACAGTCCGATAGAGCTACACTTTCCGGAAGGGATAGGACTCTACCACCATACCAAAAGCAAGGGACGGCGTGATTCACTCTTTTTTGACGTATTCGAACCTCGGGTGGTCGAGGAATCGTTGAGCGACTTTCGGCGCGAGGCAATCTCGGTCGGGTCCCGGATTCGCCCCGGAGGCTGGGCAGCTTACCTGAATGAGACCTTCGATCTGGGAAAAGGAGAGTATGCTGTGCTGTTTGTCCCGGCCTACATGGCATGCGAAGGCTGCCTCGACTACATGGTCGAATACTTTTTGAAACAGAGCAATGCCGTGGCCAGCAGGCCGCTCTACTGTGTGGTGGCAGCCCCGAATGCGCAGATGGTGAAGGGGAAGCTCCGTACGCATGGGATCGGCCTCGACTCGGGTTATCCGCGTCTATTGCTTGATCTCAATGGAGCGTTTATGTCCTATGTCGATCGCGAATTTTCCAATGGCGTGGTCCTGCTGCTTTCGGGAGGGCAGATGGTGGCAGAGTTGATCGTGGATCCGGCTGCAATCTCTCAAGTAGGTCCCACCATTGATCGGTTTTTCGAAGAGAAGGAAGGTGGTGAAAAGTGAGATGGTGAGAGGCGAGATAGAGAGAAGCGAGACTGGAAGGGAGATTTGGGGTTAAGCTTCCATGATTACGACCTAACTTCGAGACTTTAGGAACGATGAGGATATAAATTATCGGAGCTTGCGCAGAGATTTTGTTCGAAGCTAAGGAAGAAAAGCCGAGCGTAGCGAGCTAGGTGATGGTTTTCTGACATAGGATTCGGGCAAAAGCTTGTCCTGAGTCAGGTCGGAGCATGCCGAAGGAATCAAGCAAGAATGTAGAATTATTTTTGAAGCGTTCCTTGAGTTGAGGCTACAAGAAGCAATCGCCTACTCTTCCGTGCTGGTATTCTTTGCTTGTTGGATCATCTCGTACTTCTTCTGCTTGGTTTTCCAGCGTTCCATGGCGTATTGCTGCATGTCATCCACGCGGTCTTTTTCATCCACAATCTCAAATCCCAGCAAGGTTTCGATGATGTCTTCCAGGGTCGCAATCCCATCCATGCCGCCATATTCGTCGGAGACCAGTGAGATTTGTTCCTTCTTATTCAGCAATTCCTCCCAAGCAGTGAAAAGGGTCGTGTTCTCAGAAAAAGTGACGATGGGGCGCTTGATGTCTTTGAGCCGCAAATCAAATTGGTCTTCTGCCAGCTTTTCAAACACCAGTTCGCGAAAGATGTAGCCCGTGATATTGTCGCGATTCCCTTCATAAATAGGGATTCTCGAAAAGTGCAAAAACTCCTTATTCTTCAAAAACTCTGGTAGCGTCATTTCTTCGTTGGCCACCACCACTACGATGCGAGGCGTCATAATTTCCGAGATGGGGATGCTCTTGAGCCGGATCAGGTTTTGGATGATTTTGTTCTCCTTATCTGCAAAAATCCCTTCTTCTGTGCCGATGCTGGCCAGTGCCGAAATCTCCTCCCGGCTCGTGGTAAGTTCCTTTTCCTTCCTCGAAAGAAGCCTTGTCAACACAGCCGACATGATCACCAGCGGATAAGTCAACAGAATCATGCCTCGGATGATTTTGGCAGAAATTTCCATCAACTCTTTACTGTAGTTGGCACCGAGGGTCTTGGGTATGATCTCCGTCAGCACCAGGATGAGGAGGGTCAACACCGCAGATACAATCCCAAAATACGCTTCTCCGAACACCAGGGTCGCCTGTGCTCCCACGCCAGCGGCTCCCACGGTATGGGCTACTGTGTTCAATGACAGAATCGCCGATAAGGGCTTGTCTATGTCCTCCTTGAGCTTGATCATCGCAACGGCATCGCTATCCCCTTGCTCTTCCTTAGCCCGCAAATAAGACAGTGGGGTGGAAAGTAATACCGCTTCCATGATCGAACACAGAAACGAAGTGAATAAAGCGATAAACAAGTAAGTCAGTAATAGCGCCATATCGAGCAGCTTTTCGATTCGGAATGCGCTGACAATGAGGGAATTTATTCATTGTAGCGAGCCGAGCAACGCAATACGCATTGCAGCCGAAAGGTAAGGATAATTCTCAGACCCATACGATATGGCGCGGCACATGTAAAAAATTCTTTGCCCTTGAATTTAATTCCTCCCGAAGCGAAGAATTCATTTAATATCCTGTAAGAGCGGGGTCGATGATGAAAAAAACAGAACCCGAAAATTCATCTTAGTGCCATGAATAGTTATCGCACTGGAGGGAATACCAAGGAATGACATTCAACAAATGTTCATCTAAGCATGCCAAGTCCGCCCAAGCCATATTATCGACATCAATAGGCAGGCTACCGGCACTCTCATAGCGTCTCCCTGTCAGGCAATTGCGTTCTTTCCAAAAAATTCCTTCGAGTTTTCATAACATCCTTTCTGACCTCCCGTTTTACCCATCGACAGGCATTCACAACTCCCCCGTTGATGGAAACGCCTAACAGAACTACATGAAGCAATTCTAGCTGATCAGGGTACATGCTGAGAACCGCCATTGTGCGGCAAGACACTCAAAGTCACATCCCAGATACCTTCACCCTTCGAGCAGCACCTATCCTTACTTCTTCTTGGCTAAAAAAGCAACTGGCATTCGATCACAAATTGAATGCGTTGGAATGCCAGCAACTACATTTTCACACAGAAAAACTGTGTGTTGGTCATGAGTTCTTGATGTTGATCCATTTGACAGAATCGGTTTACTTGACGTGGCGTCTTTTTGTTTTGTCGTGTTTATTTTATGATCGAGAACATCGCTTTTTGATTTTCTCACCTCCACACGTCATCAACCGAAACTCATATGGCATTCGCAGCATCAAAAAAACCGCTCAGCACCCAGGACATTCCTCTGGCCAATCTTTTCGCATACATCCGCGACCTTTTTCACACCAGCGACCCGGTCTTCCGTTTCGAAGACGACGGTCGCAACCGCAAGGTCCGAAATGAGTCTTGGTGGTCGCTCGCAGACTGGCAGCGGCTCCACGAGGCTGACCAACTTGAATTTCAGTGGCAGTCGCCCGATCGGCCCATTTTGTCACTGCGTCGCGTGGAACTGCCACCCATGCCAGCCGTTCCCAAAGACTTGAAAGGATGGTTGAGCCAGGAGGAGCTTCCCGGACAACTCCCCAAATTGGTCCCCATTCGCCAACGTCAAGTAGCCTTCAGCACCAATCCCAAGCGGATGAGCGCCTACCAAAGCTTTCACCTCCGCGTCCACGACCGCCCGGTGGCTGAGGTGCAAGACCTGAGCATTCCACCGATCTTGACAGATTGGGTAGAGATTCGCACGGAAGAAGATCGCGTCTTGGTCGAAGTCCAGCAGGAAGGCATAGAGCGATTCGAAGACGACGACCTCCGCCAGGAATTGCTCACTGCTTACGAGCGCGTACACGGTGAACACTTCCAGCAACATGCACAAGCCCTCGCTGTCAATCAGCTATTTGATGCGCTGCATGCGACCCATTATGAGCTGAAGGCCCACAGTGGTCAGCGCCTTTTTCTGTCTTTTGGGCTGGTATCCGGGCAAATGGGCGATGAAACCTATCGCAATTTCCTCTTTCACATTCCGCTGCGGCTCGAGATCAAGAAACTCGATCTCCACATTTTTCCTGACACCTTCTCGCAGACCATCCGCTGCGAGCAAGCCTTCACCGATTTGCTAGAACAAGCTTTCCCCAAAGAAAGCGCCTTTCAACTCGACCAGCGTCGTCAGCACGTGCTGGCTACCGTGGACAAGTTTCACCAGGAGCCTCACGAGTTCAACCTTGACAGCGGCTACTTGCGCCACAGCTATTACGAGACCGCACTGAAGTTGCTCGAAATCTTCCCGGAGGTGGATGACCGCTTTTTTGTCGGAAAAGACCTCAACTGGGCGCTTGAAGCCGGCAGCCCCAAGCAGGGCCTACAACTGAGCTTTTCGCCCGTGGTACACGCCCGAATCGTGGAATCTCATGAGCACATCGCCAAAGATGCCTCCAAGATCATCGAGAAAATCAATGAGCTGAGCAGCATGGGCGAAAGCGATCGGATTCCTGATTTTTTCAAAAAACTATTCTCCCTCCGTCGCCCCGAGCATAAACTCAGGATCGCACACAAGGTAGAAAATCGCAGCCACCTCGATCTGGAAATCCGTGCGGACATCGAGACAGACCGACTGCTGTTTCCTCTGCCCAGCAACCGCGAGCAGCGCGCCATCGCCGAGCGACTCTCCAATCAGGATGCGGTGACAGTAATGGGCCCTCCCGGCACCGGCAAAAGCCATACGATTGCCAACCTCACTTCGCACTATGTATCACAGGGGAAATCTGTTCTCATTGTGTCGCGCTATGCCAAAGCCCTCGAAGTCATTCGCGAAAAACTCCCGGGCGGTATTCGACATCTGGCAGTATCGTTCAACCAGAACGATCCGCAGCACGATGCCCTTAAGCACGCCATTGATGCGATCAAGGAAAACTTGAGTCGCCCGATTCAACCAGATGAGATTCAGACATTGGAGCAGGAACTCCATCTGCTCGAAACCCGCTATCAAGCCTTGCTAGGTGCAATCCAGTCTTGGATGGACTCTCACCAAGAGAGGCTGACCTTAGAACATCCTTCGCTGGGACCGCTGACCCTGACGGTAGCAGAATGGGCCAAATCTCACTTTCAGCCCCAGTATGTGCCTCAGGCATTGCACGACCCGCTCCCGGCTTCAACTACGGCAGTGGAACTGGCCGAAAATTTTCAGCGCTGGACAAGCCAATTGCAAGAGATCGACCTGGGTCTGCTAGCTTTTTCCTGGCCGGAAATCACGTCATTTCCCAGTGAATCTGCGGTTTCGGAGAAGCTCCAAGCGATTCGCCAACTCGCTGCCCGTATCTCTCCAACCAAATATGAGTCCCTTTCTCTCGCTCAACTCACTGCAGTTGTTGAAGAGCAGGTACACCGAAGCTTGGAAGATCGGTCTTGGTTGCAAACGAAAGCCGAGTGGATGCTCCAAGATGAATTTGATGAAGCCGTGCTTGGCCACCTTCTCTCCCAATTGGAGCGCATTTACACAGGATTTGAGGAAGAGCAGCGGGCGCTCCTGCCTTATGCCTTTGATCTTTCGCCCCTTGCCGGGCAAGATTGGGAGCTTTGGAAGGAAGAAGGACAAAAGCTGTGGGAAAAAATGTGTGGAGGCATGAATAGCCTTCAGAAAAAGTTGCTCAGCAAGCTCCACAAGTCCCTGCTCGATTGCCAGATCAATGGTCGCAAAGTGGAATCTGCCGATCAAATGGCGCTGTTGCTCCGAGCCATCGGCCAGAATCTGCGCCGCAAGCAGTGGCATATCGCCCTGCAAAACTACCTCGTTGGCTTTGGAATTTCTCTCACAAATGAGGAGGTCGAATCCTGGCGAACAAAACTCATCAGCGGCCTGACTCGCTACCGCAACGTTCGACTCTTCGAGCAATCGATGCGTAGTCAGGGGCTTCCGATCGGTGATTTGCTGAGCAGCGACGCCCAGGCACACTGGGACTGGTTGGCGGGTGTTCCCAGCTTCCTGCGTTGGAGGGCCGCGGAGGATGAGTGGAGCCGAATCGTCTATCAAACGGGCGCCATTCAAGGTTTGGCACCAGTGGGGACGGAGTTACAGCAAGCGCTTCAAGCTCGCGACGCCGATGCCTATTCGAAGGCCGTGACTCGTTATCAGACCCAACAAACGAAAAGGAACGAAGCACAAGCCTGGAAGGCGGAGGAGGCCGAATGGCGTTCACTCATTCCGCAGACGGTAGCAGCATTTTTTGTCGAAGAACGCCCCGTTACCGCCACAGCGATTCTCGCAGACGTTTTTCACGGACAGCTCCAGGCCACCATGCGCCAATGTCTGGCTGCATCAGCAGAAAGCCAGGATGCGCTCAGCCAGTTAACGAAGCTGCAGCAGGAAATCGAGACCCGCATTGCGGACCTGATCACCCTTCAAACTTGGGAACGGAAACAGCGTGAGGTGAGTGACGAACAGCGATCTGCGCTTTCAGCTTGGCGCAACGACCTCATCAACATTGGAAAGGGATACGGCAAAAACACCGAGCGCAACCTCCAGTCAGCTGTCACGAACATGCAGCTGGCCAAGGGCGCGGTGCCCATCTGGATCATGCAACAGGACACTGCCATCACCTTTTTCCCTGAGGTAGAGCCGGGGCAGTTTGACCTGCTCATCGTGGATGAAGCCAGCCAGTGCGACATCAGCATGTTGAACCTGATTTTCCGCAGCAAAAAATGCATTATCGTGGGGGATGAAAACCAGACCTCGGTCGCGACCCAAGGCAGTCTCTTTCCCATCGATCGCACCAATCAGTTGCTGGATCGCTACCTGGTCCATCACCCTTTCAAGCAGCAGTTCAACATCAACAACCGCACGGCAAGCATTTACACGCTCAGCGGGGTGATTTATCCCAACATCGTGACGTTGCGGGAGCATTTCCGCTGCCGTCCGGAGTTGATCGGCTTCTCCAACAAATATGTGTATGACCAGCAAATCGTGCCTTTGCGCACCGCTACGGACAACCGCTACGGCGCCCCCCTCGAAGCTCACCACGTCGATGACGATCCGGCTGACAAGCGTCGCCCACAATTGGTGCGGCAAGCCGTGCAACTCATCGCCGACCTGATCGAAGATTATGAACACCAGCAGCTCGACGAATTGCCCAGCATCGGGATTCTTACTCTCGACGCTGCGCATGAGGAGCACCGCGAATACATGATTCGCGAGCTCTCGCGACACCCCAAGGTAAAGGAGTATGCAGAGGAATTGAACCTCCTCGTAGGTACCTCGCGGGAGTTTCAAGGCGACGAGCGCGACGTGATGATTCTCACATCCACAGCTTCGCATCGCTACACCGAAGGTGGGGAACTGCGGCCACCAAGGGCTGTGCTGGGCGAAGAAATGATGCGGATTTACAATGTGGCCATCAGCCGAGCGCGTGACAAGGCGATCTTGCTCTACAGTGCTCATCCGGAGTCTGTGCTGCAAATGAGTGAGGATTGCTACCGTCGGCGGTTGATTGACTACTGTGGAAGTGCCAGTTTGTCAGCTCCGCAGCTGGTTCTCAGTCCACAAGAAGTGCTGTCTCGCAGCCGATCACTCTACGGCGACTGGGGAGCCGAAGTCGTGGCTGCCCTCCAGGCTCAAGGCTGGGGAGAATGGCTTCAGGTGAACTTTCGCGTGGGGCCTTACAAGCTCGACCTCGCCATGATTCGCGATGGCAAAAAGTTTGGGATCCTGCTGGATGGGTTGGAATCCCGCGATGAAGCGCAGTCTCGACAAACACTCGAAAACCAATTGACTATGACCCGCGCTGGGTGGGATTGCTATCGATTGCCGATCACGGATTGGTATGCCGATGGAGAAGCCGCACGTCAACGCCTGATGGCTTTTCTGAGTTAGTCACGAGTATTTGACTGAATCCGCCCGAGAGCAGAGAATTTCTTTGCACTCGGGCGGGCTTTTTTTGGGTGATATCAAATGGGCTGATAGGAGAGGGGTGGGGCTGTGTTAGATGAAATTGGATGAGATGATGTGGCCACAGTCTCCATAAAAATTTAGTTCGATTTGATTGGTAAATCAAAGATTCTTTCGACCATTTATTCCCCTATCACATACCATTGGTCCTCTTCAATGGCCAAAGATGCCCGACGGCCCTGGCCTTGCGGCGCATAATAAGTCGATAAGTAATCGAGGATTTTGCCTTCCTGTTCACCCAAATCCCATAATTGTTGGGTCTGCTGCATCCAGCGGATCATCTCTTCCCAGCCACCGCGGGTAGCGCGATTCTGAAGGACGAGCTTGGCGGAGTGACAACCTGTGCAATGAGTTTTTACCATGAGATAATCGCCCTGCGCCACGAAACCTGTTTCCACATCCAGACCATTTTCTACCAGATTCATTACAGAAGTATCAACCGCCGGAGGCAGAATGGATGTCGTAGGTGCGGATGTCGCATAGCGAGCAGGATGCTGAACTGCATCGACAATCACCCCGGCGCAGATGATGGTCAACGCCGTGAGGACGAGCGCGAAGGTGAGCAGCGGCAGGACGGTACGCAGAGAAGATGGGAATTTTTCGGGCGGCATGAAGATGTTTTAAAAGAATCGATTTCGGCGTGAAGCCATCATTCTACTGTACTTTGATCGCGATGCGGTGGCAAGCATTGTTGAGGTAGCCTTGCGGATTCCAGCCGGGCACGACCATGGGCTGCATGTGCCCCATGCTGTCAGTCGCCCGAGCCCATACTTCGTAGTAGCCTTTTTGTGGAAAACGCACAGAGGCCCGCCAACTTTGCCAAGCGAGCCGATTGGCAGGTGGCGCCAACTGAGCCTCCTGCCATGTCGCGCCAAAATCCACCGAGACATGTACTTTCGACACGGCTAGGTCGCCTGCCCACGCTTTGCCGCGCAAGGCCAACGTACGACCAAAGCCAAGAATACCCCCGGTTTTTGGCGAGGTGATCAGCGACTTTACCGGCATGGACTCGATGATTTTCATGTTGTCGTCAGGCACGTCAGCGCCGGGAGCTACGGGTTGTTCCGGAACGCGGTAAGACTTTCCCAGCATTTTCTCGCCATCATGGATCCGGTCGCGCACCAGAATGTGGGTCAGCCACTTGCCAGAGGTAGAAGCGGGCCAGCCGCCAAAGACCAGCCGGAGCGGATGTCCATTCAGCGCAGGCATATCTTGTCCATTCATGGCCCAAGCAATCATCGATTCGGCCTCCAATGCCTTGCTCATCGGCACCCCCCGGGAAATCACCACTTTGCCGGGATCGCCACTCAGGTGGGTATCAGCGCCGAGGTAGCCGATGTACACCGCATTGGGCTTGATCCCGACATCTTTGAGCAGATCGCGGAGTCGAATGCCCGTCCATGCAGGACAGCCCACGGCACCGGTGGTCCACTGCGTGCCTTTGGCAGGCGGGCTGAATTCTGCGCGTCCATTTCCCCCACATTCGAGCACAAGACGATAGGTCACCTGCTCAAATCGGGTCTTGAGGTCCTGCAAGCTGTAGCTGCGCGGCGCGACGACCGATTCTCCCTCCACGCGCAAGGTCCAGGTTGCGGAGTCCACGGAGCTGGGAGGCAGGCCGTTGTTTCGCACAAACAAGACATCCGAGGGAGTATCATCCGCGTCGAGCAAATGTGCAGGCGTCTCGGCATTGATCGGGCGATCGTTGAGCAACACCAGACCGGGATGCTTGCCGGGCAGCGTCGCCCGTCCGTCGAGAAACAATCCTGCTGGAATGAGTCCCGCTGGCATCTGGTCGGCGAACACGATGGGAGCACCCAGAACGGATCCCATGAATAAGAGGGCACTTTTTTTCAAAAATCCACGACGAGACGTTGGATCTGTTTCTCGCCCCCACACCAAGCGATCGGCTTCTACGGGGTCTTGGGCATATAGGTCGTTGAGACCGATGATTCGTTTTGGTTGTTTCTTCATTTGTTGATCAGCTATCGGGCAACTCAAAGGTGTCCGTTAACTAGCCTTTTGTTGTGAAAATCTGCGTACCTTAATACCAGTAAGTAACCACTTCCCGCGATGGAATTGCGAAGCAACCAAGAAATTGTTGACGAAATTCTTTCCCGTCCCTCTGCACCGATGATCGTAGAGCAGGTTCATTATGCATTGGAGGCTGAGCGGCAAAAGCGCTTGCATTTCTACAATGAAATTTCCGAGTACGAAAAGGCTGAATTCATCAATGGCGAGGTCGTGATACATTCGCCCGTGAAAAAGGAGCACAATGATGTGACAGGTAAGCTGTTTAGGTTAGTTGATGTCTTTGTGGATATGCATCAGCTTGGCTATGTCGGTTATGAAAAAATCATGATCTCTCTCTCCCGCAACGACTACGAGCCTGACATCTGCTTCTTTGGGAAAGAGAAGTCACAGCATTTTGCGGAAGGACAGAGTTTGTTTCCCGCACCCGATCTCGCCGTGGAGGTGCTGTCCAAAAAGACTGCCGCCAACGACCGGGGCATCAAATTCGAAGACTACCGCGCCCACGGCGTGCAGGAATACTGGATCGTCGATCCCCTCGCCCAATCGGTGGAGCAATACCGCCTCGACGCCGAGCAGCAAT
>DAITMB010000125.1:0-14600 GCA_036835375.1 Bacteroidota bacterium
AACACCGTCGTCGTCACCACCACGCTATCACAGCCAAACTGATTGGTGAGGGTGATCTGCGTCACACCTGCAAGCAAAGGATCGCACGTAGTGGCTGACACGTTGGTGGTGTCAGAACTGTTCACCGTGAAGCTGATCGTAGTAGGCTCAATACATCCATTGGCACCACTGAACAGTACTTCCACCACGAGACCATCGACCACATTGACTGAGCTGGGATCAGCCACAGGCGTGCCGCCGATGCTGTAGGCAAAGGTCCCACTCTCGATCGTGATGGCATTTTCATAGTTTGTGAGATCCACTCCAGTCGCCGCCACATCGCAGAATTCCACGTTTTGGGCTGCGACAGCGCAAGAAGGAATCACTTCGAGCACCACGACGTTCGAGAGGCAACTTCTCAAGTCGCTGGTATCAGCCACGACAGCCATTAAGTGGTTGAGGCCGCCATTGGGACCAGCATCGCTGCTAGCGGTCTCAAGCAACGTCACGGGGATACTTGCCAGACCATTCGCATCGAGCGTATCTAGATAGATCACTTTGGCCATCACGTCGTTGGCGTCGAAGGGGCTGACGTTGTATCCACCCGAGGAGCCTACAAACAGACGTGCATCCCATTGAAGCAGCATCACTGGCGCACCAGCAGGACCGCTCACATTGACCGTCTGGGCAAGAGACGAAGTCGTGGCAGGGGTAACCGGGATCCCCATCACTGAAATGGTAGGAGCAGGAAGATTGTCTGTCGTGATCACGGCCTTAGATCCGCCGAGGCTACCATCTTCAAAGAGGCATCGTGTGAGTGTGGTGCCGTCGGCAAAGGTGATGGTCACCGTGGCCCCGATGAGTTCAGCTCCAGAAATGGCTCCAGCGTCTCCCGTTTGGGTAGCTCCCTTGATGTTGAGTGGATCCACATCCACAGAAAAATTGAACTGCTCTCCGGCATTGAAGCTCGTGAAACTAAGGTTGATCACGTCGTAGCCTTCGTCGTTGTCGATGCCATTGTGTGGTTGCGAAAAGGGATCCTCACAGAGGTCGGGAAGCACAAGGAAGCCTGGGCTGCCCACAGTGGCGTTCGGTGTCAGACATTTTGCAGTAGCATCTCCTCCTGTGCCCACAGGGTCGAAAACAATGTTGGGCAGGAAAGTCGTGCTGAGGTCGATCGACACGCTCACGATGTTCATCGTGCCAGTGTTGAGAATCTGGAAAGAATTGTTGGAGAAAGTTGAGGAAGTGAGGCCCGAGTTGGGCAGCACTTGCACGATGGCAGCCGGAATTCCTGTCACACCGGGATCGTATTTCACCACGATCACATTCGAAGTCTGGCTCGTCGAAGCAGCATTGGCATACGGTCCGGGAGTGGTCACCGCGATAAAGCGGTTTTTACCTCCGGGCACAGTACCGCTGGGACCGGGTGTTTTCAGCAAGGTCACAGGAATATCGACCGTTCCACCTGCACCGATGGTAGCAGAATAAAGGCCTTTGCCACTCATGGCCTCATTGGCATAGAAAGTCGTATCAGGCACGTTGAAGGGGGGATTGCCCGAAGCAATGAAGAGGCGGCTGTCCATTTGTAGGAGTGTCACCACTTCGCCGGGCGTGCCTGTCACAGTCATGATCTGGTTCACATCGCCCACAATGATCTCTGAACCGGGGTTGCCTTGGAGCGCGATGGTGGGAGCGGTAGCCACACTCGGCACGAGGCTGATGTTGCCACCGCCAAGACTTCCTTCCTCAAATATATTCCCCACGAGCGTGGTCCCATCGGCAAAGGTGACGGTGACGGTTGCGCCGACCATTTCATAGCCCGAGACCGAGCCAGCATCACCGGATCCTGCTACGCCCTGAATGCTATTGGGGTCCACATCCACCGAGAAATTGAATGATTCCCCAGGATCAAAATCCCCAAAACCAAAGGTCATGACGTCGAAGCCGCCCTGTCGCGGCACACTGAAAGGCGTCGTACAAGGATCGGCAGGCGCGAGAAATCCTGTCACGGCAGCGCCAGCATCCGGGATGAGGCACTTGGCTACCACGTCACCACCTGTACCCACTGGATCCCATACCATATCTGGCAAAATCGCCGTACTGAGGTCGATCGAGACCTCCACAATGTCCACATCACCCGTGTTGAGGAGTTGGAACGAGTTGGCTCCAAAAGTGCTTGCACCCAGCCCTGCTCCAGGAGTGATTGCCATGAAGAAGCCCGGCACGAGTTCAGGCTGCACGGTGAGATCCACCGTCGCCACAGCATTGTCGTAGCCAGTGCCGCTCGCAATCAGCGAAGCCGAATAATTCCCCGCAGTCAGGCCTGTGGCATCTAGACTATACCCATCATTGCCCGCATTGGGGATGAGCCAGGTAGCTGTGGACACCACTGCGAGATCGCCAGGCAGAAGACCACCATCGTTGGTCGTCACCGTGAAAGTGTTGGTCGTGTTGCCGCCAAAAGCGACTGTTTCATTGAAATTTGTCGGGTTGATCACAAGCTTGGGGTCTTCGATCACGTTGACCTCTCCCTTGGTGGTGCCCGTGAGCACATTGCCAAAACCAAACGTAGCGATTGTGACGGGGAAACCTGTGAGGATAAAGTCAACATCGGTGGAAGGTCCTCCCACCGCCTGAAACGAGATTTCGAGCAAATCGAAGGTTCCCGAGGGGAAGCCAGGCCCGAAGTTGCCTGCGGCAAAGTCGATGGTGCCCGCGGTGTTGTCAAAGGTCGGGGCGATCAACCCCACGGGAAGTTCTGTGGCCGAGAGCACCGTGAGAGCCTGCACTTGCAGCACGGCAGGATTAAAGGTTAAGTGAATTTCCACCAGATCTACCTGCTGCGTATTGGCCTGCACCTGCACCGTGGCGCTGAACACATCATTCTCATTGACAGTCTGCGTTGCAGGATTTACCACAAAAAACACATCCGCGCTTGCAGCGGGTAGCACTTCCACGGTTCGAATCACTTCGGTGGCAGCATTCCCAGCTACATCGCTCACATTGTAAGTGACTTGATAGGTTCCTGCAACTGATGTGTTTACCCCCGAGGCATCTATCACGATATTGGCAGAAATGTCGCCATCAAAATCATCATTCGCCGTAGCGCCTTCCTCCACATAGGGGCTGCCCAGCGTGAGGTTCAGCGGATTATCTCCCAACAGGGTAATGACCGGCGGCGTATTGTCCACCACTGTAAAGGTGACCGTGTCGCTTGCGCCCGGATTTTGAAATTCCTGGTGAAACTGATCGGCGATGAAGATATAAACCGTGTTGGTGCCTGACACGATCCCGTCAGCAAGGCCGAGGTCCCACGTCGTTTGGCCAGGCTGTGAAGCTGTGGAAATGCGCGAGCTAGGATCGAGGTTCGCAGGGTCGGCAGGATTCACATACAGGTGAAAATGCTCCGTTAAGCTGTAAATCACATCTGTAGCAGTCCATTGCAGGGTGACCTGAGGACCGTTGATGGAGGAGGCAGAAGCAGGTGCCGTCAAGCTCAATTCGGGAGAGGACACATTCACTGTGATGCTTTCAGTGACCGTGGAGCCGCCCGCGTCGGTGACGCCAGCGGTGATTTCGGTGGCACCGGGTCGCACCAAAAGGCCCAGAATGCTCGATCCAATGCCATTGACCGGATCAAAGACTACCTGCGGATCGTCAGACGACCATTCGAGGGTAGCCGAAATGTCTCCATCTTCGATGTCGAGGGCGGTGCCACTCAAGGGGACGTTGGTGCCACGCGCGAGGGAAGCGCCATCGGCAGGAGCGGTGATCGTCACCACAGGGTCTGTATTCGTGGAGGCAGAAGTTGTGACTTCGAGCAGTTCCCATACAGCCGTAAAAGGATTGCCGTTGGTAGTGCTGGTGCTGCCTGTAGTGGTTGTGGAAATGAGGCCCACGGCGATCACGCCGCTGGAGAGCAAATTCGTCACGTTCACCGAAGTCCAGGCTGCGGCTACCGG
Organism: Bacteroidota bacterium; assembly: GCA_036835375.1. GTDB lineage: Bacteria > Bacteroidota > Bacteroidia > J057 > J057 > JANQTF01. The sequence continues at coordinate 3,945 of DAITMB010000125.1, forward strand.
TACACCGTCGAGTTCATAGCGCGGCGTAGCCAATCCCGTTGCGGGATCCACATCCACATAAAGGTCGATCACACTCGAGGCCCGAATGGCGGCAGTGTTGTTAATATTTTGCTCCGCTGCACTATTGGCGAGTTCCAGCGCTCGCTGTGCCCTTACGTTTGACCCATTTACCCCAATCACGAACTTCAGGAAGTTGCTTTGTGTGCCGTCTCCGAATTGCAAGCCTGCTGCTTGAAACTGGCTGATGGAATTGGGCAGCGGAAATGGATTTTGCATTCGGGTATGAATGGTAAATGGCTGCGTAGGCACGTTCACACCAAACTGAAAGCCATTATTCTGTGTGTTTTGCGAAGTGAAGGCATCCCCGGCGTCGTCGGCTGTGAGCGAAATCGTCAGTAATCCGGCAGCATAGTCCACCGTGATGTTGTTGGGGTTGAATTGATTGAGATAATTCGCCGTCCCATTGGTCATCATCCCGGTAAAGCCCGAGCACAGCAAGGAGTTGGGGATTTCCTGGGTAAAATCAAGCACCACAGGGGCATTGGTGGTGGTACCGTTATTTACATCAAGGGCAAAAACGTCATTCACATCCAAGATGCCATCGCCGTCGTCATCGAGATCGACTGCATTCACCGAGCCATCGCCGTCGAGATCGAGGTTGGCAATGTCATTGCAGCTTGCAGCGGGGGGTGGGGAATTCACATTCACCACCCGAATCATCTCAGTCGCAGGGTTGCCAGCAGCGTCGCTCACATTGTAGGTGACATTGTAGGATCCAAGTGTGCTCACGTCCACCGCTGAGGCATCTATCACGATATTGGCTGAGATGTCTCCATCCACATCGTCGAGAGCCGTAGCTCCCGGCTCCACATATGGGTCCCCCACGAAGAGGTCAATCTGATTGTTACCTAGCAGGGTAATCACGGGGGGAACCGTGTCGGGCGCAGGTCCGCCAGTAAAGATAAATTCGAACTGTGTAATGTTTGCACCACCATTAAAATCGAGACGCAAGGTCTTGAGACCAGCCGTGGCAAAGGTCACCGGCGTGGTGTAGGGGTTGTAGCTCTGCCAACCCCCATTGTCCACCACGCCCACGGATCCGAGCGGGGTGCCACTTTCCGACACTGACACAGTCGTGGTTCCGGCCACGCCTTTGCCTGCCAAAATCGTGAGGTCGTAGTCGCCAGCCTGGGTCACATTCACGAGGTATTCGACAAAGTCCCCGCTGTCGATGTAACCGATATTTTGAGCTGCATTGTTCTCAATCGCTACCGAAAAAGGCGCCTGTGGCTGGCTGCTGCCATACCAGGGCAGGGGATTGCCGAAGCTGCGAGCGAGAATGGTTCCGGGGATCTGCTGCGCAATGTCAATGGAGAAGGTCTCGGTCACAGGGGGGTTGACACCGTCATTGGCCGTGACACGCGCTTCATAAGCGCGCCCGTCGCCAGTGGCCGTGTTCCACACGAGTTGGTAGCTGCCACCGCCGTTGTTCACAAAAGTGTAATTGGCGGGATTCACCGCCGTAGAAGGTGTAAAAGGATTGTTGGTGCCGCCGTTGCTTTTGTCATATATCTCGATGGTGGCAGCTGGGTTGAAGTCGTCTGTCACCGAAATGGCCACATTCACCACATCGCCTTCATTCACCTGCACATCCGCAATGGCTGCAATGGTAGGAGGATTGTCACCCGCAGGAGGCAGCACTTCTAAAGTAAATTCTTCCGTAACGGGCGAACTGTTGCCGTCTGTCACAATGGCATTGATTGTGTAAGTTCCCACTTCGCTCGAAAGGGCTGTGCCCTCAATTTCGCCTGTAGCGGCATTGTAGCTCAGCGAAGCCGGAAGACCAAAGAGGGTCACAGTGAGTGGATCATTTTCGGGGTCGCTCACATTCAGGCTCAATCCGGCAGCAGCCTGAGCATTCACTGAAAGATTGCCGATGTCGGAGCTCGGCATGAAGTTGGCCGAGGGCAGCGAAGTCACGCAAAGTCCTGAAAGCTTGCCATTATCAGTAGAGGCTGGCCCTATCTGCACATCCACTGCGCCGTCCATCACCTGAATATAATAGGTGCGCACTATCGCAGTCTGGTTGCTACCAAGTCCGTCTTTGACCGGATTCACAAGGTCGTAAGCTTCCAAGATCACATTGCCTTCAAGCAACACGTCGAACACCCGACTATTGGCTCCAGGGTGAAAGACCTCCGAAAAGTAGAGGTCCACCTGATAGAATCCGTTGGGCACCGGGACCGAATAAGCAAAGCTGGGATCGCCCCCACCAGCACCACCCCAAATTTCCTTTTGGAAGAGCAGCAGTTCATCGGGTGTGTTGGTTCCGGCAATGGCACCACTGTAGGTAGTGAAAGCTTTGCCATTCGTCCGGGTAAATCCCTGCCCGGTGGCTGGCGCTGTGACTGGATCGCCCACAAAGGTGCGACCGAAGGCCGATAGACCCACCGACCCACAGGCGATGCAAAGCTGAAACGCAGGGGTAAGGACCGTCAGGGTGTCATCCACGGCTTGGTTGAGCACAGAGCCTAGCCCAAGAGTCGCATCGGTTTTGCGAGGAAACACGTCGTTGAATTCCAGCACAGCCACGCCTGCTCCTACTGCTTCAAACTCAATGGTGAGATGCGTAAAAGTGCCTTGAGGTAAGTTTTGTAGCGTTCCGGCGGCATATTCTGCCGTCCCCAGGGCATTATCAAAGCCAGCCGAGACGAGGACCGAATTCAAAGAGGTGCCGGGCGTGAGGCTCAGCACGTTCAGAATGGTTGGATCGAAGTTGAGATGGACGTCCACCCCATTGATTTGCTGAGTACCGGGCCCAGCTGTTTCAACCACGTTGACTGCTACGTTGAAAACGTCGCCGACTTCCACAGTTTGGGAGACAAAATCTAGTTGGATGTCCACCCCCTGTGCGTGGATGAGCGGCCCCCAGAGGCCGCATAAGAAGAGAAAGAAAGGTAAAGGCAAAAGCGTTCGTAGTGTCCTGTTCATCGTTGCCATAAAGCTCATGAGATCAGATTGAAGAAGTGGGGGAATCAGGGATTGGATATGATGCGAGGCTTCCTAACATCGGCCCCCTCCTGCTGGAGAGGGCCGATCAGAATCAGTTGGAAGGCTCCGCGCCTTGAGTGTTGTAGTTGGTCGCGAGGATGGAAAAATCCTGGATTGTGATAAGCCCATCGCCGTTGAAGTCGGCACCGCCCTGATAGCCAGGTGAGCCAAATCCAAGGTTGAACGACGTGGCGAGAATCGAGAAATCGAGCGCAGAAACCACGTTATCGCCGTTGCAATCGCCCATCTTCAGTTCGCCGAGGCTGATCGTGGCAGAAGGCCCCGCGACGGGATGCGTCTGCACGGTCTGGAGGGAGTTCGGGAATTTGACTGCCACCTGATAGGTTCCAGCCGCTACCCCAGCGAGCGTCATGTTCCCATTCGCATCGGCTGTGAGGGTGGTATCGTAAGCAACAGTAGTCGATCCAGAGGGATAGAGCCTCACACGGTAGTCGCCACTATGATCATTTCGGCTCTGGAGGGAGACATTGATTGTGAGATCGGTCGTAGTGGGAGCGGCTTGTGCTTCCAGGATCTCGATGGCCTTGATCGCCGGGTTTTCGATTTCGTGGAAAAATTCTATCTCCAGCGTGTCCCCACTTACCGTCACATTGTGAGAGAGCATGAAGGCACCGAGGGGTCCGTTTCGGTCGTATTGATCGATGTCATCGAAGGCTGGAGGCACAGATCCTTCCACTGCTACATCGAAAATGCGATCGCCCGTAGCGGACACCCCGCTGAAAATTTCAGCAAAGTAGAGCCTCACTTCTACCTCAGTGCCCGTAGGCACAGGGAATTTCCACACCATATTGGGCAGCGCACCCAGGTCGTAGCGCTCAGTCTGAAACAGTTGAGAAGGCGTGCCCGCAGGGAGCGAAGGATCTGTCATCACAATAGGGCCTTGATAGGCCTGCCCGGCTGTCTGGGCAAAGACGCTGCCGCCAGTGGAGAGGGTAGAGAGATAGGCGGAATTGCCTGCCGTACCAAAATTCCCTGTGTCGCCTCCCCAATCAGGATTGGGGGCATCACTTGCCGGAATGAGGGCGCCACCAGCATTGACCCGGTAGAGTACCGAGCCGGGATTGGTCACGAGCATTGGCGACACATTCCACTGAAGGGCAAGGGTAGCAGCCGTTCCCGATGGCTTGCTCACGGTGATCACGCTGGCATATGGGCTTGCAGCTGATGCACCCGCCTGGATGTTGCCGAAGATCAGGCCAGTCGTTGGCTCAATCTGCAAGCCGGGGGGCAGTCCGGTAGCTGCGAAGGAGAAGTTCTCATTGGGGTCTCCCCCGCTGGGGATCACTGGCAAATTCACCAATGCCCCTTCTACCAAATTCTGGTTGGCTATCGGATCGATCGCAATGGGGGGAACTGGTGGGGTAGCCGTGCCAATGCTCAGAATCTCAATGGCATTCACCGTTGGATTCTCCACCATTCTGATGAATTCGATGTTAAGCTCGCCGTCGGTCACTTGCACTTGATAGCTTTCCATGGCTCCAACCTGATGACCGTATTGAGCTGAAAGGTCCTTGCTCGCAGCCACAGTATTGCCTTCGATGAGGATATTAAACATGCGCTGACCGGGTGCTGAAGTGCAGGCACAACCATTGGCCATGTAGAGATTGACGAGGAAGGTGCCATTGCCCGTGTTGAAGGTCCACGCCATTTCTGGCTGCGCAGGTGCATCCCAGCGCTCCTGAGCAAAAAGCGACTGTGGCGCGTAGGCAGGTACAGAGGCATCGCGACCCTGGACATTGTGGGTGGAAACGCTCCCTGTATTGACCGAAAAGCCATTGCCAGTCTGAGCGCCTGCTGTACTATTGGCTGCCCAGTCGGGATTGGGACCATCTGTAGAGGTCACGAGCGGCCCTCCTGCATTTACCCGGAAAAGTACCACTGGCTCGCTGGTGACTTCCACTTCCAGCGTCTGCTCAATGAATAAGCCATCGGCATCGGTGGCACGAATCACCAAGGTGGCTGTGGCAGCGGTAGAGGGAAAGGTGAGGGAAAGTTGGCTGCCGCTAATGGAGGCCCCAATGTCGGGGTTAGAATTGCTTTGCACAGTAAACACGAGGTTGGATATGCCCCCATTGTCGTCGAAATAATCGCCAAGTGACCATGCGGTTGACGGATCGTTCACAAAGGCGCTCACCAGCGGAAAGGTTTGTACCACATATGGCTGATTACCCGTCACGTTGAGGTAATCCCATGTGCCTTCCACTTCTGCGCCAGGCGTATTTGATGTGCCAATTAAGCCCACTGCCAAAGGCGTATTGACTTGCTGAATGGCGGTGAGAATGGCACCTTGAGCAGCGAGGGTTCCCAGTGACACCGGCACCCCTCCGTCAAAGGCATAGGTGATTTGAACATCGCCCGTAGCTGCATTCACGTTGAAGGAGAAGATCACAGAAGCATTGGGGCGGCTCCCTACTGGAATGACTGCTGAGAGTGGCGGCTGTGGGATATCATTGATTTCCTGAAATGCTTCCACGCCATTTTTGGTAAGAACCACCTGAATGAAATTGCTCTGGGTACCGTCACCCATGAAGATTCCCAACTCGCCGTTGGCAGGGTTGCTATACAGTTGCAAGGGGTCATTGAAGCTGAGTAAGCTTCCTTCCACGGAAAATGTATTGGTCGATATATCTACTTCGACTCCGTACTGAAATCCTTTTTCCTGCGAATTGGCGGTGCCTTTGGCAGTTCCGGGAGTCATTTGCATGGTCATGGCACCCACTGCTCCGCCCAGAATGTCGTTGGGGTTGGGGTCGTTGGGATCGTCCCGACGGTCCAGCCAGTTGAGCCAGTTAGGGTTGGGAGCGCCATTGTTCATGAGCCCTGTGAATCCTAGCCCCAGATATCCTTTGAGTTGAGGATTGTCAGAAAACAGTTCGTTGATCACAGGCAAATAGAAGGCATCTGTCCCAGCATCGAGCGGGTCGCCTAGCTGAAACACGTCCTGCGCATCAGGGATCCCGTCTGAGTCGTCATCAGGGTCGTTGAGGTCCGACACAAAGGGTGCACCTACAGCTTTGTCGTGATCGCTCGGTTGTGAAGCGGCGTTGCAGATGTCGGTGCCGTTGTCGAGTTCGTCCTGATTGGTGTAGCCATCATTGTCATAGTCAGCGAGGGGATCGAATGCCGGGTCGCTCGGATCGATGCAGGTGAGGAAGTCCTGCGGTTCGAGAATCACGACATTGTTGTTGAACGTCGCGACCCAGATCGTGCCCGGGAAAATGTCGTCATCGCCATTACACTGTACCCCCAGGCAGTTTCCGCCAAGACCCGAGGCAAAATTTGGTGTGAGTTGGAGCAGGCTACCATTGGGATTGAGTTGTACCCTGCGCAGCACCCCGCCATTCACCCCGGCGATGAGGTTGCCCTTCATGGCCCCACCAAAGTTGGTGGCAGTGTATTCGTCGAGTCCGTTGGTGTTGGTGCCCCAAGTAGTGACAATCACATCATTGGGACCATTGGGATTTACACCGCCGGGCGCTCGCCAGTCGCTTTCCACTGGGTTGGCCATGCTCAGGGGCACCGGCGGCCAGTTGGCAGGCAGACCAATGTTTGGATCGGTGGTAGAATTGGGGCGGCTGCCGTCGGGATCATAAACCTGAGTCCGAAACACAGCTCCATTCGTGTTACCATTCGAGGGATTGGTATAAAGTCCTGCTCCTGCTGGATTGGCGCGCACGGGCACGGGGTGCCCCCCATAAAAAGATCCAAACGTGTAGGTCGAAATGTCGTTGGTGACGAGCGTTAGGTGGTCCACGTTATTGACCTGTTCACCACTGGGGCTTGGCGAACTGCTGCCCGGCTCGCCGGTGATGTAGTTGTTGTTCACCGAGTCGGTGCCTTCGTATTGGGGCAATCCTCCCCAGCCACCATTCGCTCCATTGTCGGTGAGGTAGAATGCACCGCTTTCTGTCAACGCGAAGTCGTAGGTGTTTCGATACCCAGGCGTAAAAATCTGAACGGGGCCCCCTGCCACGATCATCGCCTGGTTGAGACCATCATTTCCGCCCCAGGGATCGCCTACATCTATGCCGTTGTAGCCGGGGTCATCAGGGTCGGTAATGCCATTCACATTGGGTCGCGTGGGATCGTCGAGGGTCGGAATGTCATAAATATATTGGCGACCACTGCTCGGATCGGTGAGAGTGGGCATGGCATTGATCATGTCGAGGTTGATGGAGAGCACCGCTGCCGAAAGGGCATATTCAGTCGTCCATGCAAAATTAATGGAGGGAGCACCGGCATTCGTGTGTCCACCTGAGCAGACGAGGAGGTAATTGGTACCATTCACATTCACTTGCTCAATCGCGAAGGTGGCGTGATTCTCCTCGGATCTTGGCAAGCCTCTCACAATGTCCACCGCTGACCATGAACTTCCGTTCCATGTCATGCGGGTAATGATACCAGAATTGGTGTCGAGATTTTTGTCCCCACTGGGACCACCTACCCGCGGATCACTGGACGATGCGTAGATGATTGGATTGGTTGGTGTACCTACTACGAGGATCCCGGCAGCTTCCCGGTTGTTCGTAGTGGTAGAACTGCCGTCATCGTTGTGATTGGGAATATTTTTGACAAAGGATAGTTCTTCGCTGGCCACAACAACATAATTCTGCGGGCCATTTCGCTGAACCGTAAAAATGTCGATGGTGCCATTCAGCTGACCTACATACAGACGGTCATCCGGGCCAAATTTGATCGAGGTGCCCTGGCTGACGCCACCGAAGCCATTGAAATTCAGGTTGCTTTGAATGAAATTTTGTGCGAGTAACCATGTAGGAGCGAAGAGCAGGAAAGTTGCGAGCAGCTGAGGTATCAGGATACCTCTAGAGATTTGCAAGCCAAACCTGGAAATGAAGTTGACAGCGAGAAGCATGAAATGGGGGATTGATGTGGTACAAGTTTTTCATTCGAAATATCATAAATACCAATATTTGCCAAAGCTATATGGCACATATTGGCGACATAAATTATCATTTGGCATCACAAATACGCCTTCTGTCACAACAGCAACAGTTTTCTCTTCGGATGGTACCGAAGAGACATAGCAGACACATTTCAAGGAGAACTATGGATGGGTTACCTCCAATTTCCAAGAATTTGTGAACCGAATGACAAAAAGACGGAAGGGTAGATCAAGAGCTGTACAGACTTAAGATCAAATTACGTATCAAAAGTTTGTAATAGTAGAGTCGCCTTGGCGAGCGGATAGCGTTTTCAGAGACGAAATAATCCAAAAAACAGAATTGCCAAATTTGCGAAGACGTAAAGCATAGGCACGCGGTGTAAGTAGTTTCAACATTCAAACCAAGAAGGGATCCAAACCCAAAGATGATGAATTACAGTCCCTTACGAGTTAGTTCGATCGAATTTATGAGAATAAATCTATTGCGCAAAAAAAAGTGGAAAAATGATTTGTGAAATCAAAGGTGGAATTTTTACAAAAACCTGCTACGTCTTATCTACTTTACTCCCTGGAGAAGAAATATTGGGTATTGACATATATAGTGCATTCATCACATGGAGTACCTCGTAAAATTTTTGATGTTCCGACAGATTGGACATCTGAAGTTTTTTCAATCAAACAGCTTTCTGCTAGAAATGTACGTTTACTTTCCACAAAGCAAATAATACTTTACCAAATGCGAAAACTGCCTTACAAGACCATCGAAACTTACTGAACCATGAAAGGAAAATATGGGGGTTTGCGGAATCCAAAAATGTATTCCAAAAACCTGTATAAGAAATGTCTTCCTACTCTTTCGGCCCTATGAAAATTCCCGAGCTAGCATGGACAAGCATCGGTAAATTTTTTTTTTCGTGACGATGCGCTGTGGTCTGGACCCAAGCTTCTCTTCCAACTAAATTGATTTGTTCAAATGATTGCTATTTACCAGAGTTCTGTTTGTTGCCCCCTACCCTGCATAAACATATCGCTACTGAACGAGGTTTTAGGCTGAGCATTGAATGGCCATTCAACGTAAGTTTCATCTGTGAAGATTGGGAGGCGATGGTACGAAGTATGCCTTTCATTTCTGAATCCATGCTCTCAACACGTGGTCCATCTTTTCTGAAAGCCATCTCACATATCGTGGATTCAAAAATCTCAAAGAAAGATGGACCCTGAACCTGTCTTCAGCAATTCAGCCCAGTCCTTGCGAAAGATTTGACTATCTTCACAAGCTTTTTCTATATCGCAACCAAGAGCTCTACACCATCCACACACGCCCCCGTTCATGACCAGCGCAGTCATTATTACATTTTGCACACTGCTTTTGTTAGCTTACGTCTTCGATCTCACTGCTACCAAAACTAAGATTCCTTCTGTCCTGCTGTTGCTGCTGCTAGGGTGGACCATGCAGCAGGGCACCTTGTTTCTCGATCTGCACTTGCCCGATCTTTCGGGTGTCTTGCCGATCTTTGGCACTGTGGGTCTCATTCTCATTGTGCTTGAAGGGGCCTTGGAGCTGGAGTTGAACCGCTCCAAAGTGAAGTTGCTGAAACGCTCTTTTCTAGGCGCATTGTTTCCGCTTCTGGCCATCAGCCTGCTTCTCGCGCTGGGATTCAGTCTGTATGGTGGCTACGGATTCAAGGTGAGCCTCACCAATGCGATTCCGCTCGCGGTGATTAGCAGTGCCATTGCGATTCCGACTGTGCGGGCCATGAGCCGGGACAAGCGTGAGTTTGTTGTATACGAAAGTAGCCTGTCAGACATTTTGGGCGTTTTGTTTTTCAATTTTATCGCCCTCAATGAAGTGATTGGCACCATCGCCTTTGGGGCCTTGATATTGGAATTGATCGCCATTGTGGCGGTGTCTTTTGTATCGACCATCGCCCTAGCTTTTCTTCTTAGCAAGATTGGTCACCACATCAAATTTGTCCCCATCATCCTGCTCGTCATTCTGATCTACACCATCGCCAAGGAGCTTCATCTCCCGGCATTGATTTTGATCCTGATCTTCGGCTTATTTTTGGGCAATCTCGATGAACTGAAGCACATCCGATGGATCCGAAGATTGGAGCCAGAACTTCTTAACACAGAAGCACAGAGGTTCAAGCGCCTCACCGGCGAAGCAACTTTTTTGGTGCGCTCCCTTTTCTTCATTCTTTTTGGATACCTGATTGATACTGCCGAGCTGTTCAATACCGAAAACATGATGTGGTCGGGCATCACGATCGTTCTCATCTACCTTCTGCGGTTCATTCAACTCAAATGGTCCCGCCTGCCTGTGCGCCAGCTGCTCTTCATCGCCCCGAGGGGTCTCATCACGATCCTACTCTACCTGTCGATATTACCCGGCGACAAAATCGACTTGGTCAACAAGCCCGTGATCATACAAGTAATCCTGGCCACGTCTATCCTGATGATGCCCGGCGTGATTACCCGTGGTCAAAAGCTTTCCCGTGCCGGAATCGAAAAGGTGAAAACCACTTTCGAAAAGCCTTGATTGAGACTTTTGATCTGAACAAAAAAAGGTCTGAAGTGCTATTTCCGCGCTGAGGTCTATTAGCTGTCTGTTCTTTTGATACCTTTGATACAAATCAACCCTCGTTTTGGAACACCCATCTAGCTTTTCGAAGCAAAAA
>DAITMB010000126.1:0-14298 GCA_036835375.1 Bacteroidota bacterium
GCCTCAAAAGTTTATCGAAAGATCCACCACCTTTATCGGCATTCGGCAATGAAAATTATTTTTCTTGATTCTGTGGCTGAGCTTGCTAGGCGGGCTTCAGTTGGTGAGCTACGGCCAAACCCTACCATTTGGGCAGGTACCCAATTGCGACGATTTCCAGTCCAGTAGCTTTGTGCATACTGTGGAACGCAACAGCTTTCCCGACAACTGGGATTGGCGCGATCAGACGCCATCTAATTGGACGGTTTACATGCCGGGCGGTAGCAAAATTATTCTTTTGCCCTTTGACACTACTTCTCCACTCAATCCACCCAACGTCAGACACCTTGAGGCTGAGGTGCGGCTTTGGTTGGTGGACCTCATGGGCCGCCCCGTGCGGGAGATCCAGTCCCTGCGGCATCGCAAAGCAGGCACCCACGAGTGGGAAACCGACTTGAGCGAGCTCGCCGCAGGCATATACACCGTGATCTTGGAAGCGGGGACCAGCCGCCAAACCGTCAAGGTGATCAAGCAATAGACCAAGATCTTGGCATATGTACTCAGGAGCAGCGCAAATACTGACAGTAGCTGGTGTTTGCGCTGTGCTTGTGAAGTAGCTTCGGCTTCCTCGTCACTCCCCCGTTGCACCTATTATTGATACAAATTCCACATTATCGACAATTACACTTCTTTTTGGCGGATGATTTAGTTTTGTGTTAAAATTTGGTTGGTGTGTTCAAATCAATTACTATCTTGACGGTAAGAAGTGGCAAATTCGCCATAGCAAGTCCATGACTTGCCTATGTATTGTCGTTATGAAACATTTTATTCTCTCTCTGGTCAGGTCAGATGATGGGAGAGCTTTTTGCCAATACTCCCGAAACTTGGCTTTCTATCGACTAGTTCTTTTCCCAGCCCGAAGATGCTTCTTCGATTTATGGCTTCTTGTCTGTTCGTCAAGTGATTGATTATGAAAAAACTAAGTTTTATTTCATTGATAGCGATGCTGTTCTTTTTCTCCTGCAAACCCTGCGATGACCCAAGCAATCCTGCGTGTGAAAATTACTGCGATGATCCCAGTAACATCGAATGTTTCAACTATGATCCATGTTTTGGGAAAAACCCAGTCAGTGCTGAGTTTGTGATTGAAGAGTCCTTGCCTGGACGAAGCACTACCTACTTTATCGAGTCGGATACCGTGATCTATGGTTCAAACCTGGTTCGGTTTAGGGCGATACATGAAGCAGAAAACTATACTTGGCGGATCGGGAACGACCCTCGGGAGTGGAACACACGATCAGTGACATTGTACTTTAAAGACTACCTTGACATCAGTGTGTCCTTGTCGGTGAGCAGTACGCCCGATACCTCGTGCTTCCCTCATGACAATGGACAAGACACGGCCATCCGAAAGCTAGTAACGGTCTCGGCTGCGGAGACCAAACTCTATGGTGTTTATCGTATGAGCGTGGTGGAATATCCCGAAAACTTTCCTGAAAAATGGGAAGACGGATTTGAAATACGGATGACAGAATTTGCTGGCGATACAGTTTTTTCTGACTACGGATATCGGATCCAAGGCTTCACTCCAAGGTGTAGGAATGATGGATTCCCGAGGAGTCGGTGGGGAGAATGGGTGGCCTACAGAGCCATGACGTTTGACACTAAGTTTGAAAATGAAGGACTACATTGCAACTATATGCCTTATGGGATTATCAGACACATTGGCTCGCAAGACTCGCGCGTGGATTCCATTGAGATTCAAAGCACGCTCTATGACCCGAGTTTTTTTCCGAGTGCTATTCCATTCAAGGGGTCCCTTGTTGCCCGTGGTGTCCGGGTAGAATGAAATTACGTCCTTTCCTCGTATGAAACTTGCAATATCTTTTACTTCTTATTTGGATGAAAAATCGATCATCGACCATTATTTTTCTTTTATCGCTTTCCCTCACCTTGGTGGGAATCGGGGGGGGGCTTCAGGCTCAGAGTTGTGGATATTTTCCATTCCCTACTTTTAAAGTTCATGCATCTGACACAGATCCTTGCGCTACCTACGTGATTCGCACAGACCCTTATGATCCATACAACAGGCAGTATCTTTTAAAACTGAATGTTTTCAACTGGATTGATCCCAACCCTGACATATCGACAGAATATGAGGAATACTGCATCAATAGCTCAGAGACGAATACTTCGCATGTCAAGACTCCTTGGAGCCAAGATGATAATGCCACGATTTCACACTTTGTCGAGAGCGGAGACAGATATCCTAAGGATGGATGGGAGTTGATCAAATATGACTTAGGCATGGCTCCAAATGGCCAGGCAGCTGGGGTAAAAGTAGATTTTCCCTATGTGATTTTGTACAATCGATTTACTGGTGTGCTACGCGTATTTTATGCGGACAATCCACAAAACCAGGCTTACAACATAGCTAAAATTAAGATAAGGTTTGATTATAATACTTTTGCTTCTTCCAATTTGGATATTTCAACTGCATTCACCGCCGAAACTGATGGGCTAGGAGCGTTGAAGAATTTCGTTTCGCAAGCAGAATTTGATACCCCTGCGCGTTTTGTGAACGGGAATATGCGGTGGACCTATGCGGATTTTCCCATGATGTATGATCCATGCGTCTGCCACCACGAGGATATGAAGATGGTGGTCGAGTTGGGATTGACGGAGACTCACACTGTGGAAGCTGTGATTACAGTGAATGGAAGTGTTTCCCCAGATAGATCTGGCAGCAGTCCTATTCTGAATTCCAGCACCCAGACTTATTCAGATCAGAATGGGCAATTTTCCTTTGGATGGAAGGATTTATCAGGAGTGAACGATGCTTTGCAGAAAGCGGCAAAATCATACAAGGACCTGGATAAATTCAGGACAAGCACCAGTGCCTCTGCAGACAAATCAGGATTTACAGCGGATGAGAAAACAGATACAAAAGCGGCTATTGCAGATCTTACGGACGCCTTATCGCTTGCTGACTTTTTGAAAGCAGGGTTAAAATCTGTCCCATACCTTTCCTCAGCGCTTACTTTTCTCGATTATTTTGTGGCAGGAGGGAAAAATGGCGAATCTCCAAGCGAACCCATCAAGATCCATCCTATGGGGATCGAAATGAATGGCCGCTTTCAAGGTAATATTCAGAGCACCTTCGCTAGAAAGGACATCACCTTTTATGTCCCTGGAACACCGAAGTTTTTGAACATGACGAATAACCAGTCGGAGAGCTATCCTTTCTATAATCAGGCACTGGGGGTTTTTAACTTGATAGAAACACCTACGCTAAGTTACACCAGTAGCTATGTGGGATCTCCGATGTACACACCCACCACGTATGGTCCTGTGTATGTGGTCGATGAGGCGATAGATCCTGCGTGGGAAAGTTGGGATCCCTATCTGCCCCACAGGCATCCTGAGTTTGACCCCAATCAGTTTTATGCAGTCGATGCATACAATCATGAGGCATTTGGACTTCATCAAGATGACCCAGTGCGCAACTACGTGTTTAAAGTGAATGGGGATATTCCCTATTTGGTAAATCCCGCAACCGAATTTCGCATGAGTGGCTCTGAAGTCGTTGCGGCCATCTGGGTCGAGGTGCGAAAAGGAACTGTCCCAGTGGGAGTTGGGTTTCTTCAAAACACTAATTTCAACCTTTTTTCCGAAGGAAAAGGAATTTAACGTACGGCCTATGTTCCTTTGTCCTGCATTGATGGATTGACGGCAGAGTTTTCCACCTCCGATGGCCACGAGGTGAATGTGTATCTGAAAATCATCGCAAACTTTGAGCGGGGGGATCAATACGCGCTCACTTCTCCAGACCCAGATTATTCGGGTCCAGATGCTCAGGGGATCTACTCCACTGCTCAAAATGTGCTTTGGTCTGGGAAATTCAGGGTCAACCTGGAAGAGGATCGAGAGGCACTTGAAGTTGGAGCCCCTTCAAACTTCATTAATGTACCGGGTGAAATTATTTTCACCCAGAATACCACGCTAGCGCAGGATGTGATCGCTTATGACAAAATCATCGTAGGGCAAAATGTTTATCTCAGTGCATCTACGCCTGTAACATTGAGAGCTGGAAGTGAAATCGTATTTCTTTCTGGTGCAAGCTATTCCTCCAATACCACTCTCCAGATTGGACAGCCCAATGGATGTACTGACTACTACACTCCGACCGACAAAAGTCAATTGGCAACCTATTGCATCAGTCCATCCTATACGAATGGTAGGCTTGTGGAACGCCGGGCTAATCCTAACGAAGACGAGGAGCAGAGAAGGGTAGTTCCTGCTGAAAGCCCCCTCACCGCCCAGCCCAACCCTTTCACCGATGAGCTCACCCTGAAGTACGTGCTTGTAAGTTATTCCCGAGTACAAATTGTCCTGGTGGACCTCATGGGACGCACTGTGCGGGAGATTCTGCCCGTCAAATACCTGAAAGCAGGTCCTCACGAGATGACCATCGACCTCAGCGAGCTTGCTGCGGGCATGTACACCCTCGTGATGCAGGCAGGCGAAGCTCGCCAAACCGTGAAGGTGATCAAGCAGTAAGCTGGACTTTCTCTGGAAGCTGAATGACATTAGTTAGGCAAGATTGC
The DNA here is from genome assembly GCA_036835375.1 of Bacteroidota bacterium. Lineage (GTDB taxonomy): Bacteria > Bacteroidota > Bacteroidia > J057 > J057 > JANQTF01. The sequence continues at coordinate 4,587 of DAITMB010000126.1, forward strand.
TTGCGACCATCTCGTGCATCTGCCCGCTTTTACCAGAGAAAACCCCCTGACAGCATTCTCGCTATCAGGGGGTTTTCCTTCGGAAGATCCTTAGTGCGTGAGGATCCATTGCAGTACTTGCTGCTGACGCTCCCCTCGCATGCGTATCATGTACATGCCTGCCGCGAGGCGGTCACCTGTGAGCTCGAAGGTGTGCAATTCGCCACTTTCTACCCTGCCTTGATACAGTTGACGCAGCACCCGGCCATTCATATCCAGCAGGTCGATGCTTACCTGGTCGCTTTCTTCGCTCACAATTTCCACCGTCGCCTGATCGACAGCGGGATTGGGATACGCGATGAACCGGTCGGACTGGGGAATTGATATCGCTTCTCGGGGGCCGTCGATGTCTTCCAGGTTCGTGGCGAGATTCACATCAAAGGGAGCATTTTTGTAGGTCATGCCTTGTATCGTGAGCTTGCTAAACTCATAGGTGCCGGGAGTACCTGCCAGCGGCGTGGAGGTCGCCATGCCAATGAGGAGGGTGTGTGGCATTGGCAGATACAGTATTCCTACTTTGCGCCAGTTCACCCCATTGTGAGACTTGTATCCAGCAAAAAAATTGCCGTAGCGCACCAGTTTGATCCATTGAGGGGTGGGACCTGCGCCGCCGAAGAGGAGTCCGGTAAAAAAGCCGTTGAACAAGCGGCGTTGCATGAAAGCTTGCCCTTGCGCGTTAACTCCCAGCAATACGTTTTTGCTGTTGGCATTTAGGCTTTCGCGCATCATGACGCCCGCCAGGTTCCAAGGGTGTTGCGGGTCCACCTCGTCCACGCGCGCGATAATCTCTCCGTCGCCGAGCATCTGTCGATACACAAAGTGAAAGCCATCTTTGATCCACCAGATATCGTCGCCGGAGGCATCGATGGTGTAGCTGCCCGCATCGTAGCAAACGGTGCCGGAATATCCGCCAGTGTTGCCGACATCGGTGCTGGTGAGATCAGAAGGAATGGCTCCGCAAATAGATCCCCCTACAGCCGTTTCATAGGCGCCCATGTCCACCGTGCCACCCTGAATGCGCAGGCCGCCGCCAATGTCTGTCGCAACGCCTGCCAGGCCGGGGGCTGCATTGGTACCCGCATTGACAGCAGGAGAAAGATTGGAAATAGCCAGCCCGTCGTCGCTGGTGCCGGGAATATTATCGGGTCCGTCGCTGTCACCTGCTGCGACAAACAGCGGGTTTTGGTCGATGTTGCCACCGTTGTCGGTACCGAGGCTGGCAGCCCAGCCGCCGCCGCTCCCGCCGGATCCCTGGATCAGGCTGTGAGAAATCGACACAATGGCGGAATTGATACGGGAAATTTGCGGATCACTGGTAATGGCCGCATTGGTGTGGAAGATGCTGTTATCGATGCGGGCAGAAAGCATTTGCGTGCCCAAGTGGGTAAATCCGTTGAAGTGCAGCGCGCCGCCCACGTCGGAAACATTGTTGAAAAAAGTACAATTGGTAAATTCCGGTTCCAGAATTGGGTCCAGCAGGATAGGCTCAGAAATCGTGCGGGCAAAATTAGCCACAGCGCCGCCGTTGTTGGTAGATGTGTTGATGTTGAACACGCAGTTGACATACCCTACACGCAGGTTGCCGCCATCGCTCAGGTGCACGACTGCTCCTCCCCATGCGCCGCCGTTGCCTCCGGCGTGGTTGTCCATAAAGCTACAGCTGATGAATCGCGGAAAGGAAGCCCCGATGTTGTCTGTGCTGGTGGAGTTATGATTGACATACACCGCACCGCCGCCGCCGCCCTCAAAGGCACCTGTAGGATTTCCAGTGGCTGAATTGTTGAAAAAGATGCACTTCGTAAATTGTGCATTGGAGGCAATCAAGAAAGCGCCGCCGCCAGAACCCGGGCCGGTATCGAAGCCGCTGATGTTGGTAGCGCGGTTTTCGGTGAAAAAGCAGTTTTCTATCACCGAAGCATCGCCCAGCAAGTACAACGCCCCGCCAGAACGAAGGGTTTCATTGCCAATAAATTGGCAATCGCGGATCGTGGGGGCGTAGGTCCCGGCGGTAAAAGAGCCAATCGAGAGGGCTCCCCCTCTTTCGTCGGCATAGTTGCCAGAAAAACGACAGTTTTCGATTGTCGGGCTACTGAGGTCGCCGGGAGGCATGTCGTCATTGTACCAGCCACCACCTTGTCGATTGGGAGAAAAACCCAGGGGCATAAAATTGCCAGCTTCGCCTGCTGTCACGATGAAGCCGTCGAGGCGCGTGGTGGCAGACACGCTCTGGGTATAGATCACGTGAAAAGCATTGTTCCCGACAATATCGGCGGGGGTTTCGGCGATGTTGTTCCCGTCGAGATTCTCGTCATTGTTGTCAATGTCGCCGCTCAGGATGCAGGGATTTGCGGCCCAATCGCGGTCGCTGAGCAGCAATTCGCCACCAGCAAATCCGCCATAGAGTGCGACGCCACTGGGAATCTGAAACGTGACTTCGCGGGGGTTGACGCCGCCGCTGCCATCGACATCCACCTGGACGCTCGGCTTGTAGAGACCCGCAGCGACCCAGATTTCGTCGCCGTTCACGGCGATGGCGAGGGCAGATTGCAAGTCGGTGAACGCGTCGGTCCAGCTAGTGCCCGTGTTGGCGCCTACCGCAGCGGCATTCACATACACAATGGCTGCTGAGGACCAAGAGCTATACAGAAAGAGGAAAGCGAATGGGAGCAAGAGCTTAGGCACTCGCAAGGGGCATGGGTCTGAATGATGTGGCATATTTGGGAAGGGTTAGTGATGATGTACCACGATTGAAAGAGCCGGATTTCATTTTTTTTGTAAAAAAAAACTTGAATCGAGGTTTGGAAGTGGTGTCATGCGCAGTTGATGAGGAAGATCGGCCAATTTGTTCGGTAAAAGAAATATACGAATTGAATATAATTATTGCAAATGACAATATTCTGAATGCCAAACGGCACTTTTTTTTGGAAGCTTACTTGATTTGATTTCATGCTGATATTCACCGCGAGCAGCCTATGTCGTGCTGCGAAGCCACTGCTGATGGCTTTAATACCCTTTTGGGCCAGACTAGGGAAAAAGTATATCCATTCGTATCAACTTTCTTCCCTTACCCTCAACTTTCACATCGCAGACGCACAATCCATTGTTCCCCGAGTATAAAAAAGTCCATTCCATCGTGATCTGGACTTTTTACTGAAGCGGAGCACCCAGCACACCTTCGTTATGCTTCCTCGCCGTCTTGTTCTTTTTCTTTGATTCGGGAGGCGATGGAGGGGTCATAGTTGACAAACATATGAATCCAAGCAGATCTTGACAAGCGAAACAGGATCGGCACAGAAGCGGGTAGCACGATGGCCATGAAGATCAGGTACACCGAATAGGGCTGATTGAGCACAAAACTGATGAACAAAAAGGAGGGAATCAACCAACCGACATTGAGGGCATAGCTAATGTAGGTAGCGCCGAAAAAGAAGCCAGGCTCAATGACGAAATCTTGACCGCAGCGTGGACATTGTTCTGGCATGTCGTGCATACGCCTCAGGTAGTAGGGATTCTTGAAGCTGAAGAGGCGCCCTTTCCTACACCGAGGACAGCGGTTGCCGAGAATACTTGAAAGGATGGAAGCCATGAGGGGAAGTTTTGCTCCAAAGATAACCCTCCCTCCGTTGAAATAGCAGAAGAATACATTCAAAAATCCTAATATATTTTTGCAATGCCTGTCAGCCAAGATCTTGTCCGGGGAATGTCGATCAAGGGAGGCGTCGCAGCACCCACTTCTGTCCGGCTTGGGCCTCCACTTCCCAGATAGTCCCTTCCACGACCACGCCATTTACGCTGAACCTATTTCCCAGCCCGGGGTGCAACACCAGCTTTTCTGCTCGAGTCGCTTCGACGGTCACCTCTGTAGTCTGTCCCCCTTGCACACGGGCCGAAATCAAAAATCCGCCTTCGGCGCGCACCCGCTCAAAGGAGGCCTCCTTCCAGTAAATCGACAGTCCTGGAAACACGTGAAGGCCGTCATGGCGTTGCTGGACCAGCAATTCATACACGGCGATCAGGGCACCAAAGCCTGCGTCCAACTGCATGACTTCTCCTACTCTTCGCTCCGGAAAGTGATCCCATACTGGGTGCGAAATAATGCTGTGGCCCTCCGTGTTGGCATTGTGAAGCGTTCCACGTCCTTCGTTCACAAAATTATCCTGCCAATAGCGGAGCCAGTTCACGGCAGCTTCTGCTTGGTTGGTTCGTGCCATCAAGATCGAGGCCCAGGGCACACACCAGCCCGACCAGCCGCCGGCGCCCCGATAGCGCCATGCCCGCAGACTATTGGCGACCACCTCGGCATGATCTTCGGAGAGGGGATCGATCGTAGCAAATGGCCAAATCGCGCCCAGGTGCGAGTGGTGTCGGTGGCTCTCGATGAGGTCCATGCCTTCCCACAGCGCAATTCGCTCATTTGACTGTTGCCATTCATCGTGAAAGATCCCTTCGAACGTGGTGTAAGGAGGCAGTCCATTGCTGACCTGTTGCCATCGAGGATCTATTGGTTGCTGCAAAGTGTTGGCTGCTTCCGGCAAGAAGAGACAAATGGCATGAAGAGCTGCTAGCTGGAAGGAGGCATCGCGTCCCCAAGCATTCATGGCACTGCCCCGATACTCAGGACTCACTGACACGGGAAGATGAAAGACACCCGAGGAATCTTGTTCCAACATGGCCCAGTATCCCTCGAAGGCTCCGACGAGGAGCGGAAAAGCCGTGTTCGTCAATACCTCCCGGTCCCCGCTGTATCGATAATGGAGCCAGGCGAGCTGCGCCATCCAAGCCGTGCAAGCGTGGTCGATAGTGCCAGTCCAGAAGGTGCCGACGACTTTGCCGCGGTCATCCACCGAGTGTGGGAGCATCAAAGCCCCCTCTCTTCCAAAAAAAGTCTCTCCATTTTTCTGAATCTCTCCCTTCCAGCTGTCCAGCAAGCGCCACAGCGGCTCCAGGTGAGCATATCTTCCCGACATCAACGCAGGGTAGTAAATCATCTCCATGTTGATGTTGAAATGGTAATCATTGCTCCAGGGTGGCAACTGGTAGTCTTCCATGAATGGTCCTTGCAAGGCACAAGCGATGCCTTGCGGGGGGGTGGCGCAGCCTTGTTTATAGAGGCCGTAGTCGTAGATCTCTTGGAGGGCAGGATCTGGAAGCAGGGCCATTGGCACATCTTGCCAATAGGCCTGCCACCACATGTCGGATTCCTGAATGAGGGTTGGTTGATCGGCGCCATCAAGAAGGACCTTGAGCCGCGATTCACTGTCGGAGGCCAGGGAAGTCCCCAGCCAAAGCCGATCAGCATCTTTCCGAAATCCTACACTCAACGGTTCATCTGCTGGTAAATATTGGGTGGCGATATAGGCGAGCTTGTCGGTGGATTCCCACACGCTTGGCTTTCGAAGTCCGATTCGCTCATAGGTTTCTGTCAAAAATTCGTAGGCGGGTACCAAGCGCACCATCGCTCCCGACAAATCAGCAGGCATCTCCACGAGGGCCAACTCCTGGGTGGGAGATTGCCTGACGGAAAGGGTAGCTCTCTCACTGCCACGCTGCGCCACTATCTGTAGGGTCGCTGATCCCAGCAGAAGTGTTCCCCGGCTGAGGGTCCAGCCCTCGGGCAGCGTGATGACAAGCCTGGCGCCGCCGAGCTGCTGCGGATGACCGAGTTGCGGACTCACCACTTCGCTGGGCGGGAGGGCAAAAGCTTGCTCAATGCCACTGGCATTTCCGGCCTCCAGCAACACTTTCAGCTCGGCGTAAGTGATTCTCGTCGAAAAATCATTTCCTCCTCGGTGGTCCCAGAAACCGGCTCTGGCCACGGTGATGCGAAGTTCACGACCTTCTCCCCAGACCATCAGCCCCTGGGTGCCATTGGCGAGGAGCATGCCCGTGTGGACGCGCGGCAGCGGAAATGCCCAATCGAGCTGGCTGCTCGTTTGCGAAAACATCCAAGAAGGCGAAACCAATAGGATCAGGGCCAAAAGGCGGAAGAATGGGCGCATGAGGAAGGAATTCGGAGGGGTAAACATAGAATGCAGGAGCAAAACGTGAGAGTGGAAATTGCTATTTGCTGGGCGAAATGGCGATCACCGTGGCGATGCGATCGGGTGCCTGTGCAGGCAAGGAAATCTGGGTTTGTCCAGATGATTGAGACAAAGGGAGACTACTACCATCGCTGAGCAAAATCGCGGTCTTTGCATCAGGGAGGGCAGGAAGCACCAGTTGACGATTGCTCGGCCAGTCGAACACGTGTGCGTAGAGGACCTCGCCTTTCTTCGTATATCGGCCCCAACTCGGGCGCTCATACGGACTGGCCTCCGCCCCGTAGATGGCTTCACCATTGATTTCCATCCATCGGCCCATGTCCTGAAGCCGTGCTACGCTTTCCTCGGGAATGACTCCCTCCGCCGTAGGGCCTACGTTGAGGAGGAAATTGCCGCCTTTGGAGACGATGTCCACGAGATGGCGAATGAGTGTTTCGCTAGACTTCCAGTTGTGGTCAAAGTGCTTGTAGCCCCAGGTGTCATTCATCGTCATGCAGGATTCCCAGTCCACGCCAGGGATACCTTTCGCAGGAATTTCCTGTTCCGGTGTCCCAAAGTCACCTGCAAAGTCACCCGCTGCATTCAATCCCGCCATGCCGTTACGGCCCTTGTCCACGCGATTGTTGATGATGATCTCAGGTTGGATATTTCGAATGAAATTGTAGAGGTCCTTGCCCATTTCAGTGGTGAAATCCGGAATCCATTCGCCATCAAACCACATCACCCCGATGTCACCGTAGTTGGTGAGGAGTTCTCGCAACTGTGGTTTCATAAAGGTCTCCACATAGCGGGGAAACTGGGGATTTGCCTCCGCCTGGTCACCAACCCGGTGATAGGTCGGCTCGAAGATCGCCTGTGCATCGGGGTGGTGCCAATCCATGATGGAGTGGTAAAAACATAGTTTGATGCCCTGTGCTGCACACGCACGGGCCAGTTCGGCCAGGATGTCTTTGTCGTAGGGTGTGGCATCGATGATATTCCAAGGGCTCACTTCGGAGTCCCATAGCGCAAACCCGTCGTGGTGCTTGGAGGTGATCACGATGTACTTCATGCCAGCCTGTTTGGCGATGGCTACCCACTCCTCGGCATTAAATTGTTGGGGATTGAATTGCGCAGCGTAGGCTTCGTATTCGGCAATGGGAATGTGGAGGTGCTCCATGATCCACTCCCCAATGTTTTCTGTGCGCTGCCCTTGGTGCTCGCCTGCCGGGATAGCATACAGCCCCCAGTGGATAAACATGCCAAAACGAGCCTCTTTCCACCAATCCATCCGATCTTCGCGCTCGGCATCGGTCTCAGTTTTGAAAAAATCCACCGGACTGGCCGGAGCCTGCGTCGCAGCGGGCTGGGAGGTGCAGGCCGCCAAGCTGATCAGTATCACCCATGTCAACATCATTAGGGGAAAGGGAAAATTCGTCGAATTCATATGGGGGGAGTTCATGTGGGAAAAATCGAAGGTGAACGTGCTCCTTGATCAGGGTAGTGGTGGCCATCCTGCGAACATGCGATGCACCCCGACAGCCACTAAGCCCTAAAAGATAGGGGATTCCTGGAGGCTTTTCCTCTCAGGTAGGCGACTGTGCAGGTGGGTTAGGTCAATGCTGCGGGACCTTGGGACTTGTTGAGGGGCATTTTTCCGGTTACCTGAAAAAAATGGTTACCTTTCTCAGGCCGATCTGAAAAGACGTTGTTGCTCGCCTTCGCGGTACTTTTTTAGTCAACCTTCTCCCCTCTACTCCCTTGACCGACAGTCTGTATGAAAATCCTTTATCTCGGTGGTACGGGAAATATCTCCTCCGCCTGCGTGCGATTGTCCCTCGAAAAAGGCCATGAAGTCTTTGTGCTGCACCGCGGAAGCACTGCCGTGGTACTCCCGGAAGGAGCTCACAGCCTGATAGCAGACATCGAAGACGAAGCTGCCGTGGCCGAAGTGATCCGGAACCACGAATTTGAGGTAGTAGCCAATTTCATTGGGTATGTGCCGCAGGACATAGAGCGGGATATCCGCCTATTCGGCGGAAGAATCGGCCAATACGTCTTCATCAGCTCGGCTTCCGCCTACCAAAAGCCGCTGAGCCATCCCATCATCACGGAATCCACGCCGCTGGCCAACCCTTATTGGCAATATTCCCGCGACAAAATCGAGTGTGAGAACACGCTCATGCGCGCCTATTGGAGCGAATCGTTTCCCATGACCATCGTTCGCCCTTCGCTCACCTACGAACACGTGATTCCTGTTGCGATCGGCGGTTGGAAAGAATTTACCATTATCGAAAGGATCCGCAAGGGGAAGCCCATCATCGTGCACGGAGATGGCAGCTCCATTTGGACCATTACCCATTCCCGAGACTTCGCCAAGGGATTCGTAGGCCTGCTGGGCCACCAGCAAGCCATTGGCCAGTCCTTTCACATTACGTCCGACGAACTGCTCACCTGGAATCAAATCTATGAAGCAGTGATGTCAGCGGCAGGTGCCAAGACTGAGATGATTCACATTCCTTCGGACTACATCGCCAAGTTCGACGCCGCCCAGACGGGCAATCTGCTCGGTGACAAGGCCGTGAGCGTGGTATTTGATAACAGCAAAATCAAACGATTTGTGCCCGATTTTGTGGCTACCACGCTTTTCAAACAAGGCATTGCAGAGACGGTGAAATGGCTGGAGGCAGATCCGCGCCGCATTCACTTCAATCCCGAAACGGATGCCTGGATGGACAAAGTCATTGCCAATTATCGCCGATAACATGCCGCAACATCATCTCCCGCCAACCACTGCCAGCATTTTGGGTGCCGGGAGACTGGCGTGGAGCCTCGTCCCAGCCTTGCAAGAAGGGGGCGTGGAGGTCGTGGAGATCATGGCGCGATCCGCAGAAAAGGGGCATCGCTTCGAAGCTGAATATGGGATTTCATACAATGAAAATGGGGAAGCGGTGCCGCGTGGAGAATGGGTCATACTGGCTGTGTCTGACTCGGCGATTGCGCCTTTGGCAAACTTACTTTCGCAGAAGCTAGCACCATCTCAATGCTTGGTCCACTGCTCGGGAGCAGTGCCCTTGTCAGTCCTACAGGCTCATCCCAGGCACGGAGTTCTGTATCCCATGCAAGCCTTTTCATGGCAGCGCGTGTCTTGGTCTCAGCCAGAGATCCCGGTGTTCGTGGAAGGTAGCGACGAGGAGTTGCAGGCGAACCTAAAGGAATTTGCGCTGCTACTTGGCAGCCACGTGCATGTGTGCAACTCTGCCGATCGGCTGACCCTACACTTGGGAGCCGTGTTCGTCAGTAATTTCAGCAATCTGATGTTTCAGGTAGCAGAGGGGCTGGTGGGCGATCTTGGGTTCCAGATATATGAGCCGCTGATTCGCCAGCAGGTCGAGACTGCCCTCGCGATCGGAGCACGTGCCGCCCAGACAGGGCCAGCCCTCCGCGACGACCATGTCACCATGGCTTTGCACCTCGAACGCTTAGCGGCTCATCCCGCGCTGGCGGATTTGTATCGCCGTCTTTCGGCCATAATTCACCAAATGAAGTAGTGATGTGAAAAAGCGGATAGATGTGAGCGTCTCGCTCGCTTGCCTGCCTCATTCGTAGGGAAGGTCTGGCTCAATCCAGAAGATGTCTCCATAGAGGTTGAA
>DAITMB010000127.1:0-14201 GCA_036835375.1 Bacteroidota bacterium
TTTTCACTTGATGGGCTATACTTCACCCCGAGAGGAAATGCCTGGTTGGCCAACGCGTTTATTCAGACCATCAACAAATTTGGCGCGTTTGGTGCTCGGATTCCTCCCCTGGACCTCACGGCATATCCAGGAATTCGCTATCCATAGGGCTTTTTTTGTGACAATGCTGCCCAAAGGTTTTTATCTCATAGGAGACTCAGAGGAAAGAATGACTGACAAAATCCGCATCACTTGCGGAATGAGGAGGTGCTGACCGTCGTTGAACACCACCCAATCTGCGCGACGGATCTTTTCTGATTCGCTCCACTGGCGCTTCATCCGGGCAAGTACAGCCGATTCATCGACTCCATCTCGCTGCATCACCCGCTGGATGCGCAGCGACTTGGGAGCATAAACGCTGAGCACCTGATCGCAAGCCAAGTAGGCCCCCGATTCGAAAAGAATGGCTGCTTCCTTGCAAATCAACGCCCGACCCAAAGCTTCCTGCGTGGATGTCCAAGCCGCAAAGTCTCGTCCCGTCGCCGGATGGACCAGAGAATTCAGTTGCTGTAGGAGGGCAGGTTCGCCAAAAGCCCGCTGACTGAGGTGCGGACGATTCAACTCTCCGGATGGCAAATAAGCCTCGGCTCCAAATAGATCTATGATTCCCTGGCGAATCTCAGGCTGTGAGGTCATCACCCATTTTGCCCTTGCATCTGCATCATACACCGGGTGGCCAGCGTGACGAATGATCTCCGCAAGGAGGCTTTTTCCACTACCGATTCCGCCTGTGATCCCAAGGATGATCATGCTATGAAAGTGCTGAAGGGAATATGAGAGAAATGGTGAACTGAATTGACGATCTACAGCCCGCTCAGACGCTGCTTTTGGCTGATAATCCAGAATCCCACACGCGGAGGATCCATCCGTAGAAGGTTCACGTTGGGATCTAACAAGTTGAAATCAGGTGTCCAAACGCCGTATCGGAGGTCTAGCTCCTGATATGGAATGTAAATGGTATCTCGCGAGGCGGGGGCTTGGTTTGCCAACGAACTTGTGGGCAAGGCGCAAGAAATCCTGATTTCCTGATGAGACAAGTGTACCTTCTGGCCTTGTGGAACGCCCGTCACCCGCAAGTGCCGAATCAGGGTCAATTGAGAAAATGGAATGGGATGTACTTCTACCTCTACTGTCGAAGGATGCGGTTCTATCCCGAGGGCAGTATCTACCCGAATAGAAATGACTTCCCTTTTGTCCACCATCTTGGTTACTCCAGGCATGGTCTGCCACTCCTCAATGGTTTTGAGCAGCCCTTCTCTCCCAAGCAACACCACGCTGTCTTGATAAATCGGCGGAGAGACCAATTGTAGAGATGGCTTTAGCAAAATTTGCGTGCCGAGGCGAAGCGGAACCTTTTTTTGAGCCTTGATGTCGTATCTGACGGTGATATTTTGTGGGTAGGTACCCAGGACATCGACCTGCGGAACGAGCCGAGCCAATCGATCCAAATGCTGATCCATGGGAATTTCTACTGCCCCCTGGCCATTTTTTTCTAAAGGAAATCGAAGGGTATCTCTAAAGGGAGCCAGATGGGTGAGGAGCAATTGTACCCCAGAGCCTCGTATTCGGATGCCCACTTCGGCGCTCGATACTTCGAGTATCGTTGCCTGCGGATCGTCGACAATGGCGATCGGTACGTTGATCTCTGATTCATATATCTCATTCAGCGTCACCACAGCCCATAGTCCGAGGGCCAACAGGAAGGCACCCAGAAGAACTTTCCCCTGATTGCCTTCCCGCCGGAATCCTGCGACCAGTCGGCGCATCCAAGATAGCATCCGTTGCCAGTCCATGACTTTGAAATGGGGTTTCTGCGTATCATGCCGCGTAGGTCCTTGACCAAGTTCTGTATATCCCCTCAAGAATGATCTTGCGATGGGGAGCACTCAACGTGGGAACCATGAGACGAAGCACTACTTCTTGGCTTCTGCCGCCTTCGCTTCTGTAGTAGTAGCTGGTACAGCACGCAGGGCAGTCTTGTCGAGACGAAGTTTTGTATTTTGGTCCACCCTTACCAAGACGGTATTGTCTTCGATGCTTTCGATGGTCCCATAGATACCGCCGATGGTGAGGACTTTATCCCCTTTGTCAAGAGATTCGCGAAATTTCTTCTCCTCCTTGGCCCGCTTTTGCTGCGGACGAATCATGAAGAAATAGAAAATGGCTACAATGCCACCAAAAAAAACAAACTGCGTCCATCCAGCTCCGGTCTGAGCGGCACCTTCCTGTAGCAATAAATGAGAGAAATGATTCATGACAAGGAAAAATAGAAGGAAATAAGCGAGAAAATGTGAATGAAAAAGCGGACAACAAATAGTGGAACCTATTCCGCTATCTGATGTCCGCCACAAAGATAGAAAAATGGCAATGCCAAATTACTCTGCTTGAGGTTTGACTTGGCCTTTGATCTTCAAAATCTTATTGACTCCGTCGGCAAAATTTCCGGTGACCGTCACCGACTTGTTTTGGAACCCAGGCTTACCAGATGAGTCAAAGGCTACATCAATGAATCCTTCTTCACCGGGTGCAATGGGATCTTGGGAGTAGCTCGGTGTGGTGCAACCACAAGAGGCTTTCACGCGAGTGATTCTCAAAGGATTCGCCCCAGTATTCTTAAATTTGAATTGATGGCTGACTTTGGTGCCTTCAGGCACTTCCCCGAAATCAAAGACTTCGCCTTCAAATTCTACGGAAGTGGACTCCAGCGATTCTGCTTCTGCTTGGTGCTTGGGAGGGTAGTTCACTGCGGGAGCCGTCCCATCTGCGGTAGGTGCTGAAGTAGTAGCAATGGGAAGTGCTGAATTAGCGGGAGCAGACACGACAGCTTCGTTGGTAGAAGCCGACTCAGAGCACGCCGGCGCCAGCAGAGCGACAACGGCTAGGGTGAAAAAAGGAATCAGTTGTTTCATCGTAAAAGTTTTCCTGAATAGAAGTGGAATAAGTGTTGGAAATCGATCCTGATACGGAAGAAAGTCATTTGTGTTGAAGATAAACGATGCGTCTGGTGAAAGGTTTTTCCTGATTATGTGTCCACAATTTTCAGAAATCACGCATTTCTAAAGACCTCTTTTCATCTGGCCGTTTCAGGGACAATTCAGTTTTTTTCTGCCATCCATCTACTCAGCGGAAGTCATGGATACTTCCTCAAGCAAGACGATCAACCACGTGCTGAGCAAACTCGGAGGTGGAGGACTTCCCGCCCAGATCGCCGGTAGCCAGCTCGGTCTGAGCCAGGGTAGTGAAGAGTGCGCTTCTGATTTTATCTGCCACCATGCCTTGCCCAAGATGATGAAGCATCATGATGGCAGATTGCAAGAGCGCTGAAGGGTTGGCGAGGTTGCGTCCGGCGATGTCGGGTGCGCTGCCATGTACCGCTTCAAAAATGGCGACGTCTTTCCCCACATTGGCACCGGGCACCAGCCCGAGGCCCCCTACCAGTCCCGCGCAAAGATCGGAGAGAATGTCTCCAAATAAATTGGTAGTGACCATCACATCATAGCGCTCCGGATACATCACGAGCTGCATGCACATGTTGTCCACGATGCGGTCTTCGGCCTGAATCTGAGGGTATTCCAATGCTATTTCCTGCCCTACTTTAAGAAATAACCCGCTGGACTGCTTCATGATGTTGGCCTTGTGGATGATGGTCACCTTCTTGCGACCCTGAGCCACGGCATATTCAAAAGCCGCCCGAATGATCCTTTCGGATCCCGAGCGTGACACGCGGGCAATGGCATCTGCGATTTGATTTCGTTCGTCATAAATCTCAAATCCAGAATACATCCCTTCGGTATTTTCGCGAAACAGGACGAGGTCAACGTTTGAAAATTTACTTTTAATGCCAGGAATGCTCGTGACGGGACGCACATTCTGATAGAGGTCAAACATCTGGCGCAAGGTCACATTGACACTGCGAAATCCCTCACCGACAGGAGTTGTGAGGGGGCCTTTCAAAGCAACTTTGTGGGTGCGAATGGAGTCGATCAGCTCTGGCGGGATCAAATCTCCAGACTCGCGAAAGGCAATGAGACCAGCTGGTTGTTCGTCAAAATCGAGGTCTGCGCCAGCTGCTTCCAAAATATGGACAACTGCGTCGGTAATTTCCGGTCCGATTCCATCACCTGGAATCAGCGTTATGGTGGGCATAGGCTTAGTTGGAGGTGGGTTCTTCTACGGGCGATCCTTTGGCACTGCTGTGGTCAATAAGACCTCTCCCTCTCTTGTCAATTCGCCCGTCAGACAAAAAATCATTGTATAAACTATCGAGAATTCCGTTGATGAACTTGCTGCTTTTGGGAGTAGAATAGGTCTTAGCAAGTTCCAGGTATTCGTTGATGGTGACTTTGATGGGAATCTCTTCGAAGTTAAGCATTTCGCAAATCGCCATGTGCATGAGAATCCTGTCGAGCCTTGCAATGCGGTCAAGTTCCCAATTTTCCGCCTTTTTAATGATGAGGGAATCATACCATTCGGCCTGCTTCATGGTCTCATAATAAAGGGCCACGAGCAGCTTGGTGTCGCCGCTGAGCTTTTTCTTTGCCTCCAGTTCAGACACTTCTGTCTCTATTTCCTTGAGCAAGAGGTTAAAGACCGGCTCCGGAGCTTCTCCGGAGGTGATGCAAGCGTAGATAGCCTGCATGACTTTGGCTCGAATTTGCCGACGGGTAATCATTGCGAATGGTGAGTGAATGAGCGGGTAATCAGGAAACTGGTTGCCTTAGAATAGATTTTACTGCGCATGACAGGCTTCATCGACCTTCTCCAGGAAGGTCTCGACGGCGTTTCAATGTACGTAAGATCCACCATAGGCTCGGGGATTCAATCAAGACAAAGCTAAGGATAGTTTTTCAAACTTCCCTCAATCGTAAAATGCGAATTTGACTTCTGTCCACCAATTTTTGAGAATATCTTTCTGTGGTCCGAAATATGGCATTGAGATTCGCAATTTCATTTCAATCCCAGCAGAATGTTTATCTTTACCGGAGTTGATGATGCTTTTGTAGGAGTCTGACAAAAACACTGCCAGCTATTTACAGGTTCTTACCTTCTATTGATATCTTCAGTCCACTATGAGTACAGATCCTTTTCCGCCACATCCCAGTCTCGAACGCAAAATAGAATCCGCCTTTTTTCCAGATCACCAAATGGCGATCTATCGGCGGCTCGAAAACAAGCATACTTCCATCGAGGTCGAAAACGACCCCTTGGGAACCAAAATGATCATTAACCTGGGTCCTTCTCACCCTGCCACTCATGGGGTGCTTCGGATCGTTCTGGAGATTGACGGTGAGACCATTGTCAAGGCTGTCACCGACATTGGGTATCTCCACCGCGGCATCGAGAAGCTTGCGGAAAACAAAACTTTTCAAGAGTTCATGCCATACACCGATCGCATGGACTACATTTCTCCCTACGCCAACAATGTGGCATGGTGCCTTGCTGTAGAAAAACTTTGTGGTATTGAGGTTCCCCGGCGCGCGCAGTACATACGCACGATAGCTTGCGAGATGGCGCGGATCTCCTCTCACCTGCTCTGGCTTGGGGCCATGGTCATGGATGCGGGAGCACTGTCGATGTTTCTCTGGACCTTTCGCGAGCGCGAAAACCTCTACGATATTTTTGACAAACTCGCCGGAGTGCGCTTCACCGTGAGCCACAGCCGCATCGGAGGCGTCGCCTTCGATATCACCGACGAAGTCGTTCAAGATATTCGCACTTGGAACAAAGCGTTTCGCAAGGAGCTGGCCGACTGGCGCAAACTCCTGGGCGCTAATCCGATCTGGGTAGGACGCAACAAGGGTGTGGGCATCCTGACGAAAGAAAAAGCTATCGAAATCGGCGTCACGGGCGCAAATCTCCGCGCTTCGGGGGTTCCCCACGACATTCGCACCTTCGAGCCCTACCTCGTATATGACGAGGTCGATTTTGATGTTGTGATCAGGGAAGAGGGCGACTGCCTGGCGAGATTTTATGTTCGTATGGACGAAATGGCGGAGAGCATCAAAATTCTTGATCAGCTCCTTGACCAATTGCCTGCCGGAGACATTCGAGTGGACAATGCCAAGCATGCTTACCCGTCGAAGGATGAAGTGTATTATTCTATGGAAGGCATGATCCACGACTTCATGATGACCGATGTAGGCGTGATTCCTCCCGATGGGGTGGAGATTTATCATGCCATTGAAGGGTCTAAGGGAGAATTGGGATTTCACATCAAGTCGGACGGGACGGGCACCCCTTGGCGAGCCAAAATCAATGCCCCATCTTACCGCAATCTCCAGGCGCTGGAGCATCTCATGGAGGGCGCGACCCTCGCTGACACGGTGGTGATCATTGGTTCGCTGGATCCTGTGATGGGCGATTGCGATAAATAAGGAGCAAAGCGGTAGGCGGCACTCGGGGCCTTGTCTATTCCTACATAATGGAGATCATCGATGCATCCCTTCGGCTTCACCGAGGGAAGTGCTTCTTCCGCTTCTCTGCGCTGGAAGCTCGCCCGTGGGTCCCTTGATCCCACCGGCTCGCGACTTGGCACGCCAGAATCGGATTCTCCACCTTGCTGCGAAAAAATTTGCGGCAACAACCCTATGATTTTCAACTTGACAAAACACTTGAGAAAGGGACCAAAAACCCTGTATGCTTAGAGTTCTTTGTTTCCAACTCTCGTCAAGTCACAGCAGGATTTATGGACTTTGTTTGGATTATACTCTACACAATTATTGCCTATTTGATCGGCGGTATCCCCTCATCGGTATGGCTAGGCAAGTGGTATTACGGCATTGACATACGCGATCATGGGAGTGGGACTTCTTCTCACTTGAATGTAGAGCGAATTCTGGGCCGCACTACCTCTTGGCTTGTGCGCATCATGGACATCTGCAAGGGGATTCTGGCAGCACGAATGGCCGTGGCACTCACGCACCAAATTGGATGGGTGAGCCCCGAAGAAGGATACTTACTCACTTTGACCCTGGGCCTCTCTGCATTAATGGGTCATATATTCCCGATATTCACAAGATTCAAAGGAGGAAAGGGGTATTACATGGCCATCGGTGTTCTGCTCGTTGCTCACCCTGCTTTGACCTGCATGACGCTTGGGGTGACGATGATCACTTATGTTTTCACAAGGTCTCCTTATCCGTCCTATTTGATGGGAGCTATCAGCCTCCCGCTGTTTGTAGCATTCACTCGTTTTGCTTGGTACGATCGCTACCTGCCCATGTTGATATTTGCCGTGATCCTGGGCACAGTGCTTTTGCTGACTCACCGCGAGCCGTTGCGCGACATCCACTTTGGAGAAGTCTCTTTGCGCGTACCTAAAAAGCCTTTCCGGAGGTTTTAAATCGCTCGCTTCGCCGCTGAACCCACCACATCAATAGCACCCCAACAAACGAAATCAAAAATCCGCCGAACTCCCGGGCCTCTTCTATGTAGGGATAAGAGTTTTGCATTCCCTGAGAAAAGGCGATTCCATCCTCGTTGTTCAAAAACTGTATCGCTCCCTGATAATACTGGCCCAACCCAAATGCCAAAGCGATCATCGCCACGACAAACCATGAGGATCTAGCTTTTCCCAAAGCTCCCACCAAGGAGATCAATGCCAAGGAGAAATAAAAAATCATCCACCAACTTGCGTCGGGATCATTGTATTGGACCGCTGTAAAGGAGATGAAAATAAAGGTAAATACCCAACCGAGGATTC
Organism: Bacteroidota bacterium; assembly: GCA_036835375.1. Classification (GTDB taxonomy): domain Bacteria; phylum Bacteroidota; class Bacteroidia; order J057; family J057; genus JANQTF01. The sequence continues at coordinate 7,742 of DAITMB010000127.1, forward strand.
GCATAAGAGCCGTGAATGAGAGATGGAGCAGCGTAAAACCAGCGCTTTGTGCGAACATACTGCATAAACAGTAGCCTACAAAATGAAGAGACGAAAATCATTTCGGCTTTGTGAAACGCTAATATGAGCGGTTGAATCAATGGAGGTATGGGGTAAATAAATGATCAAAAACGCATTTCAAAGTATTTCTCTCAGATCCTATTGCACTAATCATCTGAAAATCAAAGGCAAGCTCATTGCCATTATTTAAAATTTGCAAGAAATAACTGTCTCGTGGCATGAAGAATGCTCGGTAATAGGTGGAGTATGCGTGACTGCATTCAGCCATCACTCCCCTGGTAGGCCTCCGAAAAGGTGCAAAAGCCTGTGCCTGCTCGTCTTACCTTGAAATTTCCCATCGATCAAAGTCACCCGATTCATTCGCGTGCTCCCCTGCACTCTTCGCTGCATTCTGGCCACTTTTCAATCATCTACGACCTTTATCCTCTACTACCCTCACTCCTTATGCTATGAGGATCGCAATTGTTCAAGACCCGATTCCTTTATTATCCAAGGCCATTAGTGACCAAATCCGCAAAAATATCAAGGTCGATCGCTTGATTGAAGTGCCTGAACTACCCCAGGATCCCCCGCAGCGCCCCGACGAAGTGCTGCTAATAGTGGATCAAGACTGTCCTGACTTGCTTCCCTACCTCGAATCCAACGCCTCTGCGCATCCCAATGTGCTGGTGACTGGCTACCAAGTCAACCCCCAACGTTTACAGGAGCTTCTAGGAAAGGGCACACGAGGATTTATTCTCAAATCAGCCACAGAGCCAGCGTGGAGTCGCGCTATCCACGACGTGTACCAAGGCATCCAGCACATTCTGCCCACAGTGCAGGCCACACTTCAAGAACACTGGTTTCATCACCTCACCAAAGAGGGCGGGCAAACGACCTGCCTCACCCAGCGCGAAAAAGAGGTGCTGAGACTCATCGTCGAAGGATGGACAACCAAAGAAATCGCCCAAAAATTGTTCATTGGCACCTGTACAGTAGAGACCCATCGCCTCAATCTGCTTCAAAAACTCGGCGTCAAAAATACTGCAAGCCTGGTTCGCGAAGCATTTCTCCAGCAACTCATTCCCTTAGATCATGGAAAACATGGAGAAAAACTTCACGTTTTTCAAGGATGATGGCTTTGAAGAGATATCCGTACATTTAGAAAATCAAAATATTTCTGTTTTGAGGAGGTAAATTGGATGGCTTCGCCGTCTTAAGAATACCACATCAACACTGCCACTTGTCGCCATCGGTAGATCTTCGCATCTGCCGAACGGGTGATCCTTTGATCTATTCTCGCCCCCGACTTCCCGCGCCATGCTCAAACAAGCTTTGGAATTTATCTTGGAATTGCTGAACGAATATGTCACCCCCGCTTCTTCGGAGGACGCGGTGATTCCAGGCAATATTGCCCTACTTGATGCACACAATGATGTGGCAGCAGAGCGTCTGGCCAACAAGATCGTGGCTTCTGTGATCAACATTCAGCAAGAAGCCACGCTGCGAAACCTGCCGAGAAAACGTCCTGGCAGCAACCCAAATGGTGAGCCTATCGCGACGGAGCAATCACCGCCCATACACCTCAACATTTATGTGGTATTTAGTGCCAATAATTCCATTTACGAAGATTCTCTCTTTTACATTTCTGAGGTAATCTCTTTTTTTCAGCGAAAGCATGTTTTTGATCCTGCGGATTATCCAGCATTGGCGCCCAAATATCCAGACATCCACCAAATACAAGCCTTGATCGCGGATTTGTATTCGACTTCCTTCGAAGAACTAAATCAAATCTGGGGAATTCTCGGCGGCAAATACACGCCTTCGGTGATCTACAAACTGCGGCTTGTGCCCATTCAGGCTTCTCCTGAAAGCGAGGCTTCGGTGGTTCGCTCAGTTCGTCTTGATGATTTTTCCAACTGATTTCTCATGGAATACCGCTTCGACGTCTTGTTTCGCATAGAGCTACGGTATCCGGGCTTGGAGCCGATGAATCGCTGGATGACCATTCAACCCACGAGCGATTGCATGAAGACGCTTCAGCGCTTTGGGACACTTTGTCGGAGCACCGAGAACGGAATTTTCGTCGCGATGGAAAAAATGATGCCGAGCGGTGCTCCCTTACGCCCGATTCGGGAGACTGTTTCGTTTCGTTTTCTGCTCAAGTTCATCGACCCCCACCTGCTTGATAACACAGCGGGCTTTGAGTCCGGCGCTGCGCTTCTTCCTTATGTTGGAAGGTCGCGGTTTGCCTATTTCAGCAACCTCGACGACGCTCTGGTGCTCGACGGACGAACAGAACTGGCGCGTGCAGCGGCTCAAGTCAGCCAGGAAGATATGGGTTCTCTCGCTTCACAAACTCACCAGTTTGTGCCAGCGACGGGTACTTCACAAGTCAGTCTCACGCCCTTAACGCCGGGTGGAGGCCCTGCAACCCTGCGCAGCGTGGCGGCAGGACGGCCCTTGAGCCTTGCCGTTCCAGATCCTAATGGCTGGCCCTCAAGCCAAGGCCTCGATGCCGGCGCTTGGCACTTGCAGCAGGTGGGCAGCACCCTTCCCCGACAGCTTCTCGTCGCAGATGATGCCCTACTCGGATCAAAATCCTTTGGGCTGATAGAGATTTTCAAGGATGCGACGGTGGACCTGACAAGCCCTGTCCTCTACACGATCTCCTTTCAACCGAGTCCATAACTCCGGGGTGATAGCGCCTATGCTCCGCATGTTCCTCTCCTTACGAACTCCCTCTTCTTCGATCAACTCATTGACTATCAACTTTCTCATCTATGGCAAGCACTCCTCAAAATCCCACTGTCCCCGGCGTGTACATCCAGGAAATCCCCAAGTTTCCCCCTTCAGTCGCCGCCGTCTCTACAGCCATCCCTGCTTTCATTGGCTATACTGAGCGCGCTCAACGCAAGGTCAAAGATGACCTCTTCCTCAAACCTACCCGCATCACTTCATTGCTAGATTACCAAACCCTCTTTGGTGGCCCTCAGAAAGAGACGAAAATGGTGGTGACCATTGAGCAGGAAGGAGCCGCCGACCCGGAAGATCCCACTCGATTCGCAGCGACGAAAGAGTTTGTTAGCGTATCGCTTCCCGCGGCTGGCGCTTCGAAGCACAACATGTATTACGCCCTTCAAATCTACTTTGCCAATGGAGGAGGGCCTTGCTACATCGTGTCAGTGGGAGACGCCGCTGTGGGTGCAGGGTACAAGCCAGTGGGAGACGCGTTGGTAGTCGCAGAACTCCAAGCTGGTCTCACAGCACTCGAATCTGAGGATGAGCCTACGCTGATCTTGTTTCCCGAAGGCCCACACCTCAGCAACGCAGCCAATCTCATGTCACTTCAGCAAGAGGCATTGAAACAGTGTAACAAGTTGCAGGACCGTTTTGTGATCATGGATGTATATCCAAATGATGTTCCGGCAGTTGCTATATCCACCTTCAGAAACATCATAGGTGACCTAAAGTATGGTGCTGCCTACTTTCCCAGCCTTCACACGATTTTTCCTTATGAGGTGGATGAAACGATGACTGTGCTGGCACACAATCAGAACGGTGTTACGGCCACTTTACAGTCTTTGGATGCCAAAAAGCTGGACGAGATCAAGTCCACCCACGGCGCTTATTATTCCAAAATCAAGGCTGCCATCGCAGACTTTGGCGTCACAGTGCCTCCAAGTCCTTGCATCGCGGGGATCTATGCGCGAGTGGACAGCAATCGCGGAGTGTGGAAAGCTCCTGCCAATGAAGGCGTTGCAGGAATCAAAAGCGGTGATGCGGGTCTTTCGTTCAAAATCACCGATGACTTTCAGAGTGGGATGAATGTAGATCCTACCTCAGGAAAATCAGTCAATGCGATCCGGTATTTCACTGGAAAAGGTACTTTAGTCTGGGGTGCACGCACCCTTGCCGGGAATGACAATGAGTGGCGATATGTCTCGGTTCGTAGATTCTTCAACATGGCAGAAGAGTCTATTAAAAAGGCCACCTTCCAGTTTGTATTTGAACCAAACGATGCCAACACGTGGGTCAAGGTCCGCGCCATGATCGAAAACTTTCTCATTCTTCAGTGGAGAGCTGGCGCGCTGGCAGGTGCCAAGCCTGAGCACGCCTTTTATGTCAAAGTCGGCCTCGGGGAGACCATGACCGCCGTCGATATTTTAGAAGGAAAAATGAACATCGAGATCGGAATGGCAGTGGTGCGTCCGGCAGAATTCATCATCCTGAAGTTTTCTCACAAGATGCAGGAATCCTGATCGCCATCGCTCATAAGCTATTTCGCTAAGCCTGCTTTCCATGATGTACAAAACCCCCGGGGTCTATCTCAAGGATGTGACGCAGCCCCGCCCTACCCTCCCCTCTTTAGAAACTGCGGTCCCCGCCTTCATCGGTTATACCGAAAAGGCGCTGGATGCGCAGGGGCGGTCGCTGCATCTGGTTCCCACACGCATTCGCACCTTGGGCGAAATGGAAGCTTATTTTGGCGGAGCTTTTCAACCGTCGAGCTACCGGGTGTACATGGATCTCGCAAAGGCTCACAGGATCCAGCGAGTAGAGATTCAGGATCGATTTTACCTATTTGACAGCCTACGTCACTACTTCGATCAAGGAGGCACTGATGCTTACCTCGTGTCAATCGGACATTATGCGGAAGGACTCCAACCCGCGCCAGTCGCGCAGGAGCCAGAAGACGACGACTGCCGCCCCCGACCGAAGCAGCCTTCAAGCTCTCATGAGGGCCAAAATCAATCCCTCCTACCATGGCATCACTTCCAACAAGGGGTGGATGCCTTGATGGGATATGATGAGCCCACCCTTATCCTTTTTCCAGACGCAGTGCGTTTTAGGCGAGCCAGTGACAACACTCCTGATGATGACAGCCTGGGGCAATTGCAGCAATATGCCTTGAGGCATTGTGCCAGACGAAAAGATCGATTCTGCCTGTTTGATTTGATGCCAGGCGACACGCTTCAAGAGGAATTACTACGCTTTCGCGACGCCGTGGGCTCCTCCCATCTGGACTATGGAGCGGCCTATCATCCGTGGATTTGGACGACGTATGAACATTCGTTTCACTATCGGGACTTGTCATTTTTTGATGTGTCGAGTGGCGCGCCGCTTGACGCACAGGTAGCACTTTCTTCCAGTGTCGCCAGCGAAAGCAAGGAACGCTATCAGCAACTGATCGAAGACACCGACGAAGCCAGTACGGAAGTGGAAGCCTTGCTGGCCTCCGCAAATCTCTCACGTGCAGATGCTACAAGAACGGATCTGGTGCTGGACGATGCGGCACGAACCTTTCGAATGGAAGCTTCAGCGACCCCTCCCGGCCTAGATCGATTGACGAGTTATCAAGCACTTGCAGACTTAGTGAGGGGATGGGGACTCAGCTTTTATCAGTTGGATCAACAAGTTTCTACCCCACTCCAGCAAGCCATTGAAGAAGGCATCGCGAGCGAGCGCTTGCCCAGACAGCTCCAAACTTGGGTTGCCATTGAGAAAAGTGAGCGGGCAGGCCACCGATACGGAGCGGAAGAAGCCGCTTGGCAGATGGAGCTCCTCGAATTACTCTCTGGCAGTCGATGGCTTGGCTCGAAAAAAGTAGAAGATATTGAGGCATTGGTCTTCCCGAGCGATGAAGCGCTGCTGTCGGCTATCATCGATGTAGGCTCAGCCTTGTCACAAGCGATGGCGCGCGTGGTGGCACACGCGCTTTCGATCGAGGCCGCGTGGGAACAGCGTCTCTTTGTGGAGCACCCTGTGCTGCAACAAGTGGTGCAGGCGATTCGTCAAGAGGGACAAAAAATCCCCCCCTCTGGCACAATCGCTGGTGTCATCGTGGCCACCGATGCACAGCGGGGCGTTTGGAAAGCGCCTGCAAACGTGTCCTTGAATGCGACGCTGGGTCCGGTACTGTCCATCGAAGATCGCGCCCAGGAGGACATGAATGTCCACGAAACGGGCAAGGCTGTGAATGCCATCCGGAGTTTTCCGGGGCGCGGAGCCGTCGTCTGGGGTAGCCGCACCCTCTTGGCCAACAGCCTGGAATGGCGCTATGTCCCGGTCCGTCGCTTGTTTCTGTACGCCGAAACTTACCTGCGAAGAGCATCGGAGTCCCTCGTTTTTGAGCCTAACGATGCGAATACCTGGCTGAGATTGCGAAATCTCATCGACTCTTTTTTGCGCGGCCTCTGGCGAAAAGGCGCCCTCTATGGCTCCACAGCTCAAGAAGCCTATTTCATCGGAATCGGGCTCGGAGAAAGCATGACCACCCAAGATCTGCTCGAAGGACGCATGGTAGTTGAAGTAGGATTAGCAGCCGCCAGACCAGCAGAATACCTGCTCATCCGCTACGAATGCCGGATGGAACAGCAATAACATTTACAAATGTATCAGCCCTCCCGTCTCCAGTCTC
>DAITMB010000128.1:0-11724 GCA_036835375.1 Bacteroidota bacterium
TCCCGAGATAGACAAAGTCCGCGGCGATATCGGAAAAGTTGTATTTGTCAAGGGCTGGCACATACGTGTACCCGATTTGCCCCAGATCAGCTGGCTGCTCCCACTGGTGGCGAATGTCAGCGACGATGCGGGGTACCTGATCGTGACCCACATTTTCGAGCGTGTGGCTGTGGCGACGGCGGAAGCTAAGCGGGTCAAAGGGCAATGGCAGTTGCTCGGCTTTGGCTTGGGCTTCCAGCTGTGGATTGCGCAGATGATTGGCCTGGGTGACGTAGTGCCTCATCAAAAAATCCGCAACGGGCATCTCGTGCTCTGGCTCCTCGGTGAGTGACACCCTGATGGTGTCTCCTATGCCGTCAAGGAGCAGGGTCGAAATCCCAAGTGCAGACTTGATCCGGCCATCTTCGCCCTCGCCAGCTTCCGTCACACCCAAATGGAGCGGATACACTTGCCCGGCGGCGATCATTTTTTCCATCAACAAGCGATAAGCCTGCACCATGACTTGAGGATTGGAGGCCTTCATGGACACCACAATGTCGTAGTAGCCGTGGTCCTCGCAAATCCGAATAAATTCCATCGCAGACTCCACCATTCCGAGCGGGGTGTCGCCATAGCGACTCATGATGCGATCGGAGAGGGAGCCATGGTTGGTGCCGATGCGCATGGCCGTGCCTTCGGTCTTGCAGATTTTTACCAAGGGAGAAAATCTATCGTAGATGCGCTGTAGTTCCGACTGATAGGTGTCGTCGGTATAAATAAGGTTTTCAAATTTCTTTTTGTCGGCATAGTTCCCGGGATTCACCCGCACTTTTTCGACAATTCGGGCTGCGACCTCGGCTGCATTGGGCGTGAAGTGAATGTCCGCCACCAACGGTACTTCGCAGCCTCTCCGCTTCAATTCTTTCTTGATCTCCGCCAGATTATGCGCCTCCTTCTTGCTGGGGGCAGTGATTCGCACGTAGTCGCAGCCAGCTGCCACCATCTTCAGGGATTGCTCCACCGTGCCGATGGTGTCCATGGTGTCGGTCGTGGTCATCGACTGGATTCGGATGGGGTGATGACCTCCCAGAGGCGTATGCCCGATGTTGACTACACGGCTCGGGATGCGCTGGTAGGAGAAGTGGGAAAGGCTATACATAAATGGCGAGGTATTGAAAAGTCGGATGAAATCTGCTAGAAAGTTCCGAAGAATCCTTCTGCAAAGCTAAAAAACGACTGAAGGGATGAATGGTTTTTAGGAGAAACGCGGGAAAAACTGTGCCTCCCATGGAAAATGGGTGGCAGGGAATTGACTCACCAAAAAGCTTGTCTCATTGTGAGAAAAGGGCCAGGAGGTGCTTCAGAGAAATACAGGTAGATGGAATTTGACCCAATCAAAATGGAAATACCTCAAATGTCGTTTTCAAATAGCCAAACAGCGTATTACGGAAACAGGAATTACTCAATCTCGCTTCAAACTATTTTTTATTTCCGCTTATCAGCGACTTCCTTATTGGCTAACACCTTGTTTGGTGGCAGCTTAGGAGCGTTTTTTGCGGTGTCAATTCACTGCCCTCACCCACAACACCAACTTCCCGATTATGGATTTATACAAGATTGTGAGCCAACTTGCTGAGGACGAATTTGATGAAGTATATACAGGCCTGACCCAAAACAAAGCAGACAAGAGCGCTCGTTTTCTGAAGTTGATCCGCGAAGATCCCATTTCACCTGACAAGCAATTTTTAGCTCAAGAAGACATCACCCCTGCTGCATTTTATGTACTCAAGTCTCGGTTGAACCAAAAAGTCGAGGCATTTCTCCTCAATCGCGTCGGCGATCCTAATTTGGCTGTGATGCAGCGGGTTCTGAACGTGAACGACTTGGTGTTCAACAATCCTCGTGAAATCGCAGTCGCTGCGCTTCGTCGATTAGAGCGGGAGCTGGTCAAGTTTGACTTTCCCTATGGATTGATGATCGTCTATAAAGAGCTACAAAACCTTCATGCATTTGACGAAAACTACAACTACTATAAGAGTCGCTACAACCAGCAAGTCGCCTACGCCGTGGGAATGGACAAGGCCGTGGACCTCGTGGTGCAGTTTTTTCGCTCCTTCGACGACTACCAGCTCAAGCGACGCGACGCCGACCACACCAACATGATCCGCCTCATGGAAAAGGTGGACAACCTCAACAATCTCTATGATTCGCACCGGCTATACATTTTCAAGACTGTCGTTCACATTTTCGGAAAGCTTTTTATCATCATTCCTGATAGCATCCGCTGTGAAATGGAGCCGATCGAGATGATGTTTGAAAAGTCTATCGGCTACCTTGATGAATACAGCGACGACCCTTTTTATAAAAATCTCAATATCCTCTTCAACTTTCTCCGATATACCTACTACGACCAGTCAGGCAATCGAGACAAAGCCAAGATCTTCTATGAAACCCTTGATTACAAGGTGGAAGAATTGCTCACGCAGTACCATTTCAACGCCAACACTTCGCTCTTTCTCTTTTCCAAGCTTCGCTATCACATCCGGACAAATAGCCTCGCAGCGCTGTACCATGATGTGGAAAAATACATTGGCCACTATGAGATTGAGCCTTATCGCTTGAGTTTTTATGTGAATTATCACACTTTCTTAGCCTACGCCTATTTCCTCAATCAAGAATATCGCAAAGCTGCGCGCGTCCTCTACACCCTCCGCAATGAGGTCAATCTCCGCAAGCACCTGCATTCGGAGGTGGAAACGAAGTTTTTCCTGGCGCTGAGCTATGTCATGATGGAAGACTTCGACCTAGCCAACCAGCTCATACTCAGCCTACAGCGCTCCCTCCGCAAGCCCACATGGCAAAAATGGGAACAAGGAAGGATCATGCTGCGCATTCTCAGTGTAGCTCTTGGCGGCAAACCGCGAACCCGACTCAAGAATCTTCGCGCCAACATCGACAAATGGAAGGAAGTCAATGTGGGTCAATATGCCATTTTGGAGCACCTAGATCTGGAAAAATTGTTTCTCGAAGGACAACACCAAAGCAACACTCCGTGAGCCTTAGCAGCTCCAATTCCGCATGGTGTGAAGTGGACCATGTTGAAAACCGGGATAATGAACCCTTGGGTCTCCTACTTGCGCCAGAGAGCGACAGCAGGGCGTTGCCTTCTTGGCAAACTTGTCACTTGCAGATCGAACATCATGCTTGAATGACTAACAATTTGATTAAAAAAATCAATAGCTGCGAACTTCGATGTGTTGGATTTTTTGGGTAAATTCAGGCAAATGGCTTTGTCACATGAAGGGAATGCCTCAAAAACGGACTTCCTTCTGATTTTAAGCACCTTTGGCTTGGATTTCTATGTGTAACCATGTGTAGGTATCTGGCTAGTTATTGAACTTGTTTTCCGGGCAAAGAGAGATAATTTTCGTAAATAAATTGCTCTCCGCTCCTACAAGCTCCCCAGCCTCTTGAAATTCCGGGCAGAAGATTACCTCCATTGCTACACCAATGAGACTCCTAGCCCATGAATCTTTACAAAATCGTCAATCAGCTCACCGATGAAGAGTACAATGAGCTTCACCAAAGCCTTGTCTCGACTCAAGCCCTGAAAACCATCAGCTTCCTCGAGTGTATCAAGGAAGACCCGATCAATCCCGACAAGCTCTTTCTTGAACGTGAGGAAGTGAATCCTGCTGCTTTCTATGTGCTCAAGTCCCGGCTTGCAGATCGGATTGAGGAATTTTTGCTGAGACGATTGGGAGGTCCCAATCTCTCCCTCGTTCACCGGGTGCTGACTGTCAGCGACCTTGTGTTTGATAGCACCCGGGAAATCGCCGAAGCGGCCCTTGGTAAGCTCGAAAAAGAACTCATCAAAGAGGACTTTCCTTATGGTCTCATGGTTGTGTACAAGGAACTACAGAATGTCCACAACTTCGGCGAAGAGCACGCTTACTACAAGCGCCGCTACCAGCAGCAGGTTGCATATGCCGTAGCCATGGATAAGGCCGAAGATCTTGTGCGGGAGTTCTTCAAAGTATTCGACGAATACGCCCTCAGTCGCCGCGACAAGGAGCTTCAAGCCATGACCCGAGTCATGGAGAAGCTCAGCAACCTCAACGATCTCTACGACTCTCACCGCTTGTACTTTTGTAAGGCGATCGTCCACCTTTTCGCGACGCTCTTTGTGCAGATTCCCGAGACCATTCGTTGCGAACTGGAATCGCCTGAGCAGATCTTGGAAAAGCTCATCAAGATCCAGGAAGAGTTCAAAGACGACCCGACCTACCGCCGCTTGGACCTCATCGTGAACTTCCTGCGCTACTCTTTGGATGAGCAAAAAAATCGCCTCGGCAACGCCACTTTCCGTTTCGAGACCTTGGATTACAAATTGGAGTCCTTGCTCATCGGGTTTCACTTCAATGTGAATGCTTCCCTCTTCCTCTTCGCAAAGCTGCGCCACCACATTCGCACCAATACGATCGTCAAGCTTCGCAAAGAGCTTGATACCTACATTGGCAATATTCCCGTCGATCCCTACCGAACCACTTATTACATCAATTATCACCTGTTCAGAACCTATGCCTACTTCCTCAATGGGGAGTACCACGAGGCATCACGGGTGCTATTCCACATGCAAAATGTGGTGAACCTCAAAAAGTATCGCCATGCGCTGCTAGAAGTGAGACTCTTTCAAGTGCTCTGCTACGTAAAAATGGAGGATTTTGACCTCGCGAATGCCTCCATCCTCGCGCTCCAGCGCATGTTGCGAAAGCCTGCCTTCGAGGCTTGGGAAAATGCCAAAACTTTCCTGCGCATCATGAATGTCGCCCTCACGGCCAGACCTAATACGATGGGCAAAAACCTTCGCCAGAACATCGACAAGTGGAAGGAAGAAAACAAAGGTCCCGAGGCCATTTTGCAGTACCTCGATCTTGATCAAGTTTTTAACACCAACGTGCGGGTCGTTCAGGACTGAGTGAAGTTTAGATTCGCTCCAATAGGCCTTCCCAGAGGCATCTATTTACTGATGAGTGGATGATATGATCGCCAAACCCAATGTCGATCCACTTATCTGAACGATCTAGATCTTAATTGCTTAGGCTTAGCTGTCCAACTTTTGCGATTCCAAGATCTCAGCGTTCCCATGTGCAAAGAACTTTACCAGAAGGAAGTGTTTCAGTCAGTAAGAAAAAGGAAGGATTGTGTGTGAGGTATAAATGCCTCGCGAAAGCAACCGACCTTTTTCTTATCTTTGGAATTAGATTATTTTCCTTTCGGACGGAACGCCATTCTCCATGATTCAACGCATCCAGACGCTATTCTTTTCCCTCGCCATACTGGTGAATGTGTCCAGCCTCTTCCTTCCACTTTGGAGCGGCGGGCTGGAGGAAAACACCCAGACCATTCGGGGCCTTTCTATCCAGCAAGGAGCAGCAGCTCCTATGTTTTTCGAGCACGAATCTACAGGGATGTTGGTCGCACATAGTGCTTTCGTTGCCCTTTGCCTTTTGAGCGTCCTGTGGCTCATTCGGGTAGTATTTTTATACCAGCATCGACTCCGTCAGATCAGCAGCAGCTACATCGCACTGCTCTTGATCTGCGTGCAAATACTCGCGCTGGTGTGGCTCACGCTTCAAAGCCCATCCTTGGAAGCAGGACCCGAAGCAGGTGGAATTGCACCCGTGTTGGCACTTGTATTTACTTGGTTGGCTGTCAGAGCGGTAAGAAAGGATGAAGACCTAGTGCGCTCGGTAGATCGAATTCGATAACAGCGAAAATGATTTCGGAAATTTAACATAGGACAGGGCTTTTCAGGCCCTGTTTTTGTTTGTGGTAAAGAGAAGATTTGGTTATTTGCAACCGAATTAGAATTCAGAATTATTAACGAATCTGCCCTTGCATTCACAAATAGCCAGCAATAAGGCCGATTTACTTCGAATTTTCTGAAAATTCGCCTCTTCCCTTTACAAAGTTTTCAGCTATGAGCATCACCAAAAAGTTTCTCAAGACCAAGCCGCTGTGCAAAGTCACCTTCAAAGTGCCATCTGAGTTGGCCCCCAATGCCCAAGAAGTGGTCGTTGTCGGAGATTTTAATGCTTGGGACACACAGGCGCTCCCACTCAAGGCCCAAAAAGATGGGTCTTTTTCCACCACTGTGGATCTGGAACAAGGCAATGAGTACCAGTTTCGGTACCTCATCGACGGACAGAGCTGGGAAAACGATGACACTGCTGACAAATTTGTCAACAGCCCGTTTGGTACCAAAAATTCTGTAGTCGTTGTGTAATGCTTCCTCCGGGAAGTGCTTGCAACTCCAAGGCACACGGGCCTCACAAGGCCACCACCTGTCATTACCTCCTTCTTTTGCCCGGCTTGCTATGAAGTCCGGGCTTTTCTTTTGTTCCAAAATCCCAAGATTTTGTCTTGAACATAAGCCCGTATAAGCCACACCCGGTCCCGCACCATGCCCCATTGGCTCTCGTCCAGCACGCGTGAATCTGTCGTGGCCTGATAGACCAGCACCAATGCCAAGGGGGTAAAGACTAACACCGAGACCCACGCGCCAAACCAGGGATCAGCGCTGCCGTCTTTGGATGTCTTTCGACCATAGGTCGTAAGCATGTAGAATAGCACAAAGAGCGTGATCGAAATCAGCGCCGGAACGCCCAAACCTCCTTTTCGGATGATAGCCCCCAACGATACGCCGATGAGCAAAAACAGCAAACAATTGATTGGCAAAGCTAGCCGCAACTGGTGCTCGTAGGTGTAGCGGGTCTGAGCAACGTGCTGATCGTCTTTCTTTCGCTGAGCAAATTCCAAATAACTCTTTACTGCACGGGCGTTCGTCAAAGCCCTGCTCAGAATGTCGCTTGTGTTGTCATGTCGTAAACACATCACCAAACTGTCTGCCCCGTCGTAGGCAAACGTAAGAACAGGAGGTACTTCACGCCGAAGTTGCGCGGTGTCATATACCCCCACCACAGCGAGTTGGGTGTCCACTTTGGTGTAGCGCGCCAACTGCGAAAATGTCTTTTGGTCTTGCTCCGCCCCTAATACCGAGATGGAATCGAGGGCCATGCCCAGCTGCCGACGGGTGAGCGTGATCTGGTGTTTGAACTGGCTCTCATCCGTGCGACTCAACTCAAAGTCATCCCCAAGCTCAAATTTGTACACCAAGGAGTCAAAATTTGTCCGGGCAAAAGGGTAGTTGTCCACATCCCCGTCGTCAGGTGGCACTTCCTCGTAGCGCGTCCCGTGAAAAAGCACCATCTGAAGACGCCCTTTCAAAAGGTCCATCCGGGCAGAATCAGCCTGAATCACATCGTTATTACCCTCTCGTTCTTGATAATGATAAATTCGCACCCGGTAAAGCATACCATTGGACTTGTGCTTGTCTGCCACCCGGATAGCATAGTTGTCAATGTCTCGGTAAAATAGGCCGGGCTGCAAAGCGATGTCCGCTTTCTTCTTTTTAACATCGTAGATCAGGCTAAAAAATTTCAAATTGGATTTCGGCACCACATTGAACGAAAACCACATCATCACGCCCGTGAGGATAATACCCGCCACCACCAAACTTCGGCTCGCCCGAAACACATTGATTCCGCTAGATTTGATCGCAGCCAATTCGTAGCGCTCTCCCATGCCTCCGAGTGTCATTAGCGCTGCGGCGAGGATCGCAACTGGCATCGCCGAGAGGCTCAAGTGTCCAGATGCATAGAGAAATAACTTGAGAAAAATTGTTGGACCGACGCCCTTGCCCATGATGTCTTGGATGTACATCGAGACAAATTGAAGCACAAGGATGAAGAGGATGATGAGAAAGTTCATCACCAATGGACCCCAAAAAGTCCTTATCATCAGCCAGTCCAAGCGGGAAATTAGTCGCATTCAGTCAGGGTTCAATCAGCGTTCAACTGGGCATTCTCATCTATCCACATTGTTTAATAAAATTCCAGGCCCCTACGCAATAATTTTAGACCTCAGAAAAGAATCATCTTCTTGTAGGTGAATCAACCCCTTGAACGAAAGTGCCTCCAAAAGGGAAAAAAGTTGGTCAGGGATTCCCTTTTACGCCAGCTAGCAGATACAAGATCGCCATGCGCACAGCTACGCCGTTTTCGACCTGATCCAAAATAATGGCCTGCGCGCTGTCTGCCACCTCAGAAGTGATTTCCACCCCGCGGTTGATGGGTCCTGGATGCATGATCACGAGCGGCTTGCCCACCTTGTCCATGAGATCAGTGTTGAGTTGGTACTGAAGCGTATAATCTCGGAAACTCGGAAAGTATCGAATGCTTTGTCGCTCCAACTGAATGCGCAGCATGTTCACCGCATCGGCCCAGCGCAGGGTCTCTTCCAAGTGATAGCTCACCCGCACACCCAAAGATTCAATGTGCTTAGGAATCAATGTTGGAGGTCCACAGACGGTCACCTCCGCCCCCATTTTGAGGAGCGCAAAGATATTGGAAAGCGCGACACGGCTGTGGGTAATGTCTCCTACAATCGCCACGCATAGCCCCTTCAACGCTCCAAACCGCTCCCTGAGCGAATAGGCATCCAGCAAAGCTTGGGTGGGATGCTCGTGTGTGCCGTCGCCAGCATTGATAATCTGGGCAGATATATGCCTGCTCAAAAACACCGAAGCTCCCGGCATCGGGTGGCGCATCACGACCATGTCCACCTTCATGGCGAGGATGTTTTTGACAGTGTCGAGGAGCGTTTCTCCCTTCTTGACACTGCTAGCTGCAGCAGAGAAATTCACTACATCAGCAGAGAGACGCTTTTCCGCTAATTCAAATGAAATGCGCGTGCGTGTCGAATTTTCGAAAAATAAATTGGCAATGGTGATATCCCGAAGCGATGGTACTTTCTTGATGGGGCGATGTAGGACATCTTTGAACGTATCGGTCGTATCCAGAATGAGCTGGATGTCTTCTTTGGTGATAGACTTGATTCCCAGAAGATGCTTGGTGCTGAGGGCCATGTGGGAAAATTAGAGAAGGTAAAGATCACAAAGCAAATCAATGTCGGGGAGAATATATACTAGGTTCGCTTCAAGGCCATCGCAAGGGCCATATTGATTCGAGTTGTGCTCCTTTCGCCTCAAGCGCTCATCAAGTGCGCGATCCGAGGCAGAAGTCAGTGCTGATCAATCAGAAACACCTGGTCATCCCCTCCGCTCTCTTTGAGCGCGACCACGACACGCTGGGTCTCGATGGTATCGACTTTGATGCCCACGTAACTCGGCTCGATTGGCAGGTGTCGCTTGTGAATTCGATCGACCAAGACGAGCAATTCTACCGATCGTGGCCGACCATAAGCGAGCATGGCATCGAGGGCAGCCCTCACGCTACGTCCGGTATAAAGAACATCATCAATGAGAATGACCCTTTTGTCCTCCACCAAAAAGTCAATCCGGGTGCGATTGGGCTGCAAGGGCTTATCTCGCATTCGAAAGTCGTCCCGGAAAAAAGTCGTGTCTAGTTCCCCATGAGGAATCGGCTGGCTCGGCAGGTGTTCTTGGAGCAAGTGCTGGATTCTGGAAGATAGATATACGCCTTTGGGCTGCGCGCCAATGATGACGGTGTCGCGAAAGTCGCCATAGGTCTCTAGCAACTCGTGGCAGAGCCGCTGAAGGGTCACGGCAAGCTTGCCCTGAGGAAAGAGGTCGAGTTGTTCTGTGGCTGCCATTGCCGCAAAAATGCAAAGAATATTCAGCTTTTCCTTCGCCCGTAAACACAAAAAGCCGACTCGAACCTGTGGGGTCGCGAGCCGGACATCAGACATGGCAAAAAAGGGATCGTCAAAAAGAACGTTGGACAAAGAACGGTTCAAGGATGATAAAATAGGGGGCGAGGACTGGGGTTATCGCTGTGCGCCTTGGGACTCCTTTTCGACGCGACGATGCGTTTGAACGACGTTTTCAAGGTCCAAGTATTCTTGCACGAGTTCGTAATCGGTCCAATCAATTTCCGCTTTACCTACCGGAATCCCTGCCGCGACAATCACCCGAAAAGTGCCTGCATAAGGCGTAGCTTGGCGATCGCTGGCTTGGCTCTGCATTCCTACAAAGCTCAAATCGTAAATGAAATCCAGCTTTTCGATGTATTCAGGATTATGCGAAATGAAGGTGTATGGCAGTGCGGTCCAAGGAGAGGACTCTTGTTCCCGATAATAAACAAGCACCAAGCCATTGTTCAAGATGTCGCTGTCAATCTCAGGCACGTTAAGATCTAGGGCAAGAAAATAACCGTCTTCGCCCGAGACACCTACATCATACCAGTCAGAGTCGAGGGCAGCATAGTTAATACTCCAGACATTGGCATTGCCGTCACGACCATTGAATCCGGGAGGACCTTGAGGACCTTGCGGACCTTGCGGACCATCTACTACTCGTGTGCAGGCGATGGACGAAATCGCAAGCAGTGCGATAGGGATCATTTTCCAAGCGGAGTAAGAGAAAAAAGTCGTTCTCATAGTCTATCAAGATAATCTGTGGAGGGAGGAAAATCAGGTGCTTTAGCCAAAACACATCTCTAGATACGCCCGCACCCAAACGGAGTTAGCCTCTTCTGAAGGATCGTGTCGAATCCCAAGAGAAGCAAGAGAGACAACTGAGCAGGTGTGTACAGCGAGCCAACGCTACAATGGTATGGAAAGCAAACGGGATCGCCCCTATGGCTTCAATCCCTGTGGAAGGCCATGCAGCACTTCAAGCCCCCGTTGCGTTTTTAGACCAAACTTAACATTATCCTATATTTACGACTCATGAAACGCCCCACGCTGCTTGCCCTTCTGTTGATTGTTTGCACCCTCCCCTCTTGGGCCTGTACGTACTTCGTCTCTAATTTCTGTGAAGTCGCCAAGACCGATTCGACCTCTTCTATCCTTCGAGCGCGCGTCCACCTGCTGCTGGAAGATCGCGCACAACTAGAAGTGATCAGTTCATATCGAGGTGATTTGCCCAGACCGCTAGTGTGGGTATATGACTTGCCCGAATTTGATTGCAATGGCGCACTTTTTCGCGGCGACACCGAGGACTTCGGGCCAGAGGGCAGCGAAATTCTTGTGATATTAAATCAACAACTCGACTCGATCACTGGCCTCCCCACTGGAGATTACCTGCCTTACTACCGGACCACAAACCAGTTTTTTTTAAGGTTAGAAGGTGGCTTCTTCCAAGATAGGGGTCAGCCGACAGACGTTATGGTGTTGCCAGGAATGGTGGAGAGTTGGTTGAGAAACTGTGTCGGCGAACAACTCAAGGGGCGGGCTCCTCTTGGCCGCTGGACACTCTATCCCAACCCTGCTTATGCTCAAGTATGGTTGAGACTGGATCAGGAAGGCAGCGCGTGGGTAGAAATATGGAATGTACTTGGACAGCGATTATTTGCAGGAGAAGTTACCCATGAAGGCAGCATTGACTTACTTTGGCTTCCAGCAGGCAACTATTTTGTACGCATACACCAATCAGGAATCGTAGAGCAGCGACAGTTGATCAAACTCCACGGATAGGCTGCACGCCTTTTCATAAAAAATCCGCCATCTAACATGCTCAATGCTGATCGATTGACGTTCTGAAATTCCCCCATGTAGGGGATTGCTGGCCGAATCTTTACAAGTAAAGCTGTAGCTTTGGCTTTATAATTTTCGGCATAGAAATGAACTACTTCTTGATCATCAGCTTCCTTCTCTTGTGTCTGTCCTGCGAGAGGCCAGTGCAGTCCTCTTCTACTCCCA
>DAITMB010000128.1:11824-13882 GCA_036835375.1 Bacteroidota bacterium
GGCTCTGATTCTCTCGCGATGGCCATCGCCGACGAAGTGATGATGGCAATGGGTGGCAGGCAAGCCTGGGATCAGGTCCACTATCTCCAGTGGACCTTCCTGAGTGGTCGCAAATTAACATGGGACAAATGGGGCGAGCGAGTCAGGATCGAGTTTCCGTCTGGCGGCTTGGTGCTTCTCACCGACCTGCGCTCTGGCCAAGGCCGGGCCTTTGGGGCGGAAGGGGAAATCACAGCGCCTGATTCGGTAGCTCTTCTCATGGAAATGGCAAAAGAAACTTGGATCAACGATGCGTATTGGCTGGTGATGCCCTTTAAACTCAAGGACAGCGGCGTGACCCTCACCTACGTGGGCCAAGACAGCACCACGACTGGCACGCCAGCCGATGTCCTTCAACTGACTTTTCGAGAAGTAGGCGTCACGCCGCAGAATAAGTATCGCGTTTGGGTAGGTCAAGACAGCAAGTTGATCGAGCAGTGGGCTTTTTATGCGAACGCCCAAGACTCTGTTCCGGGATTCATCACCCCTTGGCAGGCATATGAACAGCACGGACCGATCTTGCTTTCAGGCGATCGGGGCACGCGCGAGCGCAATGGGGTCGAGGTTCCGCTCCTCCTTCCAGGCATTGCAGTACTGGATTCTGTGCCCGAAGCTTTCTTCCTACAGGTCGATTTGACGAACGAATAGCAATTATTCCTTTTCAGGATCTTTGGGCAAATCTAGTTGCCTCAAAAATTCCTCCAAGGCATCCAAGTGCTCCGAAAAGGCTTGCCTCCCTTCTTGGGTCACCTCATAGGCCGTGTGTGGTCTGCGACCCACAAAACTTTTGTGGACTTTGAGATAAGCTTGTTTTTCGAGGGTGAGAAGGTGGGAAGCCAAATTGCCATCGGAGAGACCCAAAGATTTTTTTAGGCTAAGAAAATCCACCCGATCTGCTACCACAAGCAAAGACATGATGCCGAGTCTGGCCTTGTTTTCAAAAGCCTTATTGAGTTTGTCTAGGGCCTCATTCACCGCTCGTACTTCATATACATGATAGAACCATAGAGAATGTGCAATGCTCCAAAGCCGATGCACCAAAACAAGATCCCGTGCCCGGGAAATAGCCCTGCGATAAGACCCAATGCAAGCTCACCTAGCCCCAAATATCGAATCTCAGGCAAGGTGTATTTGCTGGCATTGAGCAGTGCCAAGCCATAGAATATCAGTGTCGCGGGTGCCACCATGAGCGAAAAGCCATACCAAGCAAGTTGTACGCAGAATATCGCCCCAGCCCCCAGCGGGATGAGCAAGTTGATGGCCATGCGCCTGGCAGGCCTTGTCCAAATACTCACTCCTTGCCGTCGGCTTCGCCGAATGGTAAAAAAGGAAGCCGCCGCCGCCGCGCACAGCAAGATCACCACCGCCAGAAAGATGAGCGTGCCCAACTGATTCGCTGTCACCCGAAAGTATAGGCTGTCGGTCAGCAAAGCATTATTTAGATCATTGTGCCGAAGGTATAGGTGGGTGACCCAAGCGCCCAGCAACGCGATTGCGCCAGCGCTTATGCCCGACAGTCCGCTCAAAGACAAGAAGCGCGTGGACTGCTCCATCATCTGGCGAATCTCCGCCAGGTCTTTTAGCGATCGTTGGGAGTCATTCATCTTAAAGTGCTTTGAAGCGCAAAGTAGATGTTTTTCTCGAGATTTGTTCTCAAAGAAAAAGGGGGCCATCGAAAGCCCTCCCTTAAAAATCTATCTCGCGAAATAAGAGCTGCAAAAATCCAAACCTTTTGCGCCTTGCTTGCCCACTATGACCGACACCTGAAGTCCAATCGCCAGACTTATGGGCGAATCACTTGGAGGTTGTTCAGCAGAATGTGAGGAGATGAGCGGTGAATGGTTCCTCCGGAAAACCGCTTGTGAAGCGCGAGTTCGCTGCGAGGATGGAAGAAAAAGAGGCAGGGTTGGTCGTAGTAGAGCTGCGCTTGAATTTTGTCCACCAGATCTTTGCGCACACCCGGGTCTGTTTCCACCCGCGCTTGATCGATCCACTCATCCACCTGCGGATTTCGATATC
>DAITMB010000129.1:0-13520 GCA_036835375.1 Bacteroidota bacterium
CAAGACCATCACCAGCAGCATTGAGCGTAAATCGCACGATGCTTTGGTTCCAGGATGCCACAAGCAAGTCTCCCTGCATGGCTCCGCCAAAGTTGGAAGCGGTGTATTCGCAAATTCCGTTGGTGGATTTGTTGATATCGGCGATGGCAAATCCATTGGGATCCAAGTGCCTGCCATGCTGCGGCGTAGCCAGAGACATGGGCACGGGTGGCTCGGGGAAGTCTGTGAAAAAGTCATAGGGGCTTCCGGCTGTGGCAATCCAGTTTCCACCCACTTTTTCATAAACATAGAGGGGTGCCTTGTCAGGATTGGTGCGCACGGGGACGGGCATTCCTGCGTAATATCCGGGTGTCACCAAGTGAAGTCGATCTCCGTGTTGGTTAGAGTTTCCTTCGTTGAATTCGTTGGTGATATAATGGCCTAGCGTGTGATCGTATAGTGAATTGGCGATCTCGTTACCACCTGCATCATAGGTCTTTGGAATCCCTCCCCAGCCGCCATTCGGGCCGTTGTCATGCGAATACACCCTGCCATTGGAGGTGAATACGACATCGTAGGGGTTTCTGAACCCACCGGCATACACTTGCACCGGACCATTGACGATCCAACGACCCTGATTCAAGCCATTATTTCCTCCAAAGGGGTCACCCAGGTCAATATCCAGTTCATAGTAGGGATGACCTGGCGCATAGGGAAAATCAGGATGTGTGTTATTGATATTGACGCGGGTCGGGTCGTCGAGCGTCGGAATGTCATAGACAAATTTTTGTCCATTGCGAAGATCGGTGTACACGGGCATGGCCTCAATCACATTCATATCAATCTGCAGGATACAGGCCGAGAGGGCATATTCTGGCGTACCAGAGAAGTTGTTTCCCGGTGCACCCTTGTTGGTGAAACCCCCTACCGCCATGTAGAGCAGATTATTAGCTTGATCCAAGCTCATGCCGTTGGTAGCGTGGTTTTCTTCGGAGCGAGGCATTCCACGCACAAGGTGCACCATGTCCCAGTATCCTGCCGGGTCACTGAGGTCGCTTCCAACCCACGTGAGTCGTGACAAGGTTCCAGAATTGGTATCCAGATTGGAATCGCCTCCTACTGCGATGCGGGGATCGGAAGAGGTGACATACAAGACGGGATTGTTTGAGGTGCCTTTGACCATGAGTCCGGTCACCTGACGATTGCCTTGCCCGGGATTGAAGGCCCCATTGTCATTGTGGTTCGGAATGTTCTTGACCAGCGTAATGATTTCGTGGTCCGTGACGGCGTAATTTCCAGGGCTGTTGCGAAAAATCGTGTACACATTGAGTGTCCCATCTTGCTGCCCTACATAGAGGCGGCCATCTGGGCCGATCTGCAACGTCGTCGGGCTACTAAGCCCTGTAACCAAATCCTGGCTTAAAAACCCAATTTGGGCTTTCACACCTGTCGTAGTAGCCAATAAGGCCACTGCTAGGATCAATCGGTAGTGAGTGCGAGGGGTAGAAAATAAATGAAGTAAACGATTCATTCCTTCTGAGAAAATGTTAGATGAGAACTTTTGCCCTAAATCTCTAGGGTTTTTTTTAGGCATCTTTCTCGCAATCAAAACCTGATCCATAACTCCGACCAAGAAAAATGATCGCGCAAAAGGTAACTTTTCGACACAAATCTAACGCTAGCCTCTACTTCTACTGCCCATCATGCCTGAACTGTCATTTTCAAACCTTCAACAGATGGTTGCAACAAAAACTATAAAATATTTTTTTCGCATATCCTCAATAGATAGGCCAAACAATCATCCTAATGCCTCTTTTTGTATCCTATCAGAGAATTGCTACCTAAGATTATTTTCATACATTTTTCAAACATTCCGAAATCTCTCTACATATATTCCAATGACTTTTCTACACTAGTAGTCCTTACTTATGTCCAAAGTTTTTATCTGCATATCAAATAAAATCATTCGATCAATATCCCATTTGCGAAAATATAATGCGAGAATTTTGCATTTAAATCTTCCAGATAAAAATTATATAATTAAACTTTACTAAAGTTCACATCTCCTTTGCCTCAGCGATAACTGGCGAAGACACTCAAAAAAAACCCTGACTGCCACCGATTGAATTAGGTGGCCGTCAGGCGATTGAGCACATGTGAGATGAATTTGCGGCTTTGAAATGGACCACGGCCCTCCCTAGCCCTTAAATCCTACGATTCCAGCTTGTTTTTCTTTCTTACTGATCAAGACAATCGTGAAAAAGATGCCGCGATCGGTGCTGGAAGGGACCATGTACTTGATGGCTTCGATTTCTTCTTGTGGCACGACTTCGTAGAGCTTGGCCGTGACGTCAAACGACCCTTCGAAGTAGGCCTCGTTTTCGATGAAAAGAGAGATAATACGTTCTTGCTTCATGATAAGGACGATATTCGAGACGAGGGATGGATTCGCAGGGAAGTAATCTGGAGGACAGACTTACTTCCTTTTGGGTTTCTTTCACAGGCTACCCCCAGCGAGCCTGCTTCTACGCAGCATGAGGGCAAGAGTTGATCGCCTTGGATTTTACCGACAAAGGCAATCATCACCGACTTGAAGCTGAATGACACAAAATACCCTACTGATAGGTATCTTTGATGAAGTTTGAGATGGCAGCTGGTCAGAAATTGCAATCATAAGCTTGCGTTGCTGGGTTTTAGGCGCTAAACTTTGAACTTGGTTCTGGGTTTTTACACTCAGATATTTACGATTATTCATGCTTGGACACACCACATTTTCATGAGTTTAGAGGAAGCCATACAACAGAAAATCCCCTTTCGTAATGCCCGCCACAAAGCGACCGTCAACCTGATCTACACCCACAACTGGGTGATGAATCGACATCGGGACATGTTCAAGGAGTTTGATGTGACGCTCCAGCAATACAATGTCTTGCGGATTTTGCGCGGGAGCCACCCGAAGCCCATGTCCAACTCCGATATTCGGGACCGAATGCTGGACCGAAGCTCCGATGTCTCCAGGATTGTGGTCCGATTGCTCAAAAAAGACCTTGTGGGAAGGGCCGTTTGCGAAGATGACAAGCGACAGGTGGATGTATTCATCAACCAAACCGGCCTTCAGTTGCTTCAGACCATTGATGAGCATGCCTCTCACATCGATTCCTTGATGGAAAATCTTGATGATCACGAAGCTGAACTCTTCAATCAGTTGCTCGACAAGATCAGAGGGTAATGGTCGCACAAAAGCTGAAATCTCGACCAAACAAATTCAAATCGGATTGAGTTTTTTGCGTAATTACTTTCTATCGTTGATGCTTGGCCATCGACGTCTCCTGCTTCCTACCCGACGCGCTAATCCACTTCGACATGGGATTTTTCCTCACTTTAGTCATTGCCCTCGTCCTCTTCGGAATCGTGATGTGCTTCCTGCTGATGCTGTATCAGGACGAAAACCATAACTCCAATCGAGGGAATAAAGGTGGTGAAGATGATGACGATCAAGGCGGGAACCCGTGGGACATCGACGCTCCTCTGGACTTGCCTCCGGGCGTGTATGTCATGCCGCCAGAAACGGTGAACACCTAGCGACGGGAGGCAACCCACGTGCACAGTAGTAAGAACATTTGATTAGCGCTGAACTACTCCGTTTCGCCCTCTGCCTTGGTTCCTTTTAGAAATAGCATCACTCCCAGCACGGCCATGCCGTAGGGAATCCAAGTCCAGGGTGCATCTACACCGGGCACATCAGCGAGGCTGGTCAAAATGCCTATGCCACCAATGACCCCACCCAAGAGCATGTCGCGCTGCCCTGGACGGTTAGGAGGGGCAACAAAAGTTCCTGCAGAATCAATGATCATTCGAGCATCATCTTCGTCTTCTGGCTGGACAAAAATCAGGAATACTTCTTCCTCGTGCTCGAACTCAAAATCTAAATCATCGTGTTCTATTGCGGCTTCAACCTCGCACACGATCCCGGCCCTACGGAGTACGCCGGCGTAAGCATTGGCTTCTTCTAAGGTGTGATAGGAGGCTACTTCGATCATTCGGTGAGTAATATAAAGGTTTTCTTTTGCACCTGCTTAACGTAATTCACCCCTTGAAGTTTACAGGGCACCCGAATCCTACGGTTGGCAAGATCTTGCAGGAGCCCCTCCCCACTAATCCTCTATTATTCAATTGATTGTAAGTAGCCTTCTCTCCGTTACAGGAGAAAGCTCGCCAAGACGAATGTCCCACAATTGACGAAGTCATACTCCAATTCTTGCAAGATATCCCTCCTACTCCAAGCTGCTCATGAGCGGGTTCGTGCTACATCACCCTACAATTGACCAGCAAAATTACGCAGTCCATCGAAGAGAAAGGTTAGTCGGTCGAAAAAGGATAGTTGCTTGATGAGAATTCCCTTATTTGAGGGCGTATCTGAGAAAGCATTAGGTTTAAGAGTCCTCCGTATTCGATGAATGCGGAGGATTTTTTTGAAAAAAGTCACGAATCACTGCAGTGGTGCTTTTTTTGTTCAAGGTAAATATAAAATCGACTTTCAAATAAATCATTGCTGCTAACATTCGCGGTTTCCCTATCTAATGTTAGGCCGGTCTTTCTTGCTCAAACAGACGCGCTACGCAGCATAGAGGAGTTTCCGAATATTCCAATTTTTCAACATCGCTATTCTGCTGTGTTTTGTGCAATTTGCGTGTATCTCCCGTCAATCCAACGGGTTAGCTACCCATCATGAGCACTCTCTTTCGCAAATACCTCCTCTTGTCACTCGCAGTGGGTCTCGCCCTATCGGGACTCTATTTCTTCACCACTGAAGCTGATGTAGTATCCTATCCTACAAGCGCTCGCAAATGGAACACCTCTCCATTTGGCGGTCAACGACAAATTTCGTCCCCTGTTATCTCATCTAGCCTACCAACTGACACCGCTTCGCTTGGGTTCCACCTCGCGGATGACCCAGGGCTTTTACTCGCCCATCAAGCGTGGGAGCTCAGGTTCGATCAGCCCCAGATCGCCCTCCACCTCATGTCAAAGGCCCTGCAACTGAGCCAAGACAGCGAAGTGATTTCCCTTGCAGAACAACTTTTAAAGGAAGGAGCCTTCGTTTTCAAAGCCTCTTGGGCGCTAGACATGGAGGGCACACAGGCCCTATGCGTCGATTCCCAAAAGCAACGCATCGCCATCGGAGACGATATGGGCAGCATTACCCTCCTGGACTCCGGCGGTACAGTGATTTCGCAAACTTCCGCTCATCAAAATACTGTGAGCTGCCTGGCATTTTCGCCCGACGGACAATTCCTTGCCTCTGGCTCTCACGACAATGGCTTCGCCCTCTGGAAAATCGAGCCGGATGGACTCAGCGAAGCCGCTCGCGTCAGCTACGGGGAAGACTGGGTGCGCGACCTGGTTTTCACGCCCGATGCACAACAACTACTAGTCACTGGGGATATGTACTACACCCTCGTCTATGACCTGCCATCCGGTGAGATCGTGGACACCCTCCGCGGTCACGAAAACTACCTCTACGCTGTGGAAATAGACCCGACGGGCAAGCTCGCGATCACGGGCGATGGACAAGGGCTGGTGGATATTTGGCAGAAAAAAGGGAACTCTTGGAAAAAATCCGACAACCTGACTTTCCCAGCCAAGATCAGCGACTTTAGCTTCGAAAATCCCAAGCGCCTTCTTGTCGCGATGGACGGCGGTGCCATGGGAGTGGTCAACCTGAGAAATCCCAGCTCTCCTGCTGTCGAAATCGTCAAAGAAACCGGGACACAAGACCTTTTTTCCATCGCCGCAGTGAATGATGGGATCGTGGCAGGGGGCAGCGCTGCGCGCTTAGACTTCATTTTTACCCAGGAGTTGATTGGCTCAACGAATGACGGAGTCAGGACCTCATTGAGCGAGGTCGTGCAGGGGATTGCCGCTGTAGATGGCATCGTCGCGAAGGTCCATCCTTGGAGAGAGAGCGATTTCCTTCTCTGCACCAATGCCTCTGTTAGCCTCGGAAAGATCCAAGAGGTGAAAGTGGGCAGCGTGGCCCATCTTCGGACGGGCCGGGACCTCCCCTACCTGTCCTTGACAGATCAGCTCACTTACAATCTGTGGGCTCCATCTGATATCGAAAAACTGGACGAATCTGGCTTGGCCGAATTATTTGCCACTATTTCCTACCATGCCGCAGGCGGGAGTCCCTGGCCCCACACGAACCTTCCTCCCCTGACGGCCCTCTATGCCGAAGAAGGAATCAAGCTGCTCAAAAGCTACCAAGGCGGCTCAACCGAAGGCCGTCTAGCTCTGATCACCTTGGTACAAACCGCCGGATTGAACTCTTCTTTGTTGAGTGCCATCTCCGCCAAGGGATCCAGTCCAGCTCAGGAGGCTTTTCGCTGGATCGCCATCGGTGGCCAGGAGTCCCTGGCTCCCGACCTGAGAAAATATGCCATTCGCAGGGCCTATGCCCTCATGCCCTCGCAAGGCTGGGGAGCTATCTTGGCAGAAGGGATGAGCATGTCGCTGTCCGAAACGGAAAAACCCCAAGCCACACTTGCCTATGCCTGCGATGCCAATTCTGTCTCCTACAGTCCCACTGGAGATTATCTCTATGTGACTACCGACAAAAATGAAGAATGCCAAGGCGGCTACCTTTATCCCGTGACAAATGGTATTGCACAAGCATCTCAGGGCATTTTTTTTCCTCACCAATCGGGCATCATGTGGCAAGGATCATTTTCATCAGACGGCCAGCGCATCGTGTCTGCCTCTACCGATGGCACCGTGATGATCTATAACCTCATGGGCGGCACCGAGCAAATCTATGCCAATGAGGAGGGAGAAACGCCCTTTGCTGATGCAAGAATCCTTCGCAACGGGGACGTCATCACCGCTGACAACCTCGGGCGTATCCTCCGCTGGAAAATGAAGGCAATCCGCCCGGAAGCGTTGCTGATGGAGCACGCAAACGAAGCGCGAAAAATCGCTATCAACGCCAAAGATGAATCCGTCCTATCTGTCGGATATGACGGTGCCCTGAGAATTTTCGCGCAGGGCAAACAGCGCATCATCGACATCAATGATCAAGGGATCGAAGACATTGCCTTGAACCAAGCAGGAACACATGCCCTGCTGGGCCTGGTCGCCGGAGGTGCTGCACTGGTAAACCTAGATACTGAAGACGTCATCGACATCAGCGACAATGGAAATGATGGGATCGACTTTCAGTCGGTGGCTTTTTCCAAGGATGAGACCATCTTGTATGCAGGTACAGAAGGCGGAATCCTCAAAGCGTTCTCTCATGAAGGAACCTTTCTGTGGGAAAAGCGGATTCATCAAGGCCCTGTGTACGACATCAGCATCTCCCCAGATGGCAAGACGATGGCCACGGCAGGCGGCGACGACCTCATCGCTTTTTGGAATCTTTCTCTGCTGGCGAATTCCTCCAGCCTCTGGACCACGGAACCAGCCCAGAATCAATCACTTACAACTTTAGAGTGGTCTTCCCTTCTGGGCTTGAGTAGCCGTGCATTTCCTACAGATGTGGGGCTGGCTTTCGTCCAGGAACTTTGGCTGAGCACGACCAAAAAAGAAAGCCGCGCTCAATTGGAGGAGGCCATTGCGGGAAGTCTTTTCTATCAATTATCAGGCAAAACGATCAAATCCAAAGGTGGACTGGTCTTGTATCGCGCCTTGCCACAAGGAATTAATGCCATCGGATGGTCGAGCACCAGCCAAGCCATGATTGCTGTCGGCGCATCCGGTCAGATTTTTCTACTCGACGACATCGGTGGGTTCTCCCTGATTGGAAACACGTTGAAGGAGAGCGACTTGCGCTGTGCTACCAAAATCGGTGACAGCTGGGCCCTCGCTTCTCTCTCGGGTCAAGTCTTTCTCCTCGACGAACAATTGCGCCTTTCCGAAACGCTGCAACCCCACGAAACCACCATCTATGACATTGCAGCCTCTCCCGATGGTAAAAAGATCGCTACTGCTTCTGCTGACCTTAGCTTGTCCATCATCGATACCGAAAGCTTAGATTGGATCTCGCTCAGTGGTCACGAAAACGAGGTCAACGCCGTGGCTTTCCTTCCTGACGGGAGTGGATTGCTGAGTGCTTCCGACGACCAGACGATCATTATCTGGGACATGGCAGGCAATGAGCAGCGCCGCATCGAAGTGGGCGCCAACATTTGGTCGCTTGCCATCTCACCTGACGGAAAACTCATTGCTATGGGAAGCAACGAAGGCGAAATCATCCTCCTCGACGATCAAGGAAAGGTGCTGAAACGCTGGAGCGAGTCGCCAGATGCCATTTGGACGCTCCTCTTTTCTCCCGATGGCCAGTTACTCGTCTCGGCAAATAATTCGGGGGATGTCACCGCATATCTTCGCGATGGGACCAAAAAGTTTAGCTTCGACATGGGCGATGACTCTATCCTTGACGCTGCATTTTCCCCTGATGGAACTCAGCTCTACCTTGCTGGTAGCGCAGGTGAGGTGTTGAGATTCCAGCTGAGTCAATAGCTCGAAAGTGTCTCCCAGAGGGATAAAACCCAGAAGGTCAGGGTACTTGCCCTGACCTTCTTTTGTGTTGGCACTTTTTCGAAGTACCCCAACAGGAGATTTATAGATTCTGCAGCACGTAGTTCGTCATCTTGGTGTACAGGTGAAAGCGGGTGTATCCCCCATAGATTCCATGATTCTTATTGGGATAGAAAAAGGAATCGAATTGCTTGTTGGCGTTGACCAAGGCATCTACCATTTCGAGCGAATTCTGAAAATGGACATTATCATCGGCAGTGCCATGCACGAGGAAATACTTCCCTTGAAGTTGCTTCGCGAAGTTGATGGGCGAATTGTCGTCATAGCCGCTGGGGTTGAGTTGGGGCGTCTTGAGGTAGCGCTCAGTGTAGATAGTGTCATAAAACCGCCAATTGGTCACTGGAGCTACTGCAATCCCCATTTTGAACAGCCCTTTGCCCTTGGTGAGACAAAGCGAGGTCATGAATCCGCCATAGCTCCAGCCCCAGATTCCGATTCGATCTGGATCCACCCAAGATTGCTGCTGAAAATATTTGGCGGCAGCTACCTGATCAATGGTCTCCAAATGACCGAGATTGGGATAGGTGGCCGTCCGAAACTCGCGTCCTCTGCCGCCAGTGCCACGATTGTCCACACACACAATCACGTAGCCTTTTTGGGCCAGCATCTGATGCCAGAGATAATTCACACTTCCCCATTCGTTGAGAACTTCCTGGCTTCCAGGCCCGCCGTACACGTGCATGAGGACTGGATATTTATTCGATTCATCGAAGTCGCTGGGCTTGATCATCCAAGCCAGGAGGTTGACACCATCTTCGGTCGTAAAATCAAAATACGTCGGGGCCTGAATATCCAGGCCACCCATAATTGATTTCAACTTCTGATTGTCCACCAAGGTCTTCACCACCTTGCCCTCGTAGTTGCACAGGACTGTGACCCCTGGCTCTACCGGATTGCTGTAGCTGTCGATGTAGTAGTTGAGATCTGAGCTGAATGAGATTTCATGCACGCCCGGGGCCTTGGTGAGTCGCTTTTTCTTTTTGCCGTTGAGCGTCATTACATATAAGTGGCGCTCCGTAGGCGAGTCTTCGGTAGAGAGGTAATACAATCGATCCTTGGCCTCATCGACTGCGACAATGCTCGAAACTTCGAATTCTCCGGGGGTGAGATCTTTGAGCAGCTTGCCCTCACGGCTGTAGCGGTAGATGTGGTAGAAGTCGTCTTGCTCACTCATCCACAGAAAATCTGTGCTCTGACTCAAAAAATGCCATTTTTCAAAATTCCAGTGTAGATCGGAGATTTCGATGTAAACATCTGACTCTTCCCGGAGCAATTGTCGGCTGTTTCCATTTTTGGCATCGACGGCCAGCAGATCTACTTGAGTCTGGAGCCGATTGAGGCGCATCACGGCCAGCTCACCAGCAGAAATCCAGCGAAGGCGCGGGACATAGATATCTTTTTCTTGTCCAATGTCAGCCTGGACAGTTCCCTGGCTGGCTACGTCGTAAATGTGTACGCTCAGTTCGGCATTTTTTTCTCCCGCCTTTGGATATTTGAAGGTCTCGTTTTCGGGATACAGGCTGCCATACACTGCCATCGAAAACTCCGGGACAGCGGATTCGTCGAAACGCAAATAAGCGAGATAGTCGCTGCTATCGGACCACCAAAATGCTTTGCTGAAGGTAAATTCTTCCTCATACACCCAATCTGCCATCCCATTGATGACCGCATTTTTTTGCCCGTCCTGGGTGATCTGCTTCGATGCGCCAGAAGCAAAATCCATCACGTAGAGGTTGTTTTCGAAGACATACGCCAGCTTCTTGCCGTCAGGCGAAAAGGTAGGGTGACTGACTTTTTCACCCGATTCCAAGAGCCGCACTTCTTTGTTGCTGAGGTTCACGGCCAACACGACACTGCGGGTGGATTGGCGGTAAATTCGCTCTACATTCGCCAGGAGGACCACGTAATTTTCGTCGGAACCAAACTCATAGTCCTGAATATCTTCTGTCGAAATGCCCTTCAAGTCGAGATCTTCGAAGCGGAGCAGATCCCCCACTTTTTCCTCATTTTCAATGCTAAATCGGGAAATGGACTCCCCCGGTTCCATCTCAGAGTAAAATTGATCGTCGGCCATCCAGCGAAAAGAGTTGGGCGACTCGGGGAAGTACAGCCCACTGAGCCAGATTTCTTCGAGAGAAATCTTGTCATCCGTAGGATTGAATTGGGCCATCAAGGGCCAGGTGCCCAGCAACATCAGCACAGCCAGGATGTATTGCCCGACAGCGACACGGACAAAGGAAGTCATTCGTGAATAGGTCATGGATAAAGGACTAAGTCAAACGCACATCAATAAAAACTACGCCTTCGCCCAGCTCAATGGCTTGTTCCTCTATTTCGCCACAAACGTCTCTTCCAGTCCTATCAAATCATGACTGGAGCGGAGCATCCGAGCGTTACTTGGTTCATACAATCGAAGCGCTGGAAAACGATGACAAAGCAAATAACGAAAAAGCCTTTGAAAAGGAATTCAGAGATCTGCCATCTCATCCCTCTCCTCGACCAGCAGCGACTGATGGGCCCTTGCTTTCTTAGAAGCCGGGTGTTGGCACCAAGATTGAACATCTTCTATGAAAAAGCTCAGCTTACGTCGCCCTGTTAACTTCTCATCACTTTCGAATTTTCCTTTTCACAATCACTCCTCAACGTACTTTTCACATGAAAAAGCATTGGCCCTTATGGTTTTTCACACTCATCCTTCTAGGTATCTGGGCTTGTGATTCACAAGCGGTAGATCCCACAGCCGGCGATGCGCAGCTGCGCATTTATCTCACCGATGGACCGGGGGACTACCAGCAAGTCAACATTGATCTACTTGAGGTCAACATCAAGACCAAAGGGAGCCAGGGCTGGGTAGCCCTCAACACCAATCAAGGCATCTATGATTTGCTACAGTATCAAGCGGGCGATGATACTCTCATCGTAAACGATACCCTGCCTCCTGGCGAAATTCAAGAGCTAAGACTTGTCCTTGGACCCAACAATACCGTGATGGTGGACAGTGTCCTGTATCCGCTCAGTACGCCCAGTGCGCAACAATCAGGCCTCAAAATCAAGCTTCAGCAACTCATGGTCTCCGACAGCCTCTCGCAGGTGACCCTCGACTTTGATGCCGAAAAATCCATCGTTGAGACGGGCAATGGGCAATTTATTCTCAAACCCGTCATCAAGGCAATACAGTGAGCAGCAGTCTCATTGAGAAAGCATGGAGCTGAAATACCACGCCCTATCGAGGCACTTGACGCAGAAATTGCCGTACCTTCGGCTCCATGCTTCTAACCGAGAACCTTCGATTTATTCAAAAAACCTATCCGGAGATTCCGTGGGCTTCTCATTTTGAGAATTGGTCGCTCATCTTGGGAGAACAAGAGGCAATGCTTCCTCAAGAATTGCTCTTACTCGCTACGCTCACCCATGTTTCCGTTGACCATTTGCTACAAAAAGACCTCGCTGCGATCTTTGCTCGAAAAAGCGCCACCAAGCCCCGGCTGATTCTACTAGATGTAGATGGCACCCTCACGGACGGCGGACTGTATTTCAGCGAAAAGGGCGACGAAATAAAGCGCTTCCACGCCAAAGACAGCCTCATCATTTTTCGCCTCGTCAAGCGCCAGGGCGTGTCGTTTGGCTTCATCAGCTCAAGCTTTTCGGGCAACATCTTGCGCAGCTTCGCTTCGAATTTGGGAGTAGATCGGCTCTATCATGGCAGCCGCCCCAAGGCCGGGGTGATCCAAGAATGGCTCGACGAGCTGTCGATCGCCTGGTCGGACATCGCTTATGTCGGCGACGATCTCAACGACCTTGAAGTGATCCGCCGGGCTGGTATTTCTGCTTGCCCGGCAGATGCGGTAGAGAGGGTTCGCAGTGCAGTCGATGTGGTGCTGAACCACACGGGTGGACAAGGTTGTGTGAGAGAGTTTTTAGAAGAAGTCTTGGGATTTGAGGTATGAGAAATTGGGATTTTCCTGACCACCTAGGCGGAGATCAAGAAGAATATGCAGGAATCCTAGCGCTCATATTCGCCAAGATGAGGAAGCTTTGGTGATTACAGCTCTTTGTTTTGTGACATATCATTTTTCCTACCTCCAGCTTGCTCAGCTAATCACATCTCCTCGATAAGCGGAAATTCCGCTACTTCGACCAGCCCTCGGGAAACTCGGCGCTGGGGTTGGCGTCGAGCAGTGATTTCCAAGCCAGTGCTTTCTTTGTAGAAATGCCGGTCAATTGCTTCAGGGTTTCTATGTCCAGCCCCATGAGCAGGCCCTTTTTGAAGACAAGGAAGCCCTTCTTGTTGAGACCTTTCTCTTCCCCTTTCTCGATTCCGACTTGGATTCCCTTCTCCATGCCTTGCTCAATTCCAACTTGGATTCCCTCTGCTTTGCCTTGAAGCAGTATCGTGTCGTAGAGGCTCATGGCCTTCTCTTTGGCGGGTTTGCTGAGTTGATCGATTGCGTTCATCATCTGTTCTTTTGGCTTTACAGTCTGAAATAAATATACGATAACTCGATAAGCGAAGCCACTCAATTTTTCACTTCCGCCTTTATTATTGTCGGCATTTCCGTCGTGGAACAGGAGGGCGTGGAGTAGCTCTTTCATCTTGGGAAAAATGGTTTTCCGACGGCTGATTTTCAGGGCGAGAAAGGCGTGCTTCAGCCAGGTCCCGTTCATCTCCATCAGCGCCTCCTCGCTATAGCGATTCAGGTCGGTGAGCAGGTACTCGAAATGGGGTAAGTGGGGCCGTAGGAGCTCATCAATGCCTTCGAAGTAGCTTTCCATTGGCTTGATTTTCCAGCTTTGCCTTCCGTGGTAGACGATGAGGGGGATCACGGGACGGAGTTTGCCGGGGAACTTTTCTTGACTGGCCTGGGCCTGATAGGCATTGACCAGATACCGCAGCAGTTGTAGCCAGGGAATCTGCGGGACGTAGCTCTTGTGCTCGAAGAGCAGGG
>DAITMB010000130.1:0-13227 GCA_036835375.1 Bacteroidota bacterium
AAGCGCTCCGACCACATGGGATATACCTTTAAAAAGGCTTCCAGCCCTTTGGAGAGCTGCTGATACTCTTGATGAGACATTTGAGTGATGAGATTTCCCAATAGCTCGTTCATATGAGAGACGAACCCCTGATATATTTCATGGCCTTTAGGAGTAGCCTCAATCATGATGACACGCTTGTCCACCAAGCTAGGAACCCTGGTTAGTACAGCGTGCTGCTGCGCCTTATCAACTGCACTGGTCAAGGTGCTGAGTTTTAGTTGGTAGTGCGCAGCGACTTCCTTCATCTTGGTAGGGCCATTGCGACACACAAGCTGAAGGATGTCCATTTCCAATGCCGAGATGCCGTGCTGGCTTTGGATATGAAATTCTTGGAATCGAAAAAAATGGTGAATGGCTTGAATCGAGGATTCGAGCATGGAGACGGCGACTGAGATGGGTTCTTCATTCATAATGAAGGGGTGGTAGTAGGCTTTGGGACAGGATCAAATTTTATTACGAATCTTCGCTACAGGCTGTGACTAAGATTGTTGAAGCAGGTCACCACAAATTTTCCAAACTTGAACAAGTATTCAATCTTTTTGTGGAAAATACAAGTGGACGCTAGTCAAGTCATTTGATTGAAGCGGCAACTGTCACTTTCAGCCCATCTGGATGTACACGACCTGTGGGTGACCTTCCAGACAATTTGTGAAATACAGCTCGTGACAAAGTGTTGTTCCGTAAGGTCGCAAGACTATGTTTCCAATGACTCCTTGTTTCTGTTTCCATCTAATGGAAGATACGAAGAATCATGAGGAAGGAGAGAAAATGGAAGATAATAGTTACTGCCAGGAATGAGAAAAGAGAGGCAACATCAGCTTTTTCTCGTCAGCATTTTTGAGGTTTCACATGAAGCCGTGAGAAGTGGACGTCCACTTTGTGCATTTCGAAGTGCCCTTCGACCTTTCACACAATGCGGCCACTTCTAGGAGCCGAGCCAGACCACATCTACCTCCACTGAAGCGATGTTGGGCACTAACTGGGTCCGATGAAGTGGCCTGAGATAATTAGGAGTCAGACTCTGATTGTAGAAACAGACTGCACAAGGGCCCCGACTGTGCCTCAGAAAGATCAGGAATCAGCATCGTCTTCTGAATCAAAGTCAACATCCGATTCAAAAGACTGGTCTGGAGTCGCAGCCATCACGACTTTGCGTAATCCAGCGAGGAAGCCCGAAAATTCACCCTCTGTCATCTTCTCAGTCATGGACTGCGCCATCATTCCGAGATAATGATGATACTGTTCATACAACAATTTCCCCTTGCGAGTGACATCCAGAAACACGACGCGGCGGTCGTCTTTAGAGTTAACCCGCTTGACGAGCTTTTGCTCCTCAATTTTGTCGATGATGCTGGTGAGAGTGCTTAGTTTGACCTGAAAGTGTCCACCGATTTCTTTCATCTTCTGAGGTCCCTGAGACACCACGAGTTGGATGATCTCCATGTCCAACGAAGAGATTTTATAGCGAACTTTGATGTATTGCTGGTGCTTCCGATACACCTCGGTGAGTTCGTAGAGGTGCTGCTGCAACTCTTGAATACCGGGTGCTAAATCTACTGGTTCAATAGGGGAATTTGATTTCATAAGAATAGGATGGGTGTAATGGGGGAATCGGTTGCTCACAAAGTAGGAACTTACGAATCGTAATAATCCGACTCTTTGATAATTCGACTCTAATATATTGTCAAAAAAAGATTAGAACAATTGTTCAAACAAAGATTTTTCAAAATTTTTATACAAGATCCTGATTTTCAATAGGTTAACCATTTAATGCCGAGTGCTCCGACTTTGCTGATTCTCTCCCAATGACATCTAACGCAAGTCACTACCACAAGCCCTCAAAAATTCTACCAGGCAAAGCCATCGCATCTACCTTCGCGCTGATCCCTGCATTTTCTACCAAAGGTGGGGCATGATGAGGCTTGATTCTCGCATCAATAATCAAAGGTCCGCTACATCCCCAATGCTTGTGGTCGGTGAAGCTCCCCACGCCATAAATATCGTGAGAAGGATTTGATCGGGTAAATGTCACCCACAAGAAATTATTGAGTTGTGCTGACGTAAAATCGCTGTCATCGCACAAAATGCATAAGGGAAGGCCTTCCAGTAATTCGCTGTAGGGAGTGAGGGCATCAGCCAGTAACTCCGCCGATTGCGAAGCGGTCACAGGTTCCTCAAAAGCAGGCCCTTCTACAGCCCATATGCCTGGCAGGATGATGTTGGGGTTCCGAAAAGCTGGTGGGAGACGAAGTGATTCGGGGAGGCTCGTGGCCAATGTACGAATCGGAAGGCCCGCCGCAGCCATTACCACCTTGGACCCTTGATTCAGGCCCGTTCCAGAATAGTCGAGGGTATCCATGGTCGTCCGCGTCTGGAAATGAAGATCCCTTCGCCAGTCGATCCGCGCCAATAAATGCTGGAAATATGCCGCAACATCATCAATCTTAGGGGGATTGTCTTCCTTCGCCACGATGAGGAGGTATTTTGCCAGCGAAGCCTGACCAAATCCAAGCACTGCGTTTGCCACTGTGAGCAGCTCCCGAGGATAGCGTGTTTGGTAGGGCACATAGCGTTCGCGACCTGTGGCGAGCAGCAACGGGTGAACACCAGCCGCATCCACAGCGTGCATCTCTTCCAGCCCCGGCACCGATACGGGCACCATGTCTGCTGTGACTTCGTGGATCAAGTGGCCAAAACTCGTGTCTTCTTGCGGTGGACGTCCCACCACCGTGAACGGCCAGATGGCATCTTTGCGGTGATAGACCGCATCGACCTGCATCACCGGGAAGTCGTGCTGAAGGCTGTAATAGCCCAAGTGATCCCCAAAAGGACCTTCTGGCTTGGTCGCTGTGGGATCAATGGTGCCACAAATCACAAAATCAGCATCAGCAGACAGCAGGTGACCATTTTTGCGGGTATAGCGAAAATTTCGCCCAGCAAACATGCCCGAAAACATCAGTTCACTCAAGCCTTCAGGAAGGGGCATCACTGCACCAAAAGTATGGGCTGGGGGACCTCCCACGAAGATACTCACACGAAGCCGCTCCCCTTTTTCGGCAGCGCGACTGTGGTGAACTCCGATTCCCCGATGGAGCTGGTAGTGCAGCCCGATCTCTTGATTGGTCACGTATTCATTGCCGCCAAGCTGAATTCGATACATTCCTACGTTGGTCCCCATCACCCCAGGTCGCTGGGGATCTTCGGTGCAGACCTGCGGCAGCAGCACATAGGGGCCGCCATCCATGGGCCAGGACTGGATTTGGGGCAATTGATCAATGGTCGTCTGCCCGTAGGTGACCGGGCTAGACAACAAGGCAGGCACGGGCAGCGCATGAACAGCGGCGAAGGGGGCGCGCAGAAATCGGTGCGGTGCGCGAAAAAAAGCGCTGGGATCCGCTTTGAGCTTCACCACCTGCTTTACCGCTTCCAAAGTGGACCGGAAAATGAATTCGCAGCGAGCGACAGTTCCAAATAGATTGCCTACTGCAGGAAATGGACTGCCTTTGACCCGCTCAAATAGCACAGCAGGGCCTTGGATAGCATACAATCGACGCTGGATTTCGGCCATTTCCAGATAGGGATCCACCTCTTCGGTCACCCTGAGAAGATGACCGTGTCGCTCCAAGTCCCGAACACATTGAGCCAAACTGCGATACCGCACAATTCTAGATATTAATAGAGAAGGAAAGTCGAATGAAAGCCATGTGTATGATAAAACTCATTCGAAATAACTCCCCGTTCTCCTGGAAAGTTCGGTACGATTCATCCCGAAAGATGCATGAATCGGTGGTGAGCCAGGCAAAAGTACATGAATAGCTCTATGAATAGCCCGAAAGAATGACCAGATGTGTCGTTGATTCTGATCAAATGGCCTGTCGAAAACGCGCTACTTGCTTGACAAGCAGCCGATCCAATTATGGCTGGAGCGTAGCCATGAACGCTTGCATAGGCTCTGGTTGTAGAAGAAGTGCAATCACAAATCCCGCTACAGCGCCCCAAAAGTGTGCATCGTGATTCATCTTGGATTCACCTTTGGATCGAATCATGAAAAATACTGTGACAACCAAAAATAGCAAAGCCATGATCCATGCTGGCAAAGACAAGGAAGGATGAATCAGGGTCAGACCAGGGATAGACAGTCCTAAGCCGGGACGAATCACCACCACGCCGAGCACCACCGCGCTGATGGCACCAGAAGCGCCCAAGGTACCCGGATAGCCGCTGTTGCGCTCGTAGCGGAACTGCGTGCCAAGGCTACCTGCCAACATGCCGAGGCCATACACCACCAAAAACCACGCAGTGCCCAGCTCAAACTCCAGCAATGGGCCGAAAAACCACAGCGTGAGCATGTTGAGAAACAAGTGGACCGGGCCTGCGTGCACAAACCCACAGGTGATCCAGCGCCAGTAACTCTTGTCGATCCTCGTGTCGTAAGGATTGAGTAGCAGACGATCGCGAAAGTTCTCGTTGCGGATCGCGACCAAGCTGATCGCAGAGGTGAGAAACAGGATCGCGATTGATGCTGGTGCGTAGGGAAAATAAGAGAATATCATGATTTGTTTTTTGACAAATCAAAAATTGCACACATTGGACTAAATGAGAAATCAGATATTGCAAGAATCTATCAGTGCTTCGGCGCTTTCTATTTAGATTTTTCGACGAAAAATTTCCTCTAAGTAAGAGCGTATTTTGGCGAATTCGCACTGCTGCTCTAGCAGAAGCGCGAGCTTGCTGGCCTCCTCATAATACTCGAGGATTTTAGCTTCTGTGATCCGTTGAATGTCGAGTTCCTGAAAAATGGCCAGCACGCCTGCGACCCGTGCTTCAGGTGCCGTTTCTTCGCGCA
The DNA here is from genome assembly GCA_036835375.1 of Bacteroidota bacterium. Taxonomy (GTDB): domain Bacteria; phylum Bacteroidota; class Bacteroidia; order J057; family J057; genus JANQTF01. The sequence goes on from DAITMB010000130.1 coordinate 4,889, forward strand.
GGAGATCATAGAGGCGTTTGGCTTGGCGCTCATCGGCGAGCTCTAGGGCCTTGAGCAACAAAAAGGTCTTTTTTCCTTCGATGATATCACCTCCCACCTGCTTGCCAAATCCTGTCGGTGGAAAAGCATCCATCAAGTCGTCCTGAAGTTGAAAGCCGATGCCAAGGTTTTCTCCGAATTGCCGAAATCGGTCGATCAGATCCTCTTCCGCGCCTGCCGCCATAGCACCCAGCGTCATGCAGCCTCCGAGGAGCACAGCCGTTTTTTTGCGAATCATCTCAAGATAAGCAGAGATCGGGGCCGTGGGCAAGTCCGCAAGGTCCATGTCTTCCATTTGCCCCTCGCAGACTTCCATCGCCACCCGGGTAAACTCCACGATCAGCGGCGCCGATAGTTGCGGAAATTCCTGGACTACCATGCCCATCGAGTAAGCAAAAAGTACATCACCAGAGAGAATCGCCGTGTTTTCGTTCCACACCTTGTGGACAGTCGGTTCCCCTCGCCTCACCGGCGCCCGGTCCATGATGTCGTCGTGCATGAGGGTGAAGTTGTGAAACAACTCCAAGGCGCAGCCGAGATTCAGGGCCTCAGTCGGAGGCTGGCCTGACACCGCTTCGTAGGCGAGGAGGGTGAGTATAGGCCTGATCCGTTTGCCTTGCATCTGCAGCAGGTAGTGGATCGGCTCATACAAATTCGCTGGTTTCAGCTGCTGGAAGGGAAGTGAAGCAAGGTGGCTTTCTACCGCTTCACGGAGATCACTCCGGGGAATACTCATGGCCGAAAGCTAGAAAAAAATCCTGAGTAGGAATACCCGGTGTGTGAAGCTTGCACGCGGTTTGGGAAGAGCGAAGGAGTCTTTACAGCTGGTTTCAGTTCTGGACTTGAGTCTGTGGATTGTCAATTTTCTGAATATCAGGGAATTGTATCTGGCGGCTGAAAAGGGAAATTTTCTTTCTTCACCACAGCGACATTGGTGGAAGTAGAAGATGCGTGCAAAGGTTTTTTGGCTACCGTGCTTCGCACAAGGGCATGGTAGTTCGCGGAGTACTTGAACGATAGTATTCAAGACTGCATCGGCGGGAACAATCAGATGTTTTCCATTGAGAGGTCCAATACATTCGAGACTGCTGCTTGAGTGATATCCAGCCGGTCGATGATGTATGGGTATAAAAGAGGTGTTGGGTTTTAATAGCTAAGATTTGACCTTCGTGAAGCTGTAATAAGGCGCAGCTACAGATGTCCCGACTCACTAAAGCTAGCCCATTTCTTGATTTAGAATTCTGCTAAGAGAAAAGATGTCACAGACAATTAAATTTTTTCAAATCGTGATTTATCCATACGTCATTTTTAGATCGACACTTCGTATGGTTGGTTAAGTTCCTTCCCGTCCCATCCCATGTTTTTTCAGTGCGATGTTGATAAATGGTGTAGGATTGGGGTGTCGCGGTGCCATCAGTTGATAGCTTGATTTTTTATTTTTTATAAAATTATTTTTGCTACGTCTTTTGTGAGAAGACTGTTTTTTTTATATCTGTTCCTCTATCTTTCCCAGCGATAGAAATGGATGCACAAGATCTAGTGCGGATTCAGGACGATGGCTCGACCATTTTACTTGTCGATAGTGACAAGTTGTTAGGACATCTGAATAATTTCATTTTGCGCGAGACTTCAATTGAGTCAAAATTTACATCAGTCGAGGTTGTGAGGACCAGTGATGACTATGGAAGTGATGACTATGTACTCGTGGCAAAGGGTGAGAGATACCGGACCGCTTGGGGACTGACACTTTCAGATGCGGGCGAAGGAATATTCAAAGCAACAGGGCTTAGCTATACGGAAGATTGCACTGCAGATGGGCGGTGTATGCCCGATAAAAGTAATAGCACGTGTGTCACTGACTGCAAGTCGGGAGCCTGTTCACGTACTGTTTCGGTCGATACAAACATACTGGCTTACTGACCGTTGTTTCAAAGCGGTTAAGCTGGCTTATTAAAAAAGTAATTTAAACTCAAGCCATTCTTCGCTTCGTCCTGAAGTTGAAAGCTGATCCCGAGATTCTCGTGAAAGGTGCTACCGTGGATCAAGCCATGAGCGATCATGACAGGTTGTGGGTGTAGATGGCTTATATTTGTTCAGGGTTGATGTATGGATAGGTTACAACTGAGGCCCATTTTCAAATACTTGAGTTATGAGCAAATTCGCGTGTTGGATAGGTCTGTTGCTAGCGATTGGATGCTGCACAAGCTGTCGAGAAGAAAAAGAGATTACCCGGGACGAAGTGCGCATATTGGCTTGGGTGGACTCCGCCACGTGGGTCTCTGCCCGATTTCGGGAAACTTGGGCGGAACTGGAGGCAGTCTCCGCGGCCAAGGGATGGACAGTTGAACCCTTGCGAGACCTCAATCAGTTGGAGGAAGATTCCTTAAAAAGGATATCAGCGCTTTTGTGGTGGGACAGCCCGATCGAGTCGATGAGCGTAAGGCAAATGACTGACGTCGAACGATTTGTGCAGATGGGTGGTGGGCTGTTAGCCGTTAATTGCACATTTGAACGGCCCCTTTCCTGGCCTTGGTGGGAGAAAACTCAGGCTGCCTTTCGCCTCGTGGAGCAACCCAGCACCATGAGCCTTGCCCAGCCCGTCGCAGATGTAGTGGTCGAAAGGGAGGCCAGACAATTTCCCTATCCGCAAGTAGCCTTCCACCGCCTCACATCGTGGGTCACATTTCCGTGGGAAAAAGCGCTCAGTCAAGCCATTGGCACCAACACCTATCGCCCATCCAGCGCGGCGTCCCTGCGTGTGCCGGAGGAAAGCCGATTTACCATCAAGGTCCTCGACTCCGTCATGATAGAACCGATGGAGCTGGCCATCTTACCCGATGGGAAGGTGATCTACATTGAGCGCCGAGGTCGAATGAAAATGTATCTGCCTCAGGAAAATCGCACCCGGATCATGCACGAATTTGATGTATGTACCGAAGGAAATTACGAAGACGGGATGCTTGGATTAACCATTGATCCCCACTTCGAAGAAAACCATTATCTCTATCTCTACTATTCGCCTGGCTCGGCGTGCGCCATTCAGTCACAATACCTTTCGCGCTTCACCATGATCGGCGATTCGATCAACTTAGCCTCCGAAAAAGTCATTCTCGAAGTGCCGGTCCAGCGCGAAACCTGCTGCCACTCGGGTGGATCTCTGACTTGGGACACACAGGGTAACCTTTACCTCTCCACCGGCGACAATACCAGTTCCAAGGAGTCCGACGGATATTCTCCCCTGGACGAGCGTCCGGGTCGCGGGCCTTATGACTCGCAGAAATCCTCTTCCAACACCCACGACCTGCGTGGGAAAATCCTCCGGATTCGCCCCAATCGCTTCGGCAGCTACGACATCCCCGATGGCAATTTGTTTCCCAAAGATGGGTCAGAAGGCAGACCTGAGATCTACGTTATGGGTGCGCGGAATCCTTTTCGCATTGCGGTAGACCCCAAAAATGGATATGTGTACTGGGGAGATGTGGGACCCGATGTGGGCCATGAAGGAAAATATGGTCCTGAAAGCTTTGACGAGTGGAACCAGGCGCGGACTCCCGGCAATTATGGCTGGCCTTATTTCGTCGGCGACAACTTTTCCTACCGTGTGCGCGACTTCGACGCAGATACGGTAGGCGATTATTTCAACCCCTCCGCTCCTGTCAATACCTCTCCTCACAATACTGGTCGAAAGCAGCTTCCTCCTGCTCGCCCCGCACTCATTTGGTATGCCAAAGGTCCTTCTGCGGAGTTTCCTCAAGTCGGCGTAGGGTCAAATAGCGCTATGTCAGGCCCAGTGTATTATCCAGACTTGTATCCGGCATCTTCTGAATCGAAGTTCCCGGATTATTTTGAAGGAAAATGGTTCATCTATGAATGGGCACGAAGTTGGATTCAGGTAGTGACTTTTGACGAAGCAGGCGAATTAGCCAGGATCGAGCCGTTTTTGCCAAACTGGGAGATGTCTAAGCCCATCGACATGGAATTTGGGCCGGACGGGGCCATGTACGTATTAGAGTATGGACAAAATTATTTTGCTGATAACCCCGATGCGCGCCTGGTGCGAATCGAATATGCCGCCGGCAATCGCAAGCCCGTCGCCAAGCTTCAGGTAGATCAAGTAGCTGGAGCGGCGCCTTTGGCTATTCAATTCAGCGCTGCCGGGTCTTTTGATTACGATGAGGGAGATTCCTTGCACTATTTTTGGAATTTTGGAGACGGCACGCAAGCCAGCGGACTGAATGTCTCCCATGTCTTCAACAGTCAAGGCGTGTATTCGACCACCCTTCAAGTGGTGGATCGCAGCGGCGCCCGGCAAGAAGAACGCGTGGAGATCACCGTCGGCAATGCTCGGCCAAACGTTCACATCGCGTGGAAAGGCAATCGCAGTTTCTATTTTTCTCGCAATCCGATACCGTATCAGGTTACAGTTGATGATCCTGAGGATCAAGCCATTGCACAGATTTCTTTGAGTGACATTCTTCTTCGAAGCGTGTATCTTCCCGACGCGCGACTCCTCACCAACATGACCGAAGAAGAAGCCCTGAGTCAGGCACAATTCGCCTATCAAACCGGAAAACAACTCATCCAAAACAGCGATTGCGCCTCCTGTCACGCGCTCAAGGTGGCGAATGTAGGACCGACGTACTATGCCATCGCAGAACGCTACCGCCACGATTTCGATATGGTGGGCTACCTCGCCAATAAGATCATCTTAGGAGGCAATGGAAATTGGGGTGAGAAAATCATGGCTGGACACCCTCAGCTCAGCTTGGACCAAGCTTCCGACATGGTGCGCTACATTTTGTCTCTCGATGAAAACCAGCAAGCCAATCAGCTTCCTGCCGCAGGGCAATTCCCTTTGAGAGACCACGTCTCCAAGCCGGGGGGAGCCTACCTTCTTGTGGCCTCTTACACCGACCGCGGCGCCAACGGAATGGCAGCGCTCACTGGCAAACATTCGCTTCTGCTTCGAGACCCGCTCGTGCAAGCAGAGTCTTATGACATGATGAAAGGCCTTTCTACTTTCGTCATCGGGCCAGATCGAGACATGGAAGTCGTAGCGGGCTTTGCTCCAGGGAATTGGATGGCATTCAGAAATTGGGATTTATCTGGTGTAGCCGCATTCACCTGCCGCTTGCTGCCCGACGGTGGTGGAAAAATCAGCGTCAGGCTTGGCTCACCCGAGGGAAAAATTATTGGCGAAGCAGTCGTACCAAAAGGGAGTAGCTCATCGACTTTGATCGATGTCAACATTCCCCTTTCTCCCTACGACAGCTTCGCGGATGTGTATTTTGTGGCAGAGCCTGGCGCAGCCATTGGACCTATCGATTGGATCAGGGTGATACCCAGCAATGAGGGTGCGCGACAATAAGGACGGTTCCTCCACTTATGTTAATGAGCACGCGATTTTTCCGTTCGTGTAGAAAAACCGCTATTAACCCTCTCCGCAGGTGTTTTGGCTGAACTTAGCAGTATGGTGTCGGCTTCAGCCATGTGAAACTGTTGGTTGACACCTCTTCTACAAGTCAAAAGCGAAATTTTTTGTATGGCCGTGGCAAATTTTATGTCACGGCCATAATTGTTTTATTATCAAATGGTTAAAACCATTTCCGTGGAGGTTGGAAATGCTGATTTTGAACACCCCGCATCTTACCTTGGCTTCGGTTTTGCGGGCGAAGGAAAATCCCCGAACTTCCGGGCGAGCAGAATCTCGGCCATGATCGGGATGACGCTCAGAAAGGAGGGAGGGAGCGTTGCGGTGAAACAAGGCAAAAAATTCTTGCATAAGAAGTCAAGCAAATGTCAAAAAAATTATTGGTTTTAACTGGAGGTGGCGACTGCCCCGGTCTTAATGCGGTCATTCGTGCAGTAGTCAAGCGCATACATCAAGAGCCTGACTGGCAAGTATTTGGTAGCATCGAAGCCTACAATGGTGTCCTGCTGGATCCGATGGAGATTGTGGAACTCACAGATCAATCTGTCGGAGGAATCCACGTCAGGGGTGGCACCATCTTGGGCACCACCAACAAAGCTGGCCCATACGCATGGCCTGTGCAGCAGCCCGATGGTTCTTGGATCACCAAAGATCGCTCAGACGAGCTCCTGCAAAAGCTAGATGAATTGGGTTTCAACGCGGTCATCTCCATCGGTGGAGATGGATCCCAGCGGATCTCGCAGAACTTGTTCGAACGCGGATTGAAGGTAGTGGGAGTTCCCAAAACGATTGACAATGATCTTTCCTCTACCGATTTCACATTTGGCTTTCAGACTGCGGTTCAGATCGCTTCGGAGAGCATGGACAAATTAGTCACGACTGCCGAAAGCCATAATCGTGTAATGGTCATGGAGGTCATGGGAAGAGACGCAGGCTGGATAGCCTTGCACACGGCGATCGCTTCTGGCGCGGAAGTTTGCCTTATCCCCGAAATTCCTTATGACATTCGCAAAGTGGTAGAGCGAATCAACCTCCGATATCAGGCGCGCAGAGGCTTTGCCAACGTGGTCATCGCAGAAGGTGCCAAAGCCATTGATGGCGAGGTCGTGGCGACCCAGAGTCAAGAACAAGGCTATTCGAATCGGCGTTTGGGAGGCGTGGGCTATCAGTTTGTAGAGCAAATTCAGGCAGCTGGGTGCGATGCTGATTGCCGGGTGACCGTGTTGGGACATTTGCAACGAGGAGGCACCCCTATCGCATTTGATCGCGTTTTGGCCGCACAGTTTGGCGTCAAAGCCGTAGAACTGGTGCTTGAGGGAAAGTTTGGCCGAATGACAGCCTATCGGCACAACACCATCATTGATGTTGCACTCGAAGATGCCGTCAAAGAATACAATGTCGTCGATCCTAATGGCTTTCTGGTGCGTACTGCCAAGGGCATCGGAATTAGCTTCGGAGATTGAACAGCCCTGTCTGTCTTAGGTTATCCTATTAGAATGAAGTGGTTCATGTTTCGAACTGGTTCAATACAAGAAAGAACTTTGTGAGATGCTGATTTCAGACTTTCACGTCGCCTTTCACTGCAAATGGTCTTCCCTGGATAATCTGTCGTAGTTCGACAAGAGAGCAAGAAGGAGTATGAGTAAGAACAGAGGTCGATTTTGGGTATGGTTGCTAGTCATGGCTGGCATCGTGGGCCTGCTAGTTGTGGTCGTGGACATGGTACGCGAAGACCGGGGAAGCAAACTCGTGCGGGAGGCTTATCGTCTCCTAGAACAAGGTCAATTGGAAGCTGCTGCCCAGCAATTGGAGTCCTCGCGACGGACCTTTGAGATTTTAGACCAGCCCTTTCCTGAAAACGACACGCTATATGGTCTCTATCTCTACTTGGGAGACGTCGAGAAGGCATACGATGTGCTGTTTCATTCTTCGGGGTATGCAGATTTGAGTGATGCAGATTGGTGTATGAAGGCTTCTCGACTTGCCGAAAAGGTTCTGGTGGAGACGTCAAAGGTAGGTTCACCTGATCCTGAGGAGACTGCAAACGCTGAGTTCATTCAAGCGATTTTATCAGAAATTCTGTCTCGCGACCGTGAGTTGTCTTTGATTCCCTATCCTAGCACGCTAGATAGCGTTTTGGGAGAAGCTACTGCCCAGCTTCTCCTCAACGAAGGATATTTTGACGCATTCTATCGCATCGAGAAATGGTCATCCGATCAGCAGGAATGGTGGTATGTCGTGTCTTGGGAGGGGGAAAATTTTCACTTTGCCGCTTTTCGGGATGCCATTCAGCGCGGATTTCCGCACCATGAGCGCGTCATCATAGATATGTTTGCACCCTTGGATGATTTTCCGGGAGATTCTCGCTACCAGGCATTTGTAGGAAGAGTCGTGTACGAAGGAAAAGGGCTGCAAGACTCAAGCTTTATTCCGATCGGAACGCCGTCCTCGTATTCTGCGGATCTCAGTCCCTCACGTTGGGCATTTTACCTAGAAGAATTTGGGTGGAACCCCGTGTTGTTTCATTGGAACTGTGTTGTGCAAGGAGGTGGCGGTGCGAATGAGGGAGATGCACTTGCCTTCCATATAAATTATCTTCGGGAGGCATTCCAGAATGAAGGAGCGTTCAATCTGATGCAATTAGCGGAGGAGAGAGGCCTCGTGTACTTGAAAGAAGACGAATCTAATTGCTTCGATAGCCAAAGTATCAATTGTTGGGGCATCAACGACGTTTGGCTCCAAGCTTTACCGCCAGACCTTATCGCGATTTGGGTAGAAAAATTTGAGATGAGAAAGCGTATCATGGAGCCATCCACCCAGTGGGAAGCTAAAGAAATCGTCCTCAGCCGTGGCTTGGAGGCGTTCGTGG
>DAITMB010000131.1:0-5160 GCA_036835375.1 Bacteroidota bacterium
CCTTTTTCGTCTTCCAAAATGAGGTTGCTAGGGCCATTCATTTTGACATACAGTTTGGAACCAGCAGCAGTGGTGAGTGTGGCTTTGCCATCTCCGGCTCTTACTAATCTCGCCAATTCTTTCATGTCAAGATTTCCAGGCACCACGTGGTAGGTGAGGATTTTCGCCAAAGTTTCCTTGTTTTCTGGCTTCAGCAAGTTGTCCACGGTTCCTTCTGGAAGATTTTCAAAGGCATCGTTGACTGGTGCAAACACAGTAAATGGGCCATCTCCCTGGAGCACTTCTACCAAGCCAGCGGCTTTGACAGCGGCGACAAGGGTGCTGTGAGACTTAGAGTTGAGCGCATTGCTGACGATGTCTTTTTCAGCATACATGGCTTCACCGCCTACCATGACGGTGGGAGATTCTCCACGGGTTTTCACTTTGTCTTGAGCAAAGCCAAGGCTGAGTGTAAGGGGGAGAATGAGGAGGAGGGCAAGCAATTGTGGCGTTTTCATTTAGAAAGAAAGTTAATAAAATGGTGATGATAATTTGTCGAATTTGAAAATTCCGTAGATCGAAAACCCAGAGGGCTTTTTCAATTGACAAACGATCTACGAGTGGCCTGCTATCTTGGATGAAAGATGGTCAAATAAAAAAATTTTGTAAGTCTTAGTCGGAATTGACAAGATCCCATGGGCTTGAGAAAAGCTCATGGATCCTTTCCTTCACCGTCGTGCATGGCGAGATTTTTCAAAGAGTCAACGATAGGGATACAGTGGACTCTCTATCGAATCGCAGATCTTCTAACTCAGATGGCATCATGTAACAATACCTGCTATTGGCAAATGAGGGAGGGGTGTTACTGGTTGTGATCTGAATTGCATCAAGATGACGCTAGAAACCGGCATCTTTTATAAGGTTGCGGGAAGATGAGACGCTCGGCAATTTTCCTATTACAAGGAATGGCTCAAGGTTGCCCCTCCCCAACTTTGCGATGCGTCGATCCAAATACACACAAAAGACTCCTTTCCAAGCCTGTTGCGAGGACTTGGAAAGGAGTCGTGATCAGTTCATCAATCAAAAAGCTGACCTCAGGGAATGGCGTTGAACATCAACATGGCCATTTCTTCCAGCGCTTCGCCATGGCCTGCGGCATTTGCCAGTAAAATGACGCCCAGCTTACGCGAGGGATCAAAGCAGGAGAGGGTGGTGTATCCGAGTTCTTCCCCGCCGCTCACCAAGACTTGCCTTCCAGCAAGCGAGTCATATCGCCAGCCCAGCGCTTGGTCGGCACTGGTGCCGGGAAACTGGACTTCGCGGAGGGTCTGATTTTCGGTCGCGCTGAAAAAACGCTGGTCGCCAAAAGCGCCTTCCTGGACAAGCGCACGCCACAAGCGCGAACTGCTGCGAAGATTGACCCGAAGCAATCCTGCGGGATACATGGGGTAGCTGTACAAGCTCTGCGCGGTCAAATCACCACCAATGACGCGGTGTGGAATGGCTACATTGCCGGGGTCGGGCAAGTTGCTGAGAAACCAGCTATCGGACGAAAATCCGAGTTTGGCGAATAGATTCGTTTCGCACCACACGGAGAAAGGAACTTTCGCTACGGATTCTACGACGTGTGCAGCTAGGGCAATGGCTACTGCCGAGTAGCGCAGCACTTTCCCTGGCCGCTGGGCGTCAAAATTTGACGGGGCGTAGAGTGCTCCCCCCGGAATGAGGTAGCTCGCAAAGAAATCCCGGAGTTTTCCATCATGGTCTCCTGCGGTGACCAGCGCGGCGAGCTTCAACGAGTCGTCACGGATGGAGGATACCTGTGAAAGCAACATACGAAGGGAAATGGTCGCTTGTGGAAAAACGGGGTGAAGCAGATCCCAATCGAGGTATTCATTGACATGTGCATCCAAATCGACCTTCCCTTCATTGGCGAGTTGAAGCACAGCAATTGTGGTGACCATTGCTGAGAGAGGTCCAGCTGTGAACCGGGTTTCGCGATTGACTGCTCTGTCACCGTTGGCCGAGACAACCCCAAAATAGTCCTCGTAGGTGAGATGTTCGCCCTCCACGATACCAACTGCAAGCCCTGGGATTTCCGCTGAAGTTCTCAGAAACTCTATCGGTTCCCTCAACTGAGCCTCAAAAGGAGATTCAGGAACTGGCGGAGACGGGGGAATAGGTGTGGGAATGTCCTCACAGGCGAAAAGCCCGAACAGGAGGAAGAGTAAGGCGGTAAAACGTGGCTTCATACAAGGTAGAGGTCAATGAATGATTCATACCCTCTAAAACTACGGAATTCCGTGAAAAAAAACAGTCGGCCCTTGCGGGCCGACCTCCTTACCAAAACCTCAACACGAAAAATTACCATTTCATTACGGAAGCCCTCAGGCGAGGTTCTCCTAATGTACTGAATTCCAAGACATAATACCCAGCACTTTCTGAGTTCATGGAAAAATTTAATGTATTATAGCCTGGAATCAATTCTAGGAATACTTGCCTAACCAGCCTTCCGTCAATGTGATACAAACTGCAGGCCACTTTTTTGGCAGTCGGGGACCATATCTGCGCGTTGACCGATTCATCCACAGGAAGTGGAAATACTTTCGCCAATCGCCATGTCTGCTCCGCAAAAAGGACTCCTTCCACAATTGCAGAGTAGTACACCAGATGATCGGCGTCTTCTCCTCGGAGTCGATACTGATACCTTGATTGTACCCCTACTTCCTGATCGAGATATTCGCCCTCCCACTGATCATGGGTCACGGACTGAAGGAAAAAAAACGCTCCTGCTTCGGTAGATTTCTCCAGGGTTAAAGTTGTCAATTCGGGTCCTTGGTCCAATTCCCACTGAATCAGAAGGCCATCAGATGTGGGGCGCACGCCCAACTCCCAGTCCCAGGATGACAGCGCGCACACAGGACCCAACGTGAGGGGCAACATCACGTCGCAGCCATTCACTCCCGATACTTCTACCAAATAGGAGCCCGGACTAAGATTCGTGGCGGTAGGACCATTTTGGGGTGGAAAGGTCTGCCAAGAGTAGGTGACGCTTCCGCCGCCTCCGCTGGACCCTACTGTGACACTTCCATCCGAAGCGGTGCAGGAACTCGCATCGGTCGTTGATACAAGAAATGCATTGATAGGAGACTGCGGGCCTGGGATGACGACGCTAAGGGTATCGGGGCAGCCGTGTTGATCTAGTACGGTGACCTGATAGGTCTGCGCCTCCAATCCAGTTGCTGTGGCAAGCGATTGGGCTGGGGAAGTATTCCAGAGATAGGCATAAGGACCTGTTCCGCCAGAAGCATTGACGGTAGCCGTTCCAAAGGCGTTGCAGTCAGGATCGCTCTGGGTCAGCACGGCCAGATTGATGGCAGGAGGCTCCGGGACGATCACCGAAATACTGGTTTCGCAGCCAGTTCCGGCTTCTGTCGCGGTCATTGTGTAAGTGCCGCCAGGAATTCCAGTGACGGAGGCGCCCGTGCCCACATTCGGACTCCAAGCGTAGGAGAGTGGTTGAGAATGGCCCGTCACTACAACCGTGGCAGCGCCATCTGTACCACCAAAGCAGCTCGCCTCTTGCGTAGAAGCCACATAGGCATCCAGCGATCCTGGCGTCTGGCCCAGATACAGTTCTGTCGAATCCTCGCAGCCCGAGACCTGATCAGTCACCAAGACAGAAAGAAGTCCAGGTCCAAGCGAAGATAGGGTTGGACCATTCACAGCGGGATATCCTGCCCATTCATACTGATACGTGCCGCTTCCGCCTGCAACTGCAAGCGTCACGCTGCCATTGGGCAAACAATTAGCGTCGGTGATGGTCGGGGAAAGGTCAAGGGATTCTACATTCACATGGACCGAGGCAGTGTCGTAGCAAGTGCTGCCTGCATTGAGTGCCGTGACGTGGTATGTGATGCTACTGGAAGGATTTGCTTGCACGGTAGGACCGCTCGTACCGCTCAGGCCCTGCACAGGAGACCATTGGTATTGCGCGCCACCACTGGCCCAAAGTGGGATGCCGCCTGTACCTTGGCAGAAGGACGCATCGGGGGAAAGCACCAGCGCTGGGATGGGATCCACGATGAGCAAAATTGTGTCCGGGATCGACATTCCGCAGCAATCATTTTCGTAGCGGAGTTGAATGTGAAAGGTATCGATGGTCTGAAATAATAGGTTGTTGAGGGAGGCGTAGGCAGTTCCTATGACGGCGTTAGGGGTTGTGGCCCCGTCGAAGTCCCAGTGATAGATGTAGCCAGTGCCTGCATTGAGCGCAGCAAAGTCTAAAGTCGCCCCTTGGCAGACCCGATACGTGCCATTGATGAGGGGTGCGGTAGTCGTTGCGATAGGAATATCTGCCCCGGCCTGCCGGATGTCTAGAAAATCTTTGTATAGCTGTCCGTTGACAGTGACACTCTGCTTTCCCGTGTTGGAAAATTGCGTGGTCACAACCGTGCCCGTCTGTGCAGAAGGGACCGCGCTGGCTCCAAAATTCCAGTTGGCATTCACGGGTCCGGTAAACGCCACGGGCGTTCCTGCACAGGCTACATTTTCCGCGCGAATCACAGGTTGAGCCGCCAGATTGAAATTGGTTTCCAGTAGGGTAGGAGGGGTTCCGCTCTCGAGGTGAAAGCCAGCGCTGAGTCCAGGCTGTCCTGTACCCCCATTCCCGCCGTTGCCTCCCTTTCCGCCGTCTCCTCCCACCCCACCAAAGCCTACTTCCAGCAAAAACGTCATCTCGCCCCCCATGCCCAAACCTCCCTGGCCGCCTGTGCCGCCGAGTCCTGCACTTCCTCCAAGGCCTGCGTTCCCGGCAAGCAAATAGCAATCGTCGATGATGCTATTGGCCCCATTAGCCGTAGCATAAATTCCAAAAGATCCACCTCCGCCATATCCACCCGTGCCGCCTTGCCCGCCTTGGCCGCCTCCTCCACCACTACCGCCCCCGCCGCCAGCTCCCTGAATAAAAGCTGGAGATTGGCCGCCTCCGCCTCCAGCACCGCCACCACCCGCACCGCCACCGCCATCTTGTCCATCTCCACCCTTGAGGGGCGTCCACCAACCTGCGATGTGTGCACCGGCCAGTCCGGCAGCACCAGCATTCCCATTTGCGCCGTCTTGGCCATCGGTGCCATTGCCCCCATCCTTGCCAGGATTGCCGAAGTTGCCGCCAGTTCCCGC
>DAITMB010000131.1:5260-13186 GCA_036835375.1 Bacteroidota bacterium
GTTGTCGGCTCCTTTTGTGCCAATTTGTCCCGCCTGACCTGTGAGGCCATTGCCTCCATTCACCCCATTCGTTCCATTGGCGGCATTTCCGGGAAGCACTTGTACCCGCACGATCTCGTAATCGCTACAATTTGAAAGGTAGATTCCAAAAGTGGACATGCCCGGAAGGGTCGCATTTGCTGTGGAGACGGTGAGATCTTGAAGGCGAAACTGAGCAGCGTTGCTGATTTCTATTGCTACCAGACGCTGCGCATTCGGAGCGCCTTGCGGGTTGGAAGCAGAGCGCACGATGCGCGTAGCGCCCGCCTGGCTGGTTTTTCGCCAAGAATCCAATCGGATATAGCCTCCTTCCAGCACAATATTTCCTAGCGTGTCGGTGATGGGTGTATGGATCAGGTATTGTCCAGTGTCCATTTTGATGAGAAGGTTTGTGCAAGAAGCCAAAGCCAGAATGGAGACCAAATCAGCAGGATCCGCCGCCGTGCCAGCGCCTGTAGCGCCAGGACTGACATAGAGGACTTCACAGGAATTGGCACCTGGCACATTCACGTTGACAGTAGTCTGTGCCGTCTTTTGGCAGCCATCGGCATTGGTCGCTGTCACGATGTAGGTCGTTGTTGTGAGGGGAGCAGGTTGTATGGAAGGGCCTGTTCCACCAGTGGACCATGTCAGGCTGGTGGCCGTGAGAGAATTGGCGCTAAGGGAGACAGGAGTTCCTGGGCAAGCGTAGGAAACTGCAGGAGAAACAGATACGGAAGGAGCAGGAAGAATCGAGACACTGGTACTTGCCTGAGCAACACATCCGTCAGGAAATACGGCGGATACGGTGTAGCTGGTAGGCGCGGAAGGCTTGGCCCAAATACTGGTACCCACCGTTTGGTTCAGTCCTGTGGAGGGAGTCCAGTTAAAAGAAATCGCGCCTGCTGCGGCGGCGCTCAGTTGGACCGAATCGCCCAGACAGATTGCCACATTCGGGCTGATGGTCACATTGCTCAGAAATGGCGTGACCTCAATGGTAAATGCGTAGGTCGCTGCACCTTGTAGAGGACAGTTGTCGTCTTCCACCGTCACAGTAAAAAAGTGCAGCCCCACGTCGCTGGAAGTAGGGGTCCAGCAAAATGTCCCTGTGGGGGTGAGGCTTCCATTGTTGGCGACGCTAAAAGTGCCCCCCGAGATCCCTGCATTCCAGCTCGCTGTGACCTGGTCCAGATCCGGGTCGCTCATGAGGATATCGAAGCACGTGTTGGCACCGACGCACAATTCTAAATCGAACACGGCGGCATTGCCATTGACTCCGGTGGCAACTGGCGGGGTGTTGCTACAATTGGTGACGCTGAACTGCATGTCACGAACGGTCTCCCCAATTTTAACTCCTCCTCGGTATTCTTCGACTTTGACACAAATGACGCCGATCTGAATTTGGTTTGGCGTGAAGGTAATGGTGCCATTGATGGGATTCACGGAGACGCCTGCTGTCGTCGCGAGGGGTGTCACAGCCGAAAACCCAGCAGCATATCCCACAGGGGCGGTCAAATTTTGGAAACAATTTCCGAGCGAAAACACCAGCGAATCCCCATCCGGATCTGTGACGCCATGATTGTAAATCACAGGCTCGTCGATGCAGACAATCGGCGTGGGGATGTTGGTGAACACCGGGGAGCTATTACACGGGGTAACGAGATTGTTGAGTCTGGCGGTGATGAAGATGGATTGATTGGCGGGCGTGTTGAGGGTCGTGATCGCTGCATTTCGGCAGCAATTACTCCAACTCAAGACCCAGTCTGCTCCACACCCCACGGGCAGGGACAAGATGGCTTTGTAGGTGTATTGTTGGATGCCGAAATTCACGGCACTCGTGCCTCCCACGCAAGCACTGATCAAGGAAGGGCACAGGGGCGTCACATCTTGGGGTGGCGCAGGCTGGGTGAGGAGCAATTGGAAACTAGATCCGCAGGTGGCAGAGGACACTTGGAGGTAGTCATTCACGCCCGGAGTAATTCCCTTGCAATCCCTAAAAAATGTCAAAATCGCTTCGTATTGCCCGGGGGCAATGCAGCGGTAGGTAATGTCGGCTCCCATGCCATGGGTAGCCCAAGCGCTTGTGGCATTGAATAGCGCCCCCAACAGGCAGATTCCTCCCAACAGGTGGGCGGAAAAATTCCGGATCTTCATAATTAGCAGTTCATAAATGATCCTTCGCCGTTCCAATGAAAGGCGATGGAGGTGAATGCAAATGATCCGTGTTGGGAAAGCAGACCTTCGCTAGGGAAAAGCAGGACTGCGTCTTGACGAAGACAGGCAGAAGTTGAGAAACTTCGCGGAAAAAATCAATTATTCTTCAGGAAATTTGATCTTTTGTTCTACTTTTTATCGAAAAACAATAACAAGAGGAGCGGTTCGTTTTTTAAGATTTTTTTTGGAACGATGCCTTGGAGGAAAGACAGAGAAGGCTGATTTCTCCGAGAGAAATCAGCCTTACTACAACAAACAAACAATGCTAGAAAAAGATGGTAGCGAGAAGAAATGAGGGAGGGTCACTTGCGCTACTACCCCCTCGAAATGAGCTTTTCTACGAGGACAATGGCTTTGTTGTGCAGCACTTCGATCACGCCATCCTCCATGCTGTAAACGAGTTCTTCTCCATCTGCCTTGACCAGTTTCATCCTGCCTTTTCCAAGGGTGGAGATGATCGGCGCGTGGTTAAAAAGCACTTGAAAGCTGCCCAAGGCCCCGGGAACTTGCACACTTTGTACCTCTCCGGCGAAGACACTCGCCTCTGGGGTAACGATTTCCAATTGGAAAGTTTTCATGGGCAGAGATTGAGATCGATAAAAAATTAGGCGTTGGATTCGGCCATCATCTTGCGACCAGCCTCAATGGCCATTTCGATGTTGCCACGAAGGTAGAAAGCATTTTCAGGCAGGTGATCCAGTTCGCCATCGAGGATCATGTTAAAGCCTCGGATGGTTTCTTCGATCTCGACGAATTGTCCGGGATTGCCCGTAAAGACTTCCGCCACAAAGAAAGGCTGCGACAAGAATCGCTGGACTTTGCGTGCGCGCTCCACAGAAAGCTTATCTTCATCGGAAAGCTCATCCATCCCGAGAATAGCAATGATGTCCTGCAACTCCTTGTATTTCTGAAGGATCTGAACCACACGCTGCGCACAAGCATAGTGCTCTTTGCCGACGATGTCTTCGGAGAGAATGCGGGAAGAAGAAGAGAGGGGATCTACCGCTGGATAAATTCCAATGGCGGCCAGGGAGCGGGAAAGCTCGGTCGTGGCGTCCAAGTGAGCAAAAGTAGTCGCAGGAGCCGGATCGGTGTAGTCATCCGCAGGCACATAGATGGCCTGAATGGAGGTGATGGATCCGCGCTTGGTAGAAGTAATACGCTCCTGCATTGCGCCCATCTCTGAGGCGAGCGTAGGCTGATATCCTACCGCAGAGGGCATCCGCCCGAGGAGCGCAGATACTTCTGAACCTGCTTGAGTGAATCGGAAGATATTATCGATGAAAAAGAGCACATCGCGGCCCTTGGCGTCTTCGGCGTTTCCGTCGCGGAAATATTCAGCAATGGTGAGACCGGTCAATGCTACGCGAGCACGGGCACCAGGAGGCTCATTCATTTGGCCGAACACCATGGTGAGTTTAGAGTCTTTGATTTCCTCCATGTCGATCTTGTCCAATGGCCATCCACCGTGGTGGAGTCCTTCTTCGAAGGCTTCTCCGTATTTGACCACTTTGGCTTCGATCATTTCACGGAGGATGTCATTTCCTTCACGGGTGCGCTCTCCCACGCCTGCAAACACAGAAAGCCCATCGTGCTTCAAAGCGATGTTGTTGATCAACTCCTGGATCAACACGGTCTTTCCCACCCCTGCACCACCGAAGAGTCCGATCTTACCTCCTTTGAGGTATGGAGCGAGCAAGTCGATGACTTTGATCCCGGTGACAAGAATTTCTGGCTCTACGGAGAGGTCTTCGAAACGCGGCGCAGAGCCGTGAATGGAATAAGAGCGGTCGGTATCAGGAACTGGCAATCCATCGATCGGGGCCCCGGTGACATTGAAGAGTCGGCCTCTGATTTCGTCTCCCACCGGAACAGAAATCGTGGCGCCGGCGTCCACTACGGGCATTCCGCGCTCAATGCCATCGGTAGAATCCATGGCAATTGCACGAGCGCGGTTTTCGCCAAGGTGCTGTTGCACTTCCAGCACGAGGCGAGAATAACCGGGACGATCAATGTAGAGAGCGTTGAGAATTCGGGGGAGGGTAGAGCCTTCGCCGCTGAATTCCACGTCGATGACCGGGCCGATCACCTGGCTTACTTTGCCTATGTTGACGTTGGATTTTGCCATGGATGGGAAAGGATAAATATAGATTTCTGTGGTGTCTCGAAAAACGCCGCAAGTTACACGAGGCACCCAAAAGAACCAAACGGCTTGCAGCGAAAGTTCGCCCCGTTCTTGCACGAATTGTGCCGAATGACGCTGTTTCTAAAAAGATATGCAAATGGCCAGCATTTCCTCCGCTATCCCCCTTTTCAGTTTGCGGCCATAACTCGTAGGGGACATGCATCGGAGGTGATCAAGAATCGAGCGGAAAAAAAATGTAGCCGAGGAGCTTTCTGGGGGATTAACCCTTGGAGTATTTTTGTCATAGCTATGAGGATCCTGAAGAAAAGTGGTCATAGCAGTGGCATTCACTTAGTGGAAGTCTTGGCGCTACTGGCTGATTTTCTATCCTCATTCTTCCGAAGATGGTTTTTTCACGATTCGAACCGATGTAATTCGATTTTCAGGCAGTAGGATCATTGAGTTTTTGCTCAATGATTTTCTTGAAGACCGCCTTTGCTTCTGTGGGGACGATTCGTGCTACCTGTCATGTGGAAGTTTATGTTGTCTATGTTACTATCCCAATTCTTCATCAACATCTAATTGATTCAGCCTATGAAACTTCTTCACTTCTTGGTTCCTTGCTTCATTTTGTGCTGGGGCCACACCATGGCGCAAACGGGAATCGCAGTCCCTAGCATGAGTCATTGCGATCAGGCAATCACTCAATTTATGACCACATACAACATTCCTGGAGCAACTTTTGCCATCGCAAAAGCTGGAAAATTGGTGTACATGCGCAGCTTTGGTACCGCAGATTTGGCAGAAACAGAGGTGACACAGCCTCATCATATGTTTCGGATTGCCAGCCTCTCCAAGCCTATTACTTCGATCGCGATCATGAAATTGGTAGAAGATGGAGACCTGCTTCTCTCGGACAAGGCATTTGGACCTCAGGGTGTGTTGGCGAACCATCCGTATCTAAGCACGGTGCAGCCGGCGGACCAGCGGATCTATGACATCACCGTGCAGCAGTTGCTGGAACACAGTGCAGGCTGGAATCGCAACACAAACTGTACCCCTAATCCTACGACACCCTATAGCGTGAAGCTGAGTGGTTGTGACCCGATCTCGTTTCCGCTCCACGTGACGCAAACGCTCGGTGAATCTAACCCGGTGACAGAGCCAATGCTGATCCGATTTCTGATGGAAAAGGGCCTTGATTTTACCCCCGGAACGCAGTATCAATACTCCAATATCGGCTATTTGGTCTTGGGAGAAATTATTGAAGCGGTCTCGGGCAAGTCCTATGAAGACTATGTCAAGGAGGACATCTTGGCACCCATCGGGATTTGTGACATGCACATTGGCAAAAACCTATTGGCTGACAAGCGCATTCGAGAAGCGGAATATCACGGAAATGGCTTCAATATCAATAGTTTGTATGGTGATGGTAGCATGGTGCCTTGGGAATATGGAGGCTGGAACTTAGAGGCGATGGATGCACACGGAGGCTGGATAGCCACGACACGGGACTTGGTGAGGTTGCTATTAGCGGTGGATGGATTTTCCACAAAGCCTGATATTTTGTCGGCGGCGACGATTCAAACCATGACGACACCGGGAGCGAATAGCCCTTTTTATGCTAAGGGCTGGTCGGTGAACAATGCGAATCATTGGTGGCACACAGGGGGACTTGATGGTACCGCGAGCTTAATGGTCCGCACGAACAGTGGCTACACTTGGGCGGCCATTCTCAACCGTCGGGTAATCGGGAATGGTAGTAATGCTTTCTGGTCTGCCTTCGACAATTTACCATGGAGTTGCGTCATGCAGACCAATAATTTTCCTACTCACGATTTGCTGGATGTGCCGAGCTTGAACAGTTCCGCGCTGAATGCCACGCCTGTCAGTGAAAGTGATCTGGGGCTATCATGGATTCCGGGCAATGGGGTAGGGAGGGTGCTTGTGGCCAGAGAAGGAAGTCCTGTAAACAAATTTCCGCTTGATGGCGTGCAATACACAGGAAATGCCGTTTTTGGGCAGGGAGAGGATCTTGGGGATGGTAATGTGGTGGTATATGCAGGCAGTGCTTCGAGCACAGTGCTGACTGGGTTAGATCCAGAAAAGACCTATCACTTTTCACTTCACGAATATCAAAAATATGCCAACACGGGAAATCATGCCCTGTATCAGCTCTGTGATGCACCTGTGTTGAGTGCAACCACTGCTTCGTCATCGGTAGGGAAGGATCTAGATCAATGGGGAATCCGCTTTTATCCCAATCCTACTTCGGGCATTCTACACATAGAAATGGAGGATCCCATCCTTTGCGAACGCATTGTGTTGACCAATCTTCATGGGCAAGTCCTCCGCTCGGAGCCTTTGCAGGGACAATACACCACCATGTCACTCCTGGAACTTCCTGCGCAGATGTATGTCGTGGCTTTTTATGATCGGCAAGGAAAACTGATGGCGCGTTCACGACTGGTGGTCCAATAGGGGAGGGGCTTAGGAATCGTGGGTCGACTGGGCGTCGTGGCTAGTCAAGAAGCTTGATTAGTTCGAGGCTCAGTCGGCGATTTGTTTTCGAAATTGATCTGGACTCATTCCTTCGCGCTGCTTAAAAAATCGGCCAAAATACGTGTTGCTGGAAAAATTGAGCGCATAGGAAATCTCACTGACCGTGAGTCCCTCGTGGAGTAGCAGCCGCTTGGCTTCGAGCATGAGGCGTGAGCGAATGAATTCACCCGCAGACATGCCTGTGTGCTCCCGGATGATGCGATTGAGGTAGTTGGGAGTGAGGGCCATTCTGTCGGCATAGTCTCTCACCTGATGTAAATGCTTGTAGTGATCTTCTACCAAGTCCTTGAATTCCACGACTTTCCGTTGCACATAAGAGAGGGAAGCGCTGGCATCTTCTGGGAAAAGTCGGCGAAATTCGTAGAGGAGAATATTCAAATACGAACGCAAGACTTGCTCCGAATTAATGGCTTCTCTCTGCACTTCCCCAAGGGTGAGGGAGGAGAGATCTATAATGCGTTGACGGTCTTCGAGAGGAATGTCCACGACGGGACAGCCGGAGTCCGAGGAAAAAAAGGGAAAGCGGCTGAGCACATTTTGGTGGTATCGGAGCGAGAAGAAGTCGTCGGTGAAGAAAAAGAGAAATCCTTCAAGATCTTGCGCTGCCTCCCAGGCGTGAACTTGACCGGGGTGCATCAGCAGGGCGTGGCCTTCCCGCAGCGAATGCGAAGCGAAATCCACCTGGTGACGAGAGCTGCCTCCTGTGAGAATGAAGATACTGTAAAAGTTGTGCCGATGCGGCGTATAATCAAGCTGGCTGATCGAATCAAGGTCTTGAAATCGATTAGCAGAGAAGTGAGGCAGTTTGCCTGAAAAACGGGCACAGCTGATATGGTTGATGAAATAGGGCTCGGGCTTCATATATTATACATAAACGGGACTGTAGGACTAGTTTCTTACACAAATAGCCTCCAAATATGTCACAAAGTAGTCCTGATTCAAAATTTATTTTGAGTTTTTCCTGTGAGGGGCCATCCGGGGCTTCGAGCGCCTCAGCCTCCGGATGT
>DAITMB010000132.1:0-12596 GCA_036835375.1 Bacteroidota bacterium
TGCCGATCACGGCATATTCGGCATCAATGCCATTGGAAAAGAAAAAGGAAAAATTGGGTGCAAAATCGTTGATGTCCATGCCTCTGGCGAGGTAATACTCTACAAAGGTGAAGCCATTGGCGAGGGTAAATGCCAGTTGCGAAATGGGGTTGGCTCCCGCCTCAGCGATGTGGTAGCCCGAGATAGACACCGAGTAAAAGTTGCGCACTTCATGGTCAATAAAATATTGCTGCACATCACCCATGAGCTTGAGGGAAAACTCCGTGGAGAAAATGCAGGTGTTTTGCGCCTGGTCTTCTTTGAGAATATCGGCCTGGACCGTGCCGCGGACCTGCTTGAGGGTGTCGGCCTTGATGGCTTCATACACGTCGCGAGGCAACACTTGATCGCCCGTGACACCGAGGAGCATCAGTCCCAGGCCATCATTGGTCGGGGGCAGTTCGCCGCGATAGACAGGCCGCTCGCTGTGTCTTTGCTTAAAAATCTGTTGAATTTTCCGATCTACTTCCTGCTCCAGGCCTTCCCGGCGAATGTAGCGCTCGCACTGCTGGTCAATGGCGGCATTGAGAAAAAATGCCAACACCGTGGCCGCAGGACCGTTGATGGTCATGGAGACTGATGTAGCAGGATCTGCGAGGTTGAACCCCGAATAGAGTCGCTTGGCATCGTCGAGGCAACTGACAGATACGCCTGAATTGCCAATTTTGCCATAAATGTCGGGCCGATGATCTGGGTCCTCTCCATAGAGCGTCACGGAATCAAATGCGGTGGAAAGTCGCTTGGCAGGCATTCCTTCCGACACGTAGTGAAACCGCTTGTTGGTGCGCTCTGGGCCGCCTTCTCCGGCAAACATTCGCGTGGGATCTTCTCCCTGCCGCTTAAAGGGGAAAACCCCAGCGGTGTAGGGGAATTCGCCCGGTACATTTTCTTGTAGATTCCACAGCAAAATATCACCCCAATCGCTGTATCGCGGAAGTGACACCTTTGGAATCTGCTGATGGGACAAACTCTCATGGTGGGTTTTTACCCTGATCTCCTTGTCCCGCACTTGATACACAAATTCCTCAGCGCGGTATTTCGCCTTCTTGGCCTCCCATCCTTCCAAAATCTGCTGATTGGGCTTTTCAAGTTGAAGACTCACCTGCTGCGCTAGCGCCTGAAGCTGCCCCAATAGGGTCTGCTGTTCCGGCATTGATTGCTCGCTCAGTGTCTGCATGCTGAGACGTATTGCCGCCAACTGCCTGGCAACTTTCGCTTGAGAAGCAGCCTTTCGGTCGTACTCGCGAATGGTCTCAGAGATTTCGGAGAGATATCTCACCCGGGAAGGCGGGATGATGTAGATCTTTTCCGTAGGTCGATCGTCCGTGTCGAGCTGTGGCATGAGGTCGGCACCAGTCTGGTCGGCAATGGCAACCATCACGGCTCGATAGAGACGATTCATCCCAGGGTCATTGAACTGGGAAGCAATGGTCCCATACACTGGCACAGCATCGTCGCCTGCATCCCAGAGCCCATGATTTCTTTTGAACTGCTTTTTCACATCGCGAATGGCATCTTGTGCGCCACGCTTATCGAATTTGTTCAAGGCGATCACATCCGCGTAGTCGAGCATGTCGATCTTCTCCAACTGCGTCGCAGCGCCGTATTCTGGTGTCATGACGTAGAGCGACACATCGGAGTAATCGATGATTTCAGTATCTGACTGCCCGATTCCGGAAGTTTCGAGGATAATGAGGTCGAATTGAGCAGCTTTAAGGATGCTGATCACCTCAGGAATATGACGACTGAGCGCCAGGTTGCTGCGTCGCGTGGCCAGAGAGCGCATGTACACGCGGTCATTATGAACGGCGTTCATGCGAATTCTGTCGCCGAGCAAGGCACCCCCCGTCTTTCGCTTGGAAGGATCGACCGACACCACGGCAATGTGTTTATCAGGAAAATCCAGAAGAAAACGACGCACCAGTTCATCTACCAACGAGCTTTTTCCCGCGCCGCCCGTGCCCGTGATTCCGAGCACAGGCGCTTGCAGCAAATTCTTGAGTCGATCGTGGACCTCTTCCATGATGGGTGCCACGAGTTCAGGAGAATTTTCGACTGCTGAGATCAGACGGGCAATGGCGCGGGAGGAGACTCGCTGGCGCACGTTGTGAAGAATCACGGTAGCATGACCATTTTGGCGATTTTCCAGCCCGCCATAGGCTTCTGAAATGGCAGATTTCCAGCGATCCACCTCCAACTTACCCGTTGGAAAATCTGCTTGTTGTAGCAAATCATCGATCATACCCTGAAGGCCCATTTCCCGGCCATCGTCGGGAGAGTATATGCGGCTAATGCCATAGGCATGCAGTTCGGCGATTTCTTCTGGCAGGATGGTTCCGCCGCCACCCCCAAACAAGCGAATGTGCCCGCAGTCGTGTTGCTGGAGCAGGTCATACATGTACTTGAAATATTCCACGTGACCACCCTGATAGGAAGTAATAGCAATGCCTTGCGCATCTTCCTGAATGGCAGTATAGACCACTTCCTCGGCGGAGCGATTGTGCCCCAAATGGATCACCTCTGCACCCGAAGCTTGAAGGATCCGCCGCATGATGTTGATGGCAGCGTCGTGTCCGTCAAAGAGTGCGGCAGCTGTAACAAGACGAATTTTGTTTTTGGGGACGTAGGAAGTGGCCATATGGAGTAGTGGTTTAGAGTCAGTGAAAGACGGTCAATGGCCAGGAATATCACCTTGGTTCATGTGAGTAAATGTCTGCCGCTGGCAAGCGGCGCAATCCTTGTGGCACAAAGACCTTGTTCAAAAATACGTAGATAATCACGGTGGGGCAAGGAAATTGATGAACGAATGATCGTTAGGATAACTGTTGGAGCAACTCGTCGCTGCTCCAACATTGAAAGGCGAAACATGATTCCACTTGGATTTCTTTAAAAAACAGCCCTCCCGAAGCTTGAGCATCGGAAGGGCTGCGTGGACGAAAGGTGTACCTCAATGATGGATCAGCTTCTGACTGTATCGCTGGGCATCTGGCGAGACAACCTCTAGGAGATAGGTCCCGGGAATCAACTGGCCGGGGGGATACCAGGTCACCGTCTCCCCTCCGCCTACACTAGGCAAAGATTGCTGAGCCAGCAGCCTGCCGTTGATATCGCGAAGCATGATGTCAAATGACCCCTGGGAGTTGGTGAGTGGCAGATCGATTTGCAACACATCCTGAAAGGGATTAGGGTAGGCTTTGATCCCGTGTCGCTCCAATCCAGGTAGCAGCACTTCAACTTGCGGCGAAATCGAAAATTGGCCATCGTGATCGATTTGCCTGACCCGATACCGGATCCTCGGGCTCTCAAATCCTGCTGGACGGGGATCTTGAAAGTGATAAAATTGTGGCGTGCGAGCATCGCCTTGACTGGACACTACACCTGCCTTCTCAAAGGCTCCGCCTTCGATGCTTCGCTCGATTTCAAATCGCTGGTTGTTTTCTTCTGAAGCCGTAGCCCAGCTCAGTTCCACTTCGCTTCCTGTCCAAGCCGCTTCGATGCCCATCCACGACACAGGCATGCTCGCGCTGGTGAGATTTTCTTCTTCTCCCATCTCCCAAAACTGATCTGGCTGCGACTGGTTGGCATATTCTGTGGCGATCCAGTCGCGGCTCCGTACTTGATGACTGAGACGAGCCTCGTCCAGCGTGCCGACCAGAGAACCGTTACTGGAAGACCTTCCCAGCCGAAATGTCTTCGATGAGGAGTTGATCCCTTGAATTCCAACGGTACTAGCAGGGCTGTTCGCGTCTTCCTGCCCGTCAATGAATAGGCGCAATCCCTGAGGTTGATTCGCCTCGAAGGTAAACGCAACATAGTGCCATTCCGTGTCATTTGCGAGGTTGTTCCCGCCTTCAATTCGCTGATTTTTTCCATTTCCATTGACCAAGATGGAAAAAGTGTTTAGGCGTTTGGTTTCATTCCCTGCATCGTCGCGCCAAAAAAGCAAGGGTGTTGATCCATTCCAATCCCCTTTGGCCATGAGTGCCCCATCGTGGTCAGTGTTGTCGGTCTTCACCCAGATGCTGCCAGTAAGAGATGTTGCATCATTCACGCTGCTGATATTCCCTGCATCAAGATAAGACGTACTACCGAGGCGACGGGCAGAACCAAGCTTCCCTGGGGCATCCGCAATGGCAAGCTCCGACAAATGCCAACCGCCGGGTCCAGCATCCTCTAAGTCATCATTCAAATGCCACACCGCCGTGAAATCCTGAAACCAGATGGCTGCATCCGAAGGGTCGCTGGTCGCGGTGCCGCCGTAGTAGAAAAATAACTCTGTAGGTACGGTGGCAGAAAGTGTATCCAGCATGACCCAAGCCGTGAGTTTGCCTTCAGCCGGGTCGTATTCATCCACTTCAAAAGGCAGGAGTGTCAATCCATCTGATTGTGTAAATGCGATGTCCCAGCCATAGGGATGTTCCACATATCCTCCAGAGGACGTAGATTTGAGCCAATCAGCTTGTAATGTCACCAAGGCCGGAAAACGAACCAAGTCCTGCCCGCCTACTACCTGCGAAGGATCAATGGTGAGCGTCCTTCGATAAGAAAATCCCGGTAGCACGGAGACGTTGCTTGCAGTAAGCATGAATAAAAAAATGCCTCCAGCAGCTACGAGTATAGCAGAGCCAAGGGCCACATGCCATAGTCGAACTTGTTGACGTTGTGCAGGTTGTGTGGAGAGTCTCATGTATTTGGATATTTTGTTCGCCAAAATTTCCAAAATACCAGAACAAATACGTCCTCACTTTTATAGAAACCTTTCCCTGCTTAGATTCTTTCCATAACTCTCCCCTACCACGTCTGGTAGGCATGTAGGCAATCTTTGACGGATTGCCCAACATATTCCTCCGAGAAGTCAAAACGAATGCCCGCGGCCTCATAGACTTCTGGAATCGACTTGGTGCCTCCGAGCGCGAGCGCATGGAGATATTGGGTCACACAGGCCTGAGGATCCTGGCGGTAGTTGCGCCAGAGTGAGAGTGCTCCAAGCTGGGCAAAGCCATATTCGATGTAGTAAAACGGGTAGTCGAAAATATGTAACTGCCGAAGCCATTGCTCGGAGAGGTAGTCCTCATAGCCTGTCCAGTCAATGTGATGGCCATGAAATCGAAAGTAGAGTTGCCGAAAAGCCTCGGCTCGCTCCGCCTGTGTGTGTCCCGGATGCCCGTAAACCCAGAGTTGGAATGCGTCCACGGTGGCGATCCACCCGAGGGCTGTGATGCAGCGACTGAGCTGATTTTTCTGTGCCCGCACCAGTTCTTCTTTGTCGGAATAAAATTCATCATACATGTCCAAGCAGAGCAACTCCATGCCCATGGCGGCGAGTTCTGCCACTTCGGAGGAAACCGAGCGCTGAAACAGGGGGAGGGATTGCGTCAAAAAAGCATGCACCGCATGGCCGCTTTCGTGCAAGAGCGTGATCACATCGGTATTGGTGCCTGTGGCATTCATGAAAATAAAGGGGATCCCCGTCTCCATCAGGGGATAGTTATATCCGCCCGGCATCTTGCCTTTTCTGCTTTCAAGGTCGAGAAATCCTCCTTTTTTCATGATCTGTATCATTTCAGACATGCTGGGATGCACGCGGTGGAGGATTCGCACTACGCCCTCGTACAATGCTTCGGGTGTCTCGAAAGGCCGCAGGGGGCTGCTGCCAAAGAGATCCACTTGGAGGTCCCAAGGCCGAAGGGTATCCAAGCCCAAGAGGTCCTTTCGCTCCTGATAGAGCGCCTGAGCGACAGGGCGAACCACCTTTTCGACGGCTAAATGAAAAGCCTCCGTGTCTGCAACAGTATAGTCGAATCGCCCTCGCTCGTCGAAGCGATACTGGGTGTAGCTGTCGTAGCCCGCTTGCTGCGCTATCTTTCGTCGCAGGACCATCATTTGATCGAAGAGAGATTCGATCTCAGGTTGATCTTCGTGGCGCCGCGCATGGATTTTTTCCCACACGGCTTGGCGCGCTTCCCGGTCATCACCTTCGAGGAGTTTGGAGGCTTGCTGCATGGTGAGTTCCCGACCGTCATGCTGGATGGTCATCTTGCTCATCAGGGTGCCATACTGCTGGCCGAGGGTAGTGACTTCGGTCGCCAGTGGGATGTTTTCCGCTACGAAAAGCTCCATCTGCTTGTGGAGGCTACGGACGAAGGGAGCATATTCGACTGGCAACTTCGAAAATGCTGGATGGGCGACGATCTTTTCATTGAGCCGATGCTCAACCAGGGAGATGTGTGGAGCAACGTCCTGAACAAAATGCTGATACTGCGCCTTGATGAGTTCGTCTTGCGTGTCACAAGACATTCGGATGTATCGCCAGGCTGACTCTTCCTGGATCACCGCTAAGAGTTCCTCCACTTGTGCGAGCCAAGACATAAACGCTTCTTCCCCCTCAGGATTCGCCTCCAAGAGCTGATCAAAGTAAGGAAGGAGACCTTCCCATGAATCGACTAGAAAATCGGATGGCAAAAAGCGGCGCTTGGGAGACGCGGAGGCTAGTGAGGAAGTGGGAGTGCTCATAAAATGGTGGAATTTACCCGCAGCGCTACCAGAAAGAGCGACGTGCTCGGCGATAAATCAATCAGGTGAAACCAAGATTCTAGATTACACCTTTCTAGAAAAAGTCCCAAAACAAAAAACCCAGGAAGCGTGAACTCCCTGGGTATGGTCCTTGTTTCGGACGCTAATCGTGCTTTTCCCTAACACAATACAAGAATATAGCAACCAGGCTCGGAAATGATGGAGATGTGATCGATTAGGTAACGGAAGAATTAGAGAATTCATTCCCTTTTTGCTATTTCTTTCAGGCGCTATTCTCCGTTATTTTCTCTTCGCGCATCTGGTCAAGTGTGCTTAAACGAAATTTTTTTCTGAATCACTTTCCATAATCCCTCGTTCAGGCTCTGCCAATATGCTCTATTTACGATGGTTATCGCGAAAATTCCCAGTAATTACCCTATGTTGAACTACCATTCATTTCGAAATTTTGTCGAAAATGTCAGGAATTAATCTTATATTAATTTATACCCAAATGGCTCGATGCGCCGTTCTTGGTCACGGAATTCCCCCATATTCACCTCAAATAATCATCTCTTGGAACACATTCGCCGGATCTACGCCACGATGTCGAAGGGGGAAAAGCGCTACCTGCGAAATTTCCTGGAAGCATTTCATGTGAAGGGAGAGAACACAGCCCTGAAACTACTGGAAATCCTTGACAAAGGCCCGCTTCTAAAGCAGAGCGAGATCTCCGCTCAGCTATATGGCGACCCAAAATCTAAGGGGTTTTTGATGCTCAAAGCGCGGTTTATGGAGCGCATGATGGAAGTCCTGGCCCTGAGTATTAACCTCGAAAACAATCCCAGCATTCGCGAAGACCGAGCCGGATATGCCGCCATTGAGATTCAAAAGCAACTTGTGTACACGGTGGTACTACGCCGCCGTGGCCTGTACGACCTGTCGCGAGAAATCCTGAACAAGTGTATCAAACAAGCTGAAGCTTGTGGTTTTCCTGAATACCAACTCATGGGCTTTATCGCGCTACGCAACCTCGCTGTTTCTTCCTCGGTGTCCGATGTGCAATCCTACGCCATCAAAATTCAAGATACCTTGAACTCCTTTACTACCGATCTTTTGGCGAGTGAAATTTTTGATACCTATCAAGCCCACCTTCAGGAATCTGGAGGCAATGTAGAAGTCGCCGGGCGCTACTTGCAAGAGAAAGAATCCCTGCTCGAAGAAGCCCTCAACCAACATTATTCTACCCGGGCCCATTATTATCACCTGTCCCTCTTGGTCACTCAAGCACAGGGAGACAAAGATTACTTCAAGGCGCGGGATCTGCTGCAAGACTTGGCGGATCTTCTTGAGACCAATAAGCACATCGCCTCCAAAAATCGCCTCGGCACCACTTATCTGCGCCTCGCTGCCATTGAGTTGCAGACGTTCCAATTTGAAAATGGCTATCGATCTGCCAAGATGGCTGCCGCGACGTATCCCAAGGAAAAAACCAACTTTCTTATTGCCTCTACTTACCTGATTTTCGCCTGTCTGTATCGACACCAATACAGCGAGGCACAAAGGGTGCTGGACTCTCTCAGCGTTCTGCGCTCCCGGAAAAGAGGAGGCACTTTTCTTGATCTGGTTCTCTACTTGGAATCCTGCCTGGCCTACCTCAACGGTAATTTCAAGCTTGCCTATGACCTGCTCGGAGATGTTCAGCGCCTATTTTCGGATAAAAGTGGATGGAACATCAACCTGAGAATTTTTGAGATCATGCTCCTGATCGACCGCGATTTGGCGGATCTGGCTTCTCCCAAAATTGAAGCCCTTCGCAAACATATCTCCCGTTACAAACCAGATTCCCGGCTCGAACGCATGTTTCGCTTTCTCGTCTTGCTGGATCGTCAGTCCTTTGACTTTCGCCAACTCAGCCCAGAAATGGAGCAGATTCTACTTCATTTGAGGGAGGATAGTTCATGGGACGCGGTCACGCCCGAAGTCATCAAGTTCGACGTGTGGATTAGTTCCCATCACTTCAAAAAACCATTTCTTCAGGTCTTCGCCCAAGAGGTCGCTAAGATCGAAGTCAAAAACAACCCTGCCTTTGCAGAAGGGATTCGCAGAGATTGATGACAGGGATCGACCGCTTTTTATTAATTTCGAAATTGTCCATAAAAAAGCATCGCAGAAACCACCTGCGGCTTCTGCGATGCTGCGAGCCATGGTGCGGCTCATGTGAATTTACAAATGCTTTCTTTTGTCAGCTACCTCTTTCTAAGAACATTTTTATTGCCGCTGGGCCTCTTCGGCGACCAGTCGATCCACCACACCCGCTAGCGGTGAGGAGCGATAAGCTGGCTGGCGCTGAATATCAGCCAGCTTTGCACGGCGGGCATAAATAGAAGTGTGCGACATGGCATCGGCAATCAAGTCGGACAACTCGATATCTTCTTCGCTGATGCTGAGTGCACGTAGGTCGGCAATCCATCCAGCTTTTTTCCCATCGCGCCCATAGGCAAGGGCTTGACCATTTTCGTAGCGCGCCAATACCACAGGCTCCCCGGGAAAGAAGGTTATTCCGTTGTTTCCTTGAATCCCTCTGGCGCCCACCGTTTGAATCACGACAGCCACCCGACCATCTTCAATCAACAGCGATTGCGGAAGCCATCCGAGCTGACCGTCCACGGTCTGGACCTGCACATACGTCTCGCCGTGCTGCACCGATGGAGCGACACCCGCCACGCGATAGGCTGCTTCGCCGTATCCCAACTGCTTGATTGCTGCTGAAGATTTGCCCGGACGATTGGTCAGGGGCGTCTGCGTCCCAACATTCACCAAAATAGCCCCCTCTGTCTTAGGTGCAGGCGCTGGTGCCTGATTCACGGTATTTGCTTGTCTTCTGGCGCTCGCATTGGCATTGGAAGGATCGGTGTAGTTGTACTGCCACAACTCTTGCGGATTGGGATTGGCCTCGAATGCATCATTCCCACGGCGCATGTTGGCACCATTGGATTGGTTTTGGAGCGACCGAGAGTAGTTCAGGTAATCCACTGGATCAAGGCTAGACATGGTTCCCACATATTGGACTCCAGCGTAGGTATCGGGATTTCTCGTTTGCTGGGTCGTGCGCATCTGGGAAGAGGAGGTCGTGCGCTGATTTGAAGAGGAAGATGGGCGGTAAGAAGGGGTCACAGAGACCCTGTCCCATTGTTGGTTGTTCGCCGTTCCCGCCATTCTGGCGTTGCTTTGGTTCACCTGGATGGAAGCGCGGTCGGGCAAAATGGCATTCTCTCTGTTCCAATCTTCGGGGCTTGTTCTTACTGTGGCGCTTTGTGCACGTGCGTTCATGCTAGTGCTTGATGATGACGACCCGCGCATTCTGCTACTCACCATAGACTGTGGGGCCATAGCCCTGTATCCAGATTGATATCCGAGTTGGGCAATTGCTGACTCAAGTTCTTCGGCCCTTTGATAAAAAGTTACAAAAAATGGATCTTCCAACTCGTATTCTGTGAGGAGCATGAAGTACTCTGCCGATCGATTGTAATACCCAACGGCAAACTCATACGCTTCTCTATCGCTCAAACCAGATGACTGGTAGGCATCTACTGCCCGAAAGAAATTATAGATCAACAGCATCTTACGTGTTGGCTCCATGCACCTTGACCTGATCCTCTCTAAGCTTTCCTTCGGCACGGGTGTCTGAGGCAGATGATTCATGAAGAGAGTCTCCATTTCTCGTTCAAACACACGGCAAGATTGCGCTGGCAACGAAGAAGTCAGCAACAGAGCGAACAGCAAAAAGGGGATTGAGATAGCGACTGATCGGAGGCCTTTGTTTAGTCCAGACATTGGAACAAACACTTTGGGGTGGTAAAAACGCAAGCAGGACGAAATTCGCCCTGCAACAAGATAAGAAAATATTGCTCAGGCACGAAAAAAGGGTTATTCCCTTTTTTCAGATCCTTTACGCTGCGATCTACTCAATAATCAGAATATCGGGATTCAACTGCCCGTCGTATTGTGGGAGCGGAACGCCATTGCGGCTGTAGCGAACAAATCTCCAAAAGGAGCTGCATTCATCCACATCCAGCAGGAAGCTCACCCGGAACGTGTCAACGCCGAACACATCCTTGCGAATGTAGTAGTCGAAATCGTACTGCCGTCCAAAAAGCAAAATGTTGTTGAAGGTCGCGTTTGTCGGGTCGATATAGCGCTCGGTAAAGTTGAATGGGCCAAACTTTCCGCCGGTAAATCCGGGGCTGATCAACTCGAATCTCGGATTGGGATCTTCTCCGCCGGTGGTGTCCAGAAAGACCACGACACCGTTTGGATCGTACACAGTTTCGAGATAGTTAAAACCAAAAGAATCTACGTAAGTTACTGTGAAAAATTCCCCGCCGACTGAGACAGAACTCGGAGAATCACATTCGAAGTAACAAGACGTCATCGGTAGCAAAAACATCAAGGCAATGATTGCCGAAGCGGTATTCCCCTTCATAAGAGCGTAGAATCGTGGAGGTTAACATTCGTATCGATGCAATAACGGCCAATGTAGGGCCGCCAGTACAAAACAAAGGTAATAAATTCGCGTTGAGTGTGCCTTGTTAGTTTTACCTTTCCGATTTTGAAAGCTTTTCTAACAACTGAGGGAAAAAATTGATGTGTCGGTGCTGAATATTCGGCGTAATTTTCCCCATCTTCCACCCCTGAGTTTCGACTCCTTCGTCTCTCCACCTACTGGAACACATGACCCCGGAAATCATCACCTTGCCCAATGGGCTTCGCATCATATACATTCACGTGCCCTATACGCGGGCTGTCCACTGCGGATTTGTCATCGAATCGGGAAGCCGTGACGACCTCAGCCAAGAGTGGGGAATGTCCCACTTCGTCGAGCACATGATTTTTAAAGGCACCCGCCGAAGAAAGACCTTTCACATTGTCAACTACCTCGAAGCAGTTGGAGGCGAACTCGATGCCTACACGACCAAGGAGAAGACGTACCTCCATGCTTCTCTGGTGTCCGAATATTTCAGCAGGGCTGTAGAGTTGCTCACCGACATCACCTTCTATTCCACCTTTCCGGAAAAGGAGATTGTGAAGGAAAAACGGGTGATTTCGGAGGAAATCGACATGTACCGGGATATCCCCGACGAAGCCATTGAGGAAGATTTTGACCTGATGATCTTTCCTGACCATGGCCTGGGCCACCCCATTCTGGGAACCAAAGACAGCATTCAGCAATTTACGCAAACCCAGCTCCAAGATCACATTCGTCGCTCTTTCACCAGCGACCGAATCGTGTTTGGCGTCATCGGCAATGTCACTCGCCGCGAAGTCATGCGCGTAGCGGGAAAATTCCTCACGCCACTGCCGCTGACCACCGGGACAGCCGCCCGGCACTGGCCCGAGGCCGAGCAACTTTCTGGCAGAACCGTTGCATTTGATAGCGACCAAGCCCACGTGCTCATCGGAGGCAGGGCCTGCTCCGTCCGTGACGATCGCCACTTCTCGTTCATGGTCCTCAACAACCTCCTCGGTGGCCCCGCCATGAACTCCCGCCTCACGCTCAACATTCGCGAGAAATTCGGACTGGCCTACAACATTCAGTCCTTCTATCGCCCCTACTCCGACACGGGCATGTGGGGCGTCTATTACGCCTGCGAAAATGCCAGTGTGGACGCCATCCGGCGATTGGTCATGAAAGAATTGAAAGAATTGCGCGAAAAACCACTTGGACAAGTCCGGCTCAACCAAGTCAAGCGCCAACTCATCGGGCAGCTCACCCTCGGCAACGAGCATCTGCTCAACCAAATGCTCGGAATGGCGAGCGACCTCCTCACCTTCGAACACGTGCGAAGCCATCAGGAATTTGTGCAAGACATTGAGCGCCTCAGCGCCAAAGACCTCCAGGAAGCCGCCGACGACATGTTTTTTCAACGCCCCCTGACAGATATTACTTATCAGAAGGTGGGGTAGGAAGTGCTGATCCCTTCTGGGCGCTGCCCTCTTACACCATCATTAGTGGATCCCGGACTTGAAGGTGAACATCTCGGGTA
>DAITMB010000133.1:0-12513 GCA_036835375.1 Bacteroidota bacterium
AAAAAGGCCAGCAAAATGGCAGGCAACAGGAACAGACCGCCAACCCAAGTGAGGGTATCGAGTTGTTTATTGCGCCGCTCTTCTTGAACGAGTTGGCCGTACTGGTAAAGGGTTTCGATCTCACCTTGCAGGTCCTTCACTTGCTGGGGGAGGCGCAGCGCTGCTTGCAATTTATCATACAACTCGATGCCCTGATCCTGTGCGGTGATTTCCCGGAAGTAGATCTTGTTGATAAATCGCAGGTAATTCTGGTGCAGTTCTTCCAGCGACTGTAGCTCCCGGCTGCTGATTTGGCCCAACTTGCGGCGTGAGAAGTGGGTTGCCTCATCGGAAAATCGCAGCAAGAGTGCACGTTGTACGAGGCAGAGTTCAGCCATCTTGTAGTAGATGGTCTCCATGTGGGTTTGAATCGGTGGAAAACCCGTGAGGGCCATGAGCGAGTAACGCGTCACGCCAAACAGGCTACCGAATCCGCTCCAGCGGGTATAGGAGGCCTGGGACAGTAGTTCCGCCGTGAAGGAATCATTGACAGAGGTGGGCCCGTCGTGATCCAGGTAGATGTACTGGTACCAGAAGTCGCGGGCCTCCGCGCCGTAGGTATCGGGGTGGGAAAAGTTGATTTTGTGAGAAAATAAATCTTTGGGCGTCTTATCGTCCGGCTTGTACCAGGACACCACAAACATGCGATCGTCCATCACGGGATAGATTCGGATATCCCCTGCCGTACTGTCATTGAGCCCTGTGATGCTGCCGGGGGGGAAAATCGCATTGAACAGCCGGGGCAGCATGAATGGGGATTTGCCCACCTGTTCCAGGTTTTGGTAGCGGGAAAAGTCGTCGCGGCTACCTTTCACATCTTCGAAGTGTGCCTGGCCGTCTTCATCCTCGCCTGCCGATTGTTGGATGGAAATCCAATCAGGTATCAGGACTTTTTTTACCTCCTGCAAGGGATCCGCGCCCGTGCTGAGAAACTGAGGAAAGAGTCGCCTCCCAAACTGGTTGATCTTCAGGATATCAGAATGGTCGGGATAGCTGTCGTTTTCCAAGTGAAAGGAAAGCACGCCCACGCCTGCCTCATAGAGGTTGAGCAAAATCGAGTCGATACGAAGTCGATAAATCCTGTTCTCTTTCGCCAGTCCGAAGGTGTAGTACCATGTGTGCTCCCGTTGCGCCAGATTGTGCTGTAGGTGAAAAAACATGGCAGGCGGTGCATCTGCTTTGTCAATGGGTTCCTGCCCTTGCAGGTAAGCGCGGAGCTCTCTGTCCGGCGCGTAGAGGGCCTCCGCGACAAAATCGTAAAAGTAAGTAAACTCGTTGTAGGCAGTCGCCTGGGCGGTGCTGAACTCATTGGGACTCAGTTTTCCCAGCGCAGTTTCCTGTGAGGTGAGCTTTTCCACAAAGGCAGCAAGTGAGAAACCCGCGCGGGTAGGATACCATTTGAAGGGAAACAGGAAGGTGTGGTGGCTGTACTTTGCCATAGCGTGTTCGATTTTTTGAATGAGGGTGGAGGATAGCTGGGCAGGCGAAAGATGTGCGCGCAGGATCATGAAATAGCCTTTTTCGCCACCGCCCCAGACCAGAGCCTCATGGCTTTGTACAGGGCCGAGCGCTTGCTGGAAAAACCGCACGATCCGGGAAATGCCCGGTCCATAATACACAAGTTCTGCCGCATCATAGACAATGCAGGGTTGCTCATGGGGAATCCGGTCGCGCACGGCAGAAAACCGTGGCGTGAGGGATTTGACGATGGTCCAGCCCAGCTTGCCGGAGCGGGCGTTTTTTTTCAGCGATTGTTTTGCCAGTTGCTCGTCTTCATCGGAAACACCCTGGACTTTGCGGTCTTGCCTGCGAATGTTTTTCCATTCCTTCTTTGTGGCGCCCGCTGCGATCATGGCCCCGATGTAACCCCTGTCATTCGCAGCGATGAGTTGCTGCTCCCGCGTCAGTTCGACTCCCAGCAACGCCGCTACCTGCTCAATCGAGGCTGGGAGATAGGCCTGCTCGTTGTGGTGGTCGATCAACTGGTAATCGACACCTACAGGAATTTCCAGGTCCGTCTTCAGTTCGATCCCGACGTATTTTTGCCCCGAAGGCCTCAGCCAATCCTTATAAGCGCTAAGCGCAGCTCCCCAACCTAATTGTAAATCGATCAGGTCGCGACCCGCTTCATACCCATGATCTAACAGGAGTTCCCGGATGGCCAGCATTTCCAAATCCTGGCCACCCAATAAAAAGATATATGGATTCATGAAATAGGAAGAATCATGTAATTTTTCTATTTATCTACTATATCCCTTCTATTCCGGAAAAAATAAAACACGGTTGACTACTCTAAGACCATGCTTGGAAAGGAAATAGCTATTTTTAGAATGAAAAAGAGATTTGCCACACGAATCAAGTATCCAACCTTTCAAGCTGAATACAATGATTTAAAAAAATGAGCGAGCACTGAAAGTAACTTATCGAAAAAAAATAATTCCATCACAACCTGCGACCCCATATTTTTCGAAAAATTGTTAATGCACTATTTTTGACGTGAAAAGCGAGCAGTGAATCGTGAAAAAAATCGATCTCGTCTAGTGAAAATGTGGAACCTCTTCAAAATTATCGTTGAGTTGAATCGCTAGGCTAAGTGAATTCAGAGGCACTTCTCCTTGGTATAAGGTGCACACTATCCAAGTAAGTAAATTGGTTGCGGGTCAGCAGATGTTTTCTGCCAACGGCCCCATTCCGACCGATTCGGATTCTAATGTTTCGATGCCAGGAAGCCCCCAAACCAACTGACCACCCTCTGTTCATCAAAGAACAGCTCCGCAGCGAATACTGCGGAGCTGTTTTGGGAGGTCTTGGACTTCCCCGGCCCAAAGGCTCACTTATCTTTTCGAGAATCTTAGCGGAGGGTGATTCTGGCGCAGGAGTCCTTGTACAAGCCTTGCTGAAGGATCATGAGCACGGTCTCTTTTTTCCCGGCGGGAATTCCCAATTCGATGGTTTCTCCTTCGGGGCCCATTATCACCAGCTGGCCACTAGCCAATCTACGGAAGGTCTGGGTGGGTGATTTGATGAGCACATCGCCGTTCTCGACTTTGCGAAAAACAAAATTATCGAACTTCGTGGAATAACTCCGACCATTGGGAACGACCGTTTTGGACACGACTTCGGCGTCTTCCCCCTCTCCGACAAATAACTCGCAAATACAGGTGCCTTTGAGCTTTTCGTCTTCGATCTGAATGATGGAGTAGTGGACGATCATCCACTTGTCAATGAGCTTTTCCAGCGCGAGGGTGACCAGTTCATTTCCTTTTACCCAAATCCCATCTTCTTCCTTGATTTCATACTTCACCTTGTAGGAGATGGTCGCGACGTGGCCCATGAGCGTGATCACCGGATCTTCCATCAACTCATACACATAAACAGAAATCGTGGTGCGCAGGAGGTTATCCATGAAAGCATCAAAGTTCTTGACGGTTCCATTACTAACCCTTGATTTTCCAGAAATATTAAACACAAACAAATTGGAGCTGGCTTCCGGATGGAAGTATTGCAACACCGCTTGCTTATTTTTGGTCTCGGTCAACTTCTGATACGCATCGACAAACGAGGTTGTCAATTGCATAAGAACTTGTTCGTCCTGCTCTTTTTCTGCACTTTGGACTTGGGCCGCGGCAGGCGAAACCGAGGCAGCCAATAGACAGAAAATCATGACAAGACGGTGCAAGGATTGATACATAATCTGGAGATTTAAGGTTTGTTTTGATGGAATCAAATATACACAAAAGTGAAAGTGAACCAAGAAAACTTCCCTCACTGTATCGGTTGCTTCAAGTTCTTGTTCCTCAAGTTCTTGTATTTGTGTGCGAGCTTCTGGGCCGCTGGGACATACTTGACCTCCTGCGAATCTCCGCCTACGGATTTTTCGCATGAAATCGCCATTGAAGGGGGCACCATCCTCACCGCTGACACACTGGCACCTATCGTCTCAGATGGGCTCATTTTGGTTCGGGATGGTGAAATCGTGTATGTGGGTCCGCGTGCGGAAGCAACGTCCTACCATGCCGCACAGCGAATTGATGGGGAGGGAAAACTTATTTGCCCCGGCTGGATCAACACTCACACCCACGCAGCGATGACGCTGTTTCGGGGTCTGGCAGACGACCTCCCACTGGCCACCTGGCTCCAAGACCACATTTGGCCAGCGGAGACCGCCGTGCTGAGACCGACTACCGTGCGCATCGGCGCCCGGCTCGCCATCTTAGAAATGCTGGCTTCGGGCACCACGACTTTCAACGACATGTACTTTTTTGAAGAAGAAGTAGCCCAAGCAGCAGCCGATCTGGGAATCCGTGCATTGGTGGGAGAAGGCATCCTAATGTTTCCTTCACCCAGTGCCAGCACGACGAGCGAGGGCATGAACCTCGCCAACCAACTTTTCGACAAATGGCAGAACCACCCACTCGTGATCCCGACTGTGGCACCTCACTCCCCCTACACGCTCAGCGAGACGCAGCTGCGCGCCTGTGACTCCATGGCGCGCCAACGTGGTGCCCTGCTCCACATTCACCTTGCGGAAACCCGCGAAGAGGTCGCTCAGAGCCTCCAAACGCACCGACTCTCTCCCGTGGCCCGCCTCCAACAGATGGGCCTGTTGCGAAAAGGTGTCATTGCCGCACACGCCGTGCATCTTTCTGCTTCGGACATCAGCCAAATGGCGGCTTCGCAGATCGCCGTCGCACACTGCCCCGAGAGCAATCTCAAACTGGGCAGTGGCGTCGCCCCCATTCCTGTATGCTACCTAGCAGGAATCCCCGTGGGCGTGGGGACAGACGGTGCCGCCTCAAACAACAATCTCAACATGCTCGGAGAGCTGCACACGGCCGCCAAACTCCACAAAGGGGTTCAGGAAAATCCAGCTCTTCTCAGTGCGAGAGATTGGTTCCTGATCGGAACCATCGGGGGTGCCGAAGCTTTGGGCATCCATGGTATCACTGGGTCCATCACCGTCGGTAAATGTGCTGATATCTTGGTCTATGACCTTTCGGCTCCACACGCCATGCCCATGTATGACCCATTTTCGCTACTGATGTACAGCTTGCAGCCATCCGATCTCTCATCGGTCCTCGTGCAAGGAAAGCTCGTATGGCAGGAGGGGCAGCTACTCACTGGCGATCAAAACCGCATTCTTGCAGAAGCCAGGGAACTGACGGATCAAATCAAAAAGGACCTTTTCCATCAACAAATGTCACCCAAAGAATGAAGTGAGGAAAATTTTTCCGAAGGATGAATGCCTGAGAAATCCTTGCTCGACTTTGTACCAAACAAGCCTTTGAAACGGCCTCATTCCATTTTCTCACGAACTCCAGGGAGGTCGCACATAACAATCCTTCTGTCTGTGGGTATAGCAAACACGTCGAGAAATTCATCGAGAAGACACCAGATCATTTATTTTAAACAGAAATCATTGAAAGCAATCGTCATTGGAGCAGGAATCGGTGGGTTGGCAGGTGCCATTCGTCTCCGCCTCATGGGGCACGAAGTTTCAGTATGGGAGTCTGCTCCCACGCCTGGGGGAAAGATCTCGGAGTTTCGGGAGGGGGGATTCCGCTGGGACGCAGGGCCTTCTCTCTTTACCCTGCCAGCATTGGTCGATGAATTATTTCTCCTAGCGGGAAAGCAGCCAGCGGATTACTTCCAGTACACCGGGCTGCCCGTGATCACGCGCTACTTTTATGAAGACGGGACGCTGATTGACGCCCACCGGGATCCGGAAGCCTTTGTAGCGGAGCTGGTAGCTAAGACCGCTGAATCAGCCGAGGCCATTCAGGGCCTATTGACCAAGAGCGCCAAGCTTTACGCCATTACACACCACGTATTTCTGGAGCGCTCGCTGCACAAATTTTCCACCTATTTTCGGAAAGATACCCTCCGCTCGGCCCTTCGTGTGCACGAATTGGATGCTTTTCAGACCATGCACAAGGCCAATAATCGGCGCTTTCGAGATCCTCGTGTGGTGCAATTATTTGACCGCTACGCTACTTACAACGGATCGGACCCCTACCAGGCTCCCGCTACGCTCAATATCATCCCTCACTTGGAGCACAGCATGGGTGCATGGTTTCCCAAGGGCGGAATGTTTGCCATTACCAAAGCCCTTTATCGCTTGGCGGAGGAACTTGGAGTTTCTTTTTTCTTTGGAAGAATCGTGACAGAAATCCTCCACGATCGCGGAAATGTGCGTGGGATCAAGGTGGGAGATGCGGACTTTCTCGCCGACATCGTGCTCAGCAATGCTGATATTGTGCCGACTTATCGGCAGCTGCTCCCGCATTTACCTGCTCCAGAGACTACCCTGAAACAACCCAGAAGTAGCTCTGCCCTCATCTTTTACTGGGGCATGAAGGGGAAATATCCAGCGCTCGATACCCACAACATCTTTTTTTCTGCCGATTATGAGGCAGAATTCCGGGCCATTTGGAAAGAAAGCTCCCTCAGCGACGATCCCACAGTCTATGTGTATGTCAGCAGCAAAATCGAGCCGAATGATGCCCCGGAAGGAAATGAAAACTGGTTTGTAATGATCAACACTCCCGCCGACACGGGCCAGGATTGGTCCACGCTGATCGCCGAAGCCCGTGCGCAGATCCTCCGCAAGCTGGAGCGTCGCTTGGGTGTTGCCATAGAAAGCCAGATCCTGGTGGAGCAAATTCTCGACCCACAGGGCATCGCTTCGCGTACTTCCTCCCACCAAGGTGCCCTGTATGGCAGCAGCTCGAATAATCCTTTCGCGGCGTTTTTGAGGCACCCTAATTTTTCGAAAAAGCTTCAGGGACTTTACTTTTGTGGCGGCTCAGTCCACCCAGGAGGAGGCATTCCGCTGTGCCTGCTTTCTGCCAAAATTGCAGCGAGCTGCGTTGCAGAAGATTACCCGAACTGATTCAGCCTGAGACTTTCACATTGACCATTCAGACGGCCTTTCTCTGTTGATGTAATTTATCCCTCATGATTCCTGCACGCCCTACCCCATTTGGTCGATGGTTTTGGCAGAGCTTCTGCCGAATCAGCATTTGGTGGCGATTCCGAAAAATGGAGATCGGGCCAAAAATCGCGCTGGATGAGGACAAATCGGTCTTGATGATCGGCAACCACATCAGCTGGTGGGACGGATTCTGGCCCATTGAGATGAATCGCAGGCTGTGGAAAAGATCTTATTTTGTGATGATGTTGGAGACCCAACTGTCCATTCGACCCTTCCTCCGACAAGGTGGCGCCTTTTCCATTCAGCCCGGAAGTCGCGACATGATCGCGAGCCTCCGCTATGCCTCCAGCCTACTGGGGGATCCGCGCAACATCGTGCTCATTTTTCCACAAGGAAAAATTCATTCTCAATATGCGAGAGACGTAGCTTTCGCAGCCGGGGTGGAGAAAATCCTGCGACAAGCTGCCGGGCCTGTCCAAGTACTGTTCTACGCAGCGTTTTTGGATTATGGCTCCTTTTCACAACCCACGCTTCGAATCATTCTGCGTCGCTGGGACCACGACGGCGATCCATCCATTCACGCAGCTTATCTTCGATTCTTTAATGAAGCAGAAGCCGAATATCTCGATACGGACTTTGCGACCATGAGCTAACCCGATGCTATCTGGCGATGATAAATGACTGGCTAGGAAGCGATTGGCCGCCTAATTGAATGTTCAAAAAATATTGTCCGTTGGTCAAAGCGTGGATCGGAATGATTGCTTGACTTGGCCATACTGCGCCCGCGTGCACCAGCTGTCCGTGAACATTCCAGATGCTGAATTGCGCTTCCTTCCAGGGTGACGTCCCAGACAAATGCAACACGAGGCTGTCTTGTGCTGGATTGGGCGCAATCCGAATGGAAAACATGGACCTGAGCAGCGTTGCGACGTCAGTCGAATTTTCTGAAGGAGACTGATATGCGCCCAAGTCATGTGAATGCTCGGGCAGTGGTGTCCCCCAAAAGTCCTTCGTGCTGGGATCTATCCCCTCAGATGCGAGGACGATTC
This sequence comes from Bacteroidota bacterium, assembly GCA_036835375.1. Classification (GTDB taxonomy): domain Bacteria; phylum Bacteroidota; class Bacteroidia; order J057; family J057; genus JANQTF01. Next base: position 8,023 of record DAITMB010000133.1, read on the forward strand.
CCTGCCCAATTGCCGGAGAAGACCCTGCCAGCTGGTATGCCAAGATTGAGTTCAGCAGCATGGGATCGTCAAGGGTGCCTGCTGTGCCCGGAGCCACCAGCAGGGGATCTACTGCCAAGCCCGAAATCTGCTGGTCTTGCATCTCTGCACCAGTTGCTTGAGCCCAAGCTGCCATACTTGAATAGAGGGTTCCCTGCGCCTGAATCCGGACCGGACCTTGATAACAGTAATAAAGATTTCGCAGGAACCGAACGCCTGCAAGGGCCTCATCGACCATCACGGGGCTGGATCCTGTCAGAAAAAGGTTGTGGAAGATGCGCACGCGCGCATAATCGTTATCCCAGATGGCCAGCGCAGGCGAGGACGGAGAGGCTTCGGTGAAAATGGTGTTGTGATAAATGTCCACATCCTGTATCTGAGGATGAGGTCCTTGCCTGGAAGTCCACAGCACAATCCCACCATATTTGCCCTGCGAGCCGTCGTGCTCGCTGAGATTATATCGGATGGTAAGATGATGGATGGGTGGTGCATCGGCATACTGCGCGATGAGATAGCCCGCACCAGCATTGTGGTGAGAGTAATTGTACTGCATGATCGAGTGGGTGCAGCCTCCATCGAGATCAAACCCTCCACCGTCGCAACCCGTTCCGTGGCTGATGTGGTGGGCTTCGTTGTGCTGGATCACAACGTGCGAGGCCGCATAAGCCCAAATTCCCACAGGCCCTCCACAGTGCAAATTGTGTTGGCCGCAATATCTTGCCAGATTGAATTCGATGAGACAAGTATCCACGCTGGAGATCATGATCCCGTTGCCGGAATGCTGGTTGGGGTCGGGCTTTCCGGGAATCTGTTCCACAAGGCAATGGCGGATGCGCCATCGGCGGTGCGCCAGCATGGGCGAAGCACCCTGATCCTCGGCCCAGGAAAATATGCCGTTTTCTCGCACGTGATGCACGTGGCAATGGCTGATTTCTACGTCCTCAAAGCCGCCTTCCTCCAGTTGACCACCAATGCCGATCCCGAAGCGAAAGCCCTCAATCTCCAGGTCAATCAACTGTAGGTTTGTTAGAAAACCTTGGATGGTCTTGTCGTGAAAAGCCAAAATACCGCCCTCCTCATTGTTCTCCATCCCAGAACCCTTTAACAAGAGCGATCGAATCACCAGTCCGGCGCAGTTATAAATGCTGATTCCATGCCCGCCCCCAGCAGAAATCGTTGCCTTCCCCTCGCCATACGAAGCGATGACCAGCGGTGCCAAGGCGCTACCCCCTTGGCCAGGACCAAAACTGAGGGAGCCCGCAAAGCTGGTACCACCTTCTAACAAGATGGTGTCGCCGGGCTGAAATGAAAAATTATTCACCTGAGCCAAGCTTGCCCAGGCTTGGGAGGGACTGCGTCCATTATGAAGATCGCTGCCTTCAGCGCTGAGATAATAGGTACTCGCTTGCATGAATTGGCTCCAAGAGAGGAGAATCGCGCAGCATGCCGTCAGGGAAAACGTAACTGAAAGCCTTTGCATACAGCAAGATGCGTAAAAAGCAGCGCATTATTTCGAGTATCTCACAGCGAACTCAGCTTGCCATGGTCGAAGACATTCCCTGCATGATGACTTTCATGATCCTGATTTTGCCCCATCTAGGCAGCGTCCGAAGGGAATTGACCAGCACTTTGCTGAGCAGTCCGGGCAGTACCGTGGACTGGCGGCCAAGGGCTTTGAGGATCGGAATGCCCACCTGACTGGGGGTGAGATACATGCTCATTTGCATATGGGCACGGTCTGCGAATCCGCTCTGCACAGGCCCTGGCGCTGCGGCCAATACATCTACCCCCAAGGGCTTGAGTTCCACCGCCAACGCTTCTGAAAGTGACTGCACGTAGGCCTTGGTCGCCGCATAATTGGCCGAATAGGGCACCCCTTGAAACGCGACGAGCGAACTCATCAAGATGATTCCCCCGCGCTGCTGCTTCTCCAACCGATGACTGGCCAACCTTTGACTGGCATAGTGTACCAAGCCGAGGAGAGATTCGCAGTTGAGACGCACCATGTTTTGTTCATCGGCAAGTGTGCTGTGTAGAAACAATCCAGAACTCCCAAATCCCGCCGAAGCGACCACCAACCCCAGGTCCACTTCATCTGCTGCGGCCAAGATCTGGGCCATGCCCTCAGGTTCGGATGCGTCAGCAGCAACGATGTGAACCTTGACTTTGTGTTTGGTCGTGAGCTGCTGTTGGATCTGCTCCAACAATGCTGCCCGCCGAGCGGTGAGAATCAAGTGAAAACCAGCCTCGGCCAGTCGCTTTGATAGCTCCAACCCGATGCCAGAGGAAGCGCCTGTTACCAAGGCCCAAGGCCCATATTGTCGGAGAAGCTTTGCTTTGAATGCAGTTGAAAAAGACATAGATCCAGAAGATTTCGCATGGACATGCTTTTGCCATACGGATCCTCAAAAGTAATTCGGCTCCTTTCGATCAGTCGATAACAAATGTTTAGACTTTCCGGCGCGTCGCCGTTCTCCTACGGATGCTTGCAGCTTACTTTTTTAGGTTTACCAATCGTGTATCATCTTCCATTTTCTGCAGAAATTCCCTGGTTATCTGCCTTTTTCAATCGACTCAAGTGGACAGGGGTGATTCCCAAATAGGAAGCGATCATATGCTGTGGCACCCGCTGATGGATATGAGGAAATACCTCCGTGATGCTGTCGTAGCGCTCTTTGGGAGTTCTGGCGTAGAGGTTGCTGATCCGATGATCCTGATAAATGAAGTAAAATTCAGCGATCAGCCTGCCGAGTTTTTCCCCCTCTCGCAAATGCTTGTACCCCCATTCGATGGCCGAACGAGGCAAAACCACAACCTCGGTATCTTCCACCGCTTGCAGGCTGTAGAAAGCAGGGCGTTGTTGAATGTAGCTCGAATAGTCCGCGATAAACTGCTGCTCCAGTGCGAAATGGATACTGTGCTCCGTGCCGGCTCTGTCCGAGATAATTACCCGAATGATCCCTTGATTCACGAAGTAAATCTCCTGTGGAACTTGTCCCGGAAAACTGAGCATCTCCTGCTTTCGGAATCGCTGGAGATAAGTCTGCGACAAAAAGGCGCTCAGTACTTCCTCTTCTTTGTCTTCCACCTCGACCATATGTCGGATCGCTTGTCGTAATAGTTCCATTGGGCAAATTTGTAGCGTACTTATCAGCTCGATAATAACAAGCTTTCGCCACATTTGTCATAAGGATTGTCTTGATGGGTGGGAAAAAAACTGCCCTTGCCCAACTACGTTTTCTCGCCAGCTGATCGAGACAAAGCCTGTCTTGTCACCTTGATCAAAAAGGACATCTTCGCCAGGTGCCATCCCGCTTTTCCCTTATTTGTCAACCATCAACAAACAATTTCATCTTCTATCGGTCAGACCAAAGGCTTGAGCGAGCTGATGCCAAGTCAGCTTCGCCAACGGAGCTTCTCCCCTATCTTTGTGCCATGCGAATTCTCTTATTCACCGGAAAAGGTGGCGTCGGAAAGACCACCAGCGCTGCCGCTACGGCCCTTCAAGCTGCTAGTTTGGGCTACAAAACCCTTGTGATGAGCACCGACCCGGCGCATAGCCTTAGCGATGCTTTTGACAGAGAGCTGGGACCAGAGCCGGTGGAAGTCGCACCGAACCTCTTTGGGCAGGAGTTCGACGTGTATTATTCCATGAAAAAATATTGGGGCAATATGCGGCAACTCATGCGGACCATCTTTCGCTGGCAGGGCGTGGACAACATCGTGGCGGAAGAACTCTCGGTGTTACCGGGCATGGAGGAGGCTTCGGCATTTCTGTGGATCGAGCAGTTTTATTCCGAAGGAAAATACGACCTCATCGTCATTGACTCCGCGCCCACAGGCGAAACCCTCACCCTGCTGAGTCTTCCTCAAGTCACGCAAAGCTGGCTCACCAAGGCCTTCCCCGGCCAAAAATTTGCGGTCAAAACCATCGGCGGGCTGCTGCGCCGCACGATGGACATTCCCGTGGACAAGGGGTACGAAGAACTGGAGACCCTCTTTGGAAAGTTGGAAAAGGTTCAGAAAATACTCGTCGATTCCGCCGTCACTTCTATCCGAATCGTGGCCAATCCGGAGCGAATGGTCATCCAGGAAGCACGAAGGGCATACACCTACTTGCAGCTCTATGGATACAATGTGGACGCCGTGATCGTGAATCGGGTCATTCCTGCGGGCGAAGGAGGAGCCTTTTTTGAAAAATATTTGGCTGCACAGGTCGGCCATCTCGCCGAAATTAAAGAGTCATTTGCCCCCCTGCAGATTTTTCAAGTGCCGCACCAAGGCGAGGAAGTATTTGGGCTGGATTTGCTACGCCAGATCGGTCATGCGATCTACGGGCAAGAAGATCCGACACGCATTTTCCATCAGGAAAACCCCTTCATTGTGCAGGAAAAGACGAACCACTACGAGATCCGCATCAAGCTGCCATTCATCGAAGCCCAAGATTTTCAC